>SHYZ01000109.1 GCA_009692535.1 Myxococcales bacterium
CTCACCACCGCCGCCCGCGTGCTGCTCGGCTTGGCCTTCACGGCCTTCGCCTTCAACCACTTCGTCCCGTTCCTTCCGGCCCAACCGATGCCGCCGCCCAAGGCACTCGGGTTCATCACGGCGTTCGTGGACAGCGGCTTCCTCACGCTGGTCAAGGCGATCGAGCTTGCCGCTGGCCTGTTGCTGCTCGGCAACCGCTTCGTCCCGCTCGCGCTCACGCTGCTCGCGCCGATCCTCGTCGGAATCGCGGCCTTCCACATCCTGCTGGCGCCAGCCGGTGTGGGCCTCGTCGCGCTGCTGCTCGCGCTCGAACTCGGCTTGGCCTGGGCCTACCGACACGCATTCTGCTCGATGCTGCACGCCCGCGTGACCCCGGGCGCAGGCGCCCCACCGGCTGGGCTCCCGGCTGCCGCGACACCCGCGGCGTAGGCCACGCTGCCGCGGCGCGGCGTTACTTCGCCGTCTTCTGCTTTTTCACCCCGAGCGCGCGCAGCACGATCTTCAGCGGGTCGTAGAACTCGTCCACCACCCGCTCCTTGAGCGGAATGATCCCGTTGTCGGTGATCCGGATCTCCTCCGGGCACACCTTGGTGCAGCACTTGGTGATGTTGCAGTAGCCGATGCCGTGCTCGTCCTTGAGCGCCTGCAGCCGATCTTCACCGTCGAGCGGATGCATCTCGAGCGACGCGGTGTAGATGAGCAGCCGCGGCCCGATGAACTCGTCGTGCTTCTCGTGGTCGCGCAGGACGTGGCAGACGTCCTGACAGAGGAAGCACTCGATGCACTTTCGAAACTCCTGCACGCGCTCGATGTCGCGCTGGTACATCGTGTAGGTCCCGTCGGGACGATCCGGCGCGCGCGGCGAGAACTTCTTCACCCTCAGCTTCTGCCGGTAGTTCCACGACACGTCGGTGACGAGGTCGCGAATCATCGGGAAGGTGTGCAGCGGCTGGATCGTCACCGGCTGATCGACCGGCAGATCGTTCATCCGCGTCATACACATCAGCCGCGGCACGCCGTTCACCTCGGCCGAGCAAGAGCCGCACTTCCCGGCCTTGCAGTTCCACCGGCAGGCGAGATCGGGCGCGCTCTCGGCCTGAATCTGGTGCACGGCGTCGAGCACCACCATCCCCTCGGAGAGCTGCGTCTGGTACTCGACGAAGGCACCGCCGCTGGCGTCGCCGCGCCAGATCTTGAACGTCGCGCTCACGCTGGTCGTCATTACTTGTTCTCCTCGACGATCTGCGCCAAGTCCGCCGGCAGCGGCAGCACCGGCACCGCCTCGAGCTGCATTCGTCCATCTGGCCCCTTGCGGACCACGTGGTTCACCTTGCCGAGCGCGGCGTCCTTGCCGGGATGGTCGTCGCGGAAGTGACCGCCACGGCTCTCACGCCGCGCCAGCGCGCAGCGTGCCACCGCCTCGGAGACCGTGAGCATGTTGTCGAGGTCGATCGCGCAGTGCCAGCCCGGGTTGTACTCGCGGTGACCGTCGACCGAGACGTTCGCCGCCCGCGCCCTGAGCAGCTCGAGCTCGCCGAGCGCGTGTTCGACTTCGCTCTCGATGCGCACGATGCCGACGTTCTCCTGCATCATCTCCTGCAGCGCGCGCTGCACCATGAACGGGTTCTCGCCGCTCGGCCGATCGAACGCCTGGAGCGCGCGCCCGATCACCGACTGGATCTCGCTGTCGGCCACGCTCGCCGCCGCGTGCTCACGCGCAAAGCTCGCCGCGTTCTCGCCGGCGCGCTTGCCGAACACCAACAGGTCAGAGAGCGAGTTCCCGCCGAGGCGGTTCGCGCCATGCAGCCCCGCCGCGACCTCGCCCGCGGCGTAGAGGCCCGGCACCGTCGACATCTGCGTCTCGGCGTGGACCTTCACGCCGCCCATCATGTAATGCGTTGTCGGGCCGACCTCCATCGCCTCGGCGGTGATGTCGATGTCCGCCAGCTTCTTGAACTGGTGGTACATGCTCGGCAGCTTCTTCTTGATGTGCTCCGCGCCGCCGGCGACCTTGCTTTTGATCCAGGAGATGTCGAGGAACACGCCGCCGTGCGGGCTGCCGCGCCCCGCACGCACCTCACGGCGGATCATCCGCGCGACGTGATCGCGCGTGAGCAGCTCCGGCGGACGACGCGCCTCCTTGTCGCCCGTGACGTAGCGCCACCCCTCCTCCTCGTTGTCCGCGGTCGACGAACGGTAGTTCTCCGGAATCTCGTCGAACATGAAGCGCCGCCCCTCGCTGTTGCGGAGCACGCCCCCCTCGCCACGCACGCCCTCGGTCACGAGGATGCCCGCGACGCTCGGCGGCCAGACCATCCCGGTCGGGTGGAACTGCACGAACTCCATGTCGAGCAGGTCGGCGCCAGCATCGTACGCAAGCGCCTGTCCGTCGCCGGTGTACTCCCACGAGTTCGAGGTGATCTTGTACGCCTTGCCGATGCCGCCGGTCGCGAGCACCGTCGCCCCGGCGCGGAACACATGAAAGCGGCCACGCTCGCGGTCGTATGCCACGACGCCGACCACACGCCCGGCGTCCTTGAGCAGCGACACGACGGTGAACTCCATGTGCACCGCGATCCCCTGGTGGATCCCGTGATCCTGCAGCGTGCGGATCATCTCGAGGCCGGTGCGATCACCGACGTGTGCGAGCCGTGGATAGCGGTGGCCGCCAAAGTTGCGCTGCAGGATCGTCCCCTCGCGCGTGCGGTCGAACAGCGCGCCCCACGACTCGAGCTCGCGCACTCGCGCCGGCGCTTCCTGCGCGTGCAGCTCGGCCATGCGGTGGTTGTTCACGTACTGCCCGCCGCGCATCGTGTCGGCGAAGTGCACCTTCCAGCTGTCGCGGTCGTCGACGTTGGCCATCGCCGCCGCCACGCCCCCTTCGGCCATGACGGTGTGCGCCTTGCCGAGCAGCGACTTGCAGATGAGGCCAACCTTCACGCCGGCGCGCGCAGCCTCGATCGCAGCGCGCAGCCCCGCGCCGCCTGCGCCGATCACGAGCACGTCATAGTCGTGCGTGTCCCAGGTACCGACGCCGGCCATTAGAAGATCCTCCAGTCACAGATCACGCCCTTGGACAGCAGGCGGATGTAGACGTCGCAGCCCGCGACGCAGAAGAGCGAGCACCACGCCCACAGGTGATGGTGGCGATTGAGCGACGAGACGCAGTCGTAGCAGGAAGAGCGCGCGGGCTTCGCCGAGAAGCGGTCGAGGAACCCGCCGACGAGGTGGCGCATCGAGTGGCAGCTGAAGGTGTAGCCGCCGAGCAGGATCACGTTGGCCGTGATGATCAGCGAGCCGACGCCGACGCCGAACGAATCGTTGAACCAGAACGACTTCCACGCGTCGTGCGCGAGGAAGAAGAGGAAGAAGACCGCGAAGTAGAGGAAGTAGCGGTGGAGGTTCTGGATGATCAGCGGGAAGACCTTCTCGCCGAGGTAGTGCTTGCGCGGCTCACCGACGGCGCACGCGGGCGGATCGGCCCACATCGATTTGTAGTAGTTGCCTCGGTAGTAGTAGCAGGTGAAGCGGAAGCCGCCGGGCGCCCATAGAATGAGCAGCGCTGGCGAGAACGGCACCCACTCGGGGATGAACGACGGCTTGGTCCCAAAGAGCGCGTGCGGGCTCCCCCCCCAGAGCTCGGGCGAGTAGAAGGGCGAGAGGTAGTTCCCGACGAAGTAGTGGTCGCCTTGAAACGCAGCCCACGTGGCGTAGACCACGAAGGAGCCAAGGATGAGGAACGAGATCGCCGGCGTGACCCACCACGCATCCCTGCGCTGGGTCTGACCAAACCGGAGACGCTTTACCGGGACGTCGACCATGGATTCTCCATTTGCCGCGCGCAGCATAGAGGATGCGTGCGCGCCTTCGCAAGGAAGCGAACGCCCAGGCTACCGACGCCCAGCATTCGCTTTTGTGCTAGAAACCCCGCGTGATCTCGAGCCTCATCAAGAAGCTCTTCGGCACGAAGAACGCGCGCGAACTCAAGCGCCTGCAGCCGATCGTCGTGCAGGTGAACGCGCTCGAATCGGCGATGCGTGCGCGCTCCGACGCCGACCTCGCGGCGCTCACGCCCGAGTTTCGCCGGCGCATCGACCGCGGCGAGAGCCTCGACGCGCTGCTCCCCGAGGCGTTCGCGGCCGTGCGCGAGGTCGGGCGGCGCGTGCTCGACATGCGCCACTTCGACGTGCAGCTCATCGGCGGCGCCGTGCTGCACGAGGGGACCGTCGCCGAGATGCGCACCGGCGAGGGGAAGACGCTCGTCTCCACGCTGCCGGCGTACCTGAACGCGCTCGTCGGCAAGGGCGTCCATGTCGTCACGGTGAACGACTACCTCGCGCGCCGCGACGCCGAGTGGATGGGGCGGATCCACAACGCGCTGGGGCTCTCGGTCGGCGTGGTCGTGCATGGCATCACCGACGACGAACGCCAGCGCGCCTACCGCTCGGACATCACCTACGGCCAGAACAACGAGTTCGGCTTCGACTACCTGCGCGACAACATGAAGCTGTCGCCCGACCGCATGGTCCAGCGCGAGCTCCACTACGCGGTCGTCGACGAGGTCGACTCGATCCTCATCGACGAGGCGCGCACGCCGCTCATCATCAGCGGTCCCGCGGAGCAGTCGGCCGACCTCTACGAGAAGGTGAACGCGCTGATCCCGCGGCTCAAGCTCGACGTCGACTACACCGTCGACGAGAAGGCGCACTCGGCGATGCTCACGGATCAGGGGATCGAGCGGCTCGAGCAGCTGCTCGGACTGAGCAACCTCTACGACCCAAAGAACCTCGCGTGGAACCACCACGTCGTCCAGGCGCTGCGCGCGCACACGCTCTACAAGAAGGACGTCAACTACCTCGTCGAGCAGGGGAAGGTCGTCATCATCGACGAGCACACCGGCCGCAAGATGCCGGGGCGGCGCTGGTCCGACGGGCTGCATCAGGCGATCGAGGCCAAGGAGCACGTCGAGGTCGAAGAGGAGAACCAGACCCTCGCGACGGTCAGCTTCCAGAACTACTTCCGCATGTACGCCAAGGTTGGCGGCATGACCGGCACCGCCGAGACCGAGGCGGAAGAACTGCACAAGATCTACAAGCTCGGCGTGCTCGTGGTCCCGACCAACAAGCCGATGATTCGCGACGACCGCTCCGACCTCGTCTACAAGAACGAGAAAGGAAAGTTCCGCGCGGTGCTCGAGGAGATCGAGGAGGCCCACGGGCGCGGGCAGCCGGTGCTGGTCGGCACGATCTCCGTCGAGAAGTCCGAGGTGATCTCGCAGTTCCTCAAGAAGAAGGGGCTGCCGCACTCGGTGCTCAACGCCAAGTTCCACGAGAATGAGGCGCGCATCGTTGCGCAGGCGGGACGGAAGGGGGCGATCACGATCGCGACCAACATGGCCGGCCGCGGCACCGACATCGTGCTCGGTGGGAACGCCGAGTTCATGGCGCGCGAGGAGGCCGACCCCGCCGTCGCGCCCGACGCGCACAAGGAAGTGCTCGCGCGGATTCGCGTGGAGTGCGCCGCGGAGCGCGAGCAGGTGCTGGCCGCGGGCGGGCTCCACATCCTCGGCACCGAGCGACACGAGTCGCGCCGCATCGACAACCAGCTGCGCGGTCGGTCGGGCCGTCAGGGTGACCCCGGCTCGTCACGCTTCTACCTATCGCTGCAGGATGATCTGCTGCGCGTCTTTGGCACCGAGCGGATCAGCGGGATCCTCGAGCGCCTCGGCATGGAGGAAGACGTCCCGATCGAGCACCCGTGGGTGAACCGCTCGATCGAGAACGCGCAGCGCAAGGTCGAGGGGCACAACTTCGATCTGCGCAAGCACCTGCTCGAGTACGACGACGTGATGAACCAGCAGCGCAAGTCGGTCTACGCGCTGCGCCGGCAGGTGCTCGAGGGACGCTACGAGCTGCCGCTCACCGAGGCGCAAAGGAAGGCGGGCGAGCTGCCGGTCGTGCCGACGACGAGCGGCGAGTGGACGCGCGAGTCGCTGGCCGGGGAGATTCGTCCCGAGATCTCGCGCATGCTCGATCGGTTCTACGCGCCAGCACCCGTGCCGCCACCTGCGGCCGACGGCGTGGAGCTGCCCGCCCCGCCCGTACGCACTTGGCGCCAGCTGCGCGGCGAGCTCTGGCGGCAGTACGGCGCGCTCTGCGACGTGGAGAAGCGGTTCGAAGGGCCACGCGCCGAGCTCGAGGACGCGGCCATCGCGACCATTTCAGCGTCGATGATCCAGCAGCGCGAGCGGATCTACGATCTCGCCGAGCAGCTGCTCAGCTTGACGCTCGACGAGTCGTGCCCCGCGCGCGTCGCGCCCGACGACTGGGATCACACGCAGCTCGAGGCCGCGCTCGCCGAGCAGTTCAACACGAAGCTTCGCTCCGACCGCAGCGCGGCGAGCCGCGATGAGCTGGCGTTGGCGCTCTGGACCCAGGTCGAGGAGCGCTTGCTCGCCCGCGAGAAGGAGCTCGGCGTCCCATTTTTCCTCTACTTCGCGCGCCACTTCTTCCTCGAGGAGATCGACTCGCACTGGATCGAGCACCTCAAGGCGATGGATCACCTGCGCGAGGGGATCGGGCTGCGCGGCTACGGCCAGAAGGATCCGAAGCAGGAGTACAAGAAGGAGGGCTACACGCTCTTCGCCGAGATGATGGGCCTCATCGCCCGCAACGTCGGCACCAAGGTGTTCCGCGTGCAGATCGTCCGCGAGGAGACCGCGTTGCCCGAGTTCGAGCACAAGCAGCGGCGCATGGTCGCGTCGCACGCGAGCGCCGACGCCGGGGGCCAGTCGGAGGCCCAGGCTGGAGCCAAGCCGGCCCAGTCGAGCGGCGCGGCCGGCGGCGCAGCGCGCCCCGCGGCAGTCAAGCAGGCCACCGTCAGGCGCGAAGAGCCCAAGGTCGGCCGGAACGATCCGTGCCCCTGCGGCAACGGCAAAAAGTACAAGAAGTGCCACGGCGCCTCGTCAGAGCCGACCGCGTAACCGCGTGAGTGCCGCGCCAGAGGACATGGACGAGCTCGGCGCAGTCGTCGTCCCCGGCTTCCGCTTCGCCAGTGTCGCCGCCGGCGTAAAAAAGTCCGGCACTGAGCGCCACGATGTCGCGCTGCTCGACGCCGGTGCGCTGGTGCCCGCCGCCGCCGTCTTTACCCGCAACCGCGTGCGTGCTGCGCCGGTGCGCGTGTCGGAGGCCCGCGTGCGCGCGGGACGGCTGCGCGGCGTCATCGTAAACTCGGGCAACGCCAACGCCTGCACCGGCGCTGCCGGGCTGCGTGATGCCGAAGCGATGACGCGCTTCGCCGCCACCGCCGCCGGCGGCAACGCGCGCGAGTGGGCCGTCGCCTCGACCGGCGTGATCGGCGTGCCGCTGCCGATGGACCGCGTCGCCGACGGCATCGGGCGCGCAGGCGCCGACCTCAACGCAGGCGGGTTCGCCGGCTTCGCGCACGCCATCCTCACCACCGACAGCGGCGTGAAGGCCGCCACGCGCACGCTCACGCTCGGGCGCCGCCGCGTGATCCTGGCCGGCTGCACCAAGGGCGCGGGCATGATCGCGCCGAACATGGCGACCACGCTGACCTTCCTCGCCACCGACGCTGCGTGCGCACCGGCGTGGCTGCGCCGCACGCTGGCGGCAGCAGTCGACGGCACCTACAACCGCGTCACCGTCGACGGCGACACGTCGACCAACGACTCCGTATTCCTCTTTGCCGGCGGCGCGGCCGCAAACGCCGCCATCACCTCCGACGCTGGCGCCGGCGCCAAGCTGCGCACCGCCCTCTTCGAGCTGCTCCACGAGCTCGCGCTCATGCTCGTCAAAGACGGCGAAGGCGCGCGCCACCTCGTGCGCATCCGCGTCACCGGCGCGAAGAGCGAAGCCGATGCCCGCCGCGTCGCCCGTCGCATCGCCGAGTCGCCGCTCTGCAAGACCGCCTTTTACGGCCGCGACCCCAACTGGGGCCGCATCCTCTGCGCCGCCGGAAACGCCGGCGTCCCACTCGTCCCCGAGCGCCTCGCGCTCCACCTCGACGACGTGCTGCTCGTCGAGCGCGGCCTCGGCCTCACCGCGCGCGAGCCCGGCCTCGAGGCCCGCGCGCACGCCGTGATGAGCCTGCCCGCGTACACCGTGCGACTGCACCTCGGCGTCGGCCGCGCCGAGGCGAGCATCCACACCTGCGACCTCGGCCACGACTACGTGAAGCTGAACGCCGACTACCGAAGCTGAGCTTGTTGCATCGGCTATGCTGCGCGCATGAACTCTCGCGACGCAGAGCACGCGCTGTCAGGCGCCGAACTCGTGCCGGTGATGCAGCTTCCGCTCCTAGAGGCCAAGGAGGTCGCCGGTGCCTGCCTCGACGCCGACGTGCCGGTGACGCTCGGCCGCGACGACCACTGCACCACCGGCTGCGCGCCGAAACTCCTCCTGCTCGCCCGCGCCGAAGACGCACCCCGTATCGCAGCCGTGATCCGCGACCGCTTCCAAGCCCTCGTCGCGCTCGACGGCGCCGAGCTGCCGGTGTTCGTCGCAGCACCAGACGGCGCGCTCCCCTGCCCCGCGTGTGGCAGCGCAGTCCCCGACGACGCCGCCGAGTGCCCCGACTGTGGCCTCGGTCTCGGCCACGCCGGATAGCGCAACTCGAGGATTCGCCGGGGCGCATGCTTGGCCCACGCCCCGCGCACGGCGTGGTAGACGCACGACCATGACGCCACGCATCGGCTTTGCCGGGCTCGGAACGATGGGCGCCGGGATGGCGCGCTGCCTGCTCACTAAGGGCTTCCCACTCACGGTGTGGAACCGCACTCCCAGCCGTGCCGCCCCCCTCGCCGTCGACGGTGCTCACGTGGCTCCCACGCCCCGCGCGCTCGCCCTCGCCTCCGATATCGTGATCACCTGCCTCGCCGATCCCATGGCGCTCGAGCACGTCGCCTTCGCCGACGATGGCCTGCTCGCCGGTCTCCGCGAGGGCGCGCGCTTCATCGACACCAGCACCATCGGCGTCCCTGCGTCGCTGCGCCTCGCCGCCGCCGCCGCCGCGCGTGGCGTCGGCTACCTCGAGGCGCCGGTTACCGGCTCCAGGCTCGGCGCGCAGGCCGGCACACTCGTCGCGATGACCGGCGGCCCGCGCGAGCTTCACGATGAGCTCCTGCCGGTGCTCGGCGCGTTCACCGCGCGTGCGATTTACGTCGGCCCACACGGCGCTGCCGCGATGACCAAGCTCGTCGGCAACATGATCATCTCGTTCATGCTCGAGGGACTCGCCGAGGGCGCCGTGCTCGCAGCGCACGCCGGCATCTCGATCGAGACGCTGCTCGAGGTCGTGCAGGCGTCGGGCTTCGCGTCGCCGTACTGGGCATTCAAGGGCGGCCAGATCGCGCGGCGCGACTTCGACGCGCACTTCACGCTCGATCTGCTGCACAAGGATCAGGCGCTCGCGCTCGCCGAGGGCGCCGCGCGCGGCGTGCCGCTCCCCGCGCTCGCCGCGATCCACCAGGTCACGAGCCACGCGCGCGCGCTCGGCGTGGGCGGCGAGGACATCGCCGCCCAGGTGAAGGCGATCGAGGCCGCTGCCGGCGTGACCGTTCGCTCCGTCAGCACGCGCTCCTGACGGCAGCGCGTTGACGCCGCCCGGGGCCGCGGAGGATAGTCCTCGCATGATCATCGGCGTCCCCACCGAAGTGAAGGTCCGCGAATACCGCATCGGCATGGTTCCCGCGGGCGTGCGCATCCTGGTCTCGCGCGGCCACAACGTGCTGGTGCAGCAGGGCGCCGGCATCGGCTCAGGCATCAGCGACGACGACTTCGTCAAGGCCGGCGCGTCGATCATCACCTCGCGCGACGAGGTCTGGAAGCGCGCCGAGATGATCGTGAAGGTCAAGGAGCCGCTCCCCGAGGAGTACCCGCACATGCGGGAGGGGCAGATCGTCTACACCTACCTGCACCTCGCGGCCGCGCCTGAGCTCGGCAAGGTGATGCTCGACCGCAAGGTCACCGGCGTCGCCTACGAGACGATCGAAACCGTCGACGGCAAGCTGCCGCTGCTCACGCCGATGAGCGCGGTCGCCGGACGCATGGCGGTGCAGGTCGGCGCGGGCTGCCTCGAGAAGGCGCACGGCGGCAAGGGCGTGCTCCTCGGCGGCGTGCCGGGCGTACGACGCGGGCGCGTCACCATCATCGGCGGCGGCGTGGTCGGACAGAACGCCGCGCGCATCGCGGTCGGGTTCGGCGCCCAGGTCACGGTGCTCGACGTGAACCGCGACGTGCTCGCCTACCTCGACGACATCTACCAGGGTCGTCTCGCGACACTGCACAGCGATCCGCACACCATCGACGAAGCGGTGCGCAACTCCGACCTGCTCATCGGCGCGGTGCTGGTCGCCGGCGCGCGCGCGCCGCGACTCGTGAGCGAGGCGATGGTCGCCACCATGGAGCCAGGCTCGGTGATCGTCGACGTCGCGGTCGATCAAGGCGGCTGCGTCGAGACCTGCCGCCCGACGACGCACGACAACCCGACCTACATGGTGCATGGCGTCGTCCACTACGCCGTCGCGAACATGCCCGGCGCAGTGTCGCGCACGTCGACCTTCGCGCTCTGCAACGCGACCATCGGCTACGCGCGCATGCTCGCTGACCATGGGCTCGTGAAGGCAGCACGCAGCGACCGGGCGCTCGCCCGCGGCGTCAACACGATCGCCGGCCACTGTCCGCACGAGGCGGTCGCCGGCGCGCTCGGCGTCGAGCACCGCACGCTCGAGTCGCTCCTCTAGCTCGGCGCCGGAGCAGGCGCCGGCGCGCGTGCTAGCCTCGGGAATAGCCGGAACACGGGTCCGGTACTGTCCGGTACTGAATGCGAATCCTGGACCGCAGACCACCCGAACCGAACCCTCGCGAGGAGTATGAGCGGGAGGCGCTGCCCCACCTCGACGCGCTCTACGCGCTCGCGGTGCGCTTCTCGCGCAACGCCCGCGACGCCGAGGACCTCGTGCAGGAGACGATGCTCCGCGCCTACCGGTCGTGGCACACCTTCGTGCCCGGCTCGAACTGCAAGGCGTGGCTCTTCCGCATCCTCCACAACCTGTTCGTGAACAGCTGGCATCGCGCACGCCGCGATCGCGCGCTCGCGCAGGAGCTCGCCGAGGAGGTCGCCGGCGACGAGCGCCTCGCGGCCGCAGCGCCACCTGCAGAACTGCAGCGCACGTTCTCCGCCGAGGTCCAGCGTGCGCTCGACGCCCTGCCGACCGACTACCGCATCGCGGTGCTGCTCTGCGACCTCGAGGAGCTCACGTACCGCGAGATCGCCGAGGTCATGGACTGCCCGATCGGCACCGTGATGTCGCGGCTGCACCGCGGGCGGCGGGCGCTCGCCACGGCGCTGCGCGAGCATGCGACTGCACAGGGGATCGCGGCACCAGCGGCCGAGCCGGTGGCCGAGCCGGCAACTACCGGCAGCGCCAACACAGTCGACCTTGCGCGCTACCGACGTGAACGCGGGCTCGCATGAGTCCGGCCTTCGGCTGCCAGGACGTCGCCCGGCTCGCGCTGCCGCTGCTCGACGGCGAGCTAGGCCCCGAGGATCGCGATCTCGCCCTCTGTCACCTCGACGCCTGCACGCCGTGCCGCGACACGCTCGCTGCCGAGGCGGCCTGCCGCCGTGAGGTGCGGGCGGGCCTCTCGCGCCCGACGGCGCCGCCCTGGCTCCGCCGCCGCGTGCTCAAGACCCTCGATGACTTTGACGCAGTCGCCATCGCGCCGCAGCGCCGTCGCTCGCGTCTCCTCGTCGGTGCGGCGGCGGCCACCTTTCTGGTCGCCGCGAGCGCGGGCTTCCTCATTCGTGAGGGGCGCGCCACGCCGGCCGAGGTCGTGGGCGATGCGATCCGTGTCCACGAGCGCAACCTCCCCATCGAGGTGCAGGGCGCCGAGGACGAGGTGCAGGCGTGGATGGTCGGCAAGGTCCCGGTGCCGGTTCGCCCGCCGCGCCTGCGCCATCCGAGCGCGTCGTTCGTCGGTGCGCGGCTCTCGCACTTGCGGGATCGCGATGCGGCGCAGCTCATCTACCGTATCGGTCCCTCGCAAATGACGGTGCACGTCTTTGACGCGGCTGGCATCGCGCCACCGGCCACCCGCCGTCGCAGCGTGGGGCAGCGCGAGATCTGGTCGGCGAGTGAGCGCGGCTACCACGTCGTCTTCGTGCGCGAGCGCGGCATCGGCTATGCGTTCACCTCCGACCTCGGCGAAGACGACCTCGTACGCCTGGTCTCGACCTCGCTCGACTAAGGCGGGCACCCGAGGTGCGCCCGCTGTGCGTGAGCACTCCGCAACGGATCGCCCGCGCCTGCTCTGCTAGACTGGCCGCCCGCTATGTTCGACCGCCAACTGCTGCTCATCGACACGGACCGGTCCTTCGAAGACAGCCTGCGCCGCCATCTCGCGACGCATCGGGTGGCAGTCCACGCCGCCGGCGATGCCGCCACCGGCGCACGGCTCGCGCGCGAGCTGATGCCCGACCTCGTGGTCGTCGCCGTCGAGTTGCCCAAGCGCGAGGGCTTCGCGACCTACAACAAGCTCCGCAAGACGGTCGGTGACAAGGTCCCGATCGCGATCGTGACCGCATCGGTTCCCGCCGCCGACCTCGAGCAACACCGAGAGCTCGCCAGCGGCGCCGATGCCTACCTCGATCGCCGCGCGCTCAACGCCACCGACCTCGCCGCCGCGCTCGCCGGCCTCCTCCGCGCCCACGAGGTGAGCAGCGAAGAAGAGGTCACGCTCGACATGGAAGACGCAGAGCCAACTCGTGTCGTCTCGATCCACGAGCTCGCTAGCGCACCCGTGGCCGATCTGGTCGATGGTGCGGTTGGCGATCCGATAGGCAACCCCCTCGCGGGGCTCGACGACGCCGAGGCCGACGCCGCCTTCGCCGCAATCTCGAGCGGGAGCGCGCCCAAGTCGCGCCCCTTCTCATTCGAAGACCGCCTCACGACGCAGGTGCGCGCACTAGGCGGCGCTGCCGACGAGCTCGGGCTCGACGAGCTCCCGCCCGAGCGCGTCGAGTCGACCGAACTCCGCAACGCGCCGGTCAATCCGGGCAAGGTGGGCAACTTGGTCGCGCTCGAGCAGGAGAACGCGAAGCTGCGCCACGACCTCGACGCCGCACGCGCTGCGACCGGTGCGCCGGTCTCGCGCGAGAAAGACTTCAAGCACCTTCGCGACCTCATTGCGCAGAAGGATCGCGACGCCGACGAGCTGCGAGACGAGCTCGAGCACCGCGAGCAGGACATCAAGTCGGGGCGCGACAAGGTCAAGCTGCTGACGCAAAAGCAGAAGGAGCACGAGACCTCGCTGCTCGAGACCGAGGAGCAGCTGGTCGAAACGCGTGCGTCGCTCGGCCAGACCACCGCGGAGCGGGCGGCCGGCCTCGAGCGCGAGAAGGGCCTCAGGACCCGCATCGACGCCGGCCTGCAGGAGATCAAGCTAGCGCACGAAGAGGCCACCGGCCTCAAGCGCCGCCATGTGGCCGCCGCACAGGCTGCTGGTGAGGAGCTCGACACCGAGCGGCTCGCACACGAGCGGAGCCGCGCGGGGGCAGCTGAGCGTATCGCCGCGCTCGAGGCGCAGAGCACAGCGGAGCTGGAGGCGCTCGACGGGCAGCGACAGGCCCAGCTCGCTGGCCAGCGTCGCGAGCTCGAGGAGCAGCGAATGGTGGCGCTCGCCGACGCCGAGCGTGA
>SHYZ01000110.1 GCA_009692535.1 Myxococcales bacterium
GCGAATTGGTAGGTGCCGTCGGCGGCGGTCACGACCTCGAATTGCGCGCCGCCGACACGCTCCGCCATCACGGTGGCATCGCCGAGCGGCACGCCGGAGAGACGCCGCACGACGCCTTCCAACGAGCCCGCCGCTTCGAGCGCGATCGTCCCGAGGTCGAGCGTCCCGGACAGAGGCAGCTCGATCGCCAGAGTGCGGTCCGCGCAGCCGGACGCACGCAGCGCCACCGTCCGTGGGCCAGATGGCAGGTCGTCCCAGCGCAGCGTGCCGTCGCCGTTCACCGCCCGTTCCTCATGGTCGGCGAGCGCGAACACCTCGCGATCGACCATGAGCGCTTCCTGGAACGCCGCCGCGAGCGCCGCGCGACCGCCGATCGCTCGCCCGTCGGGACCGGTCACGTGCGCGACGATCGACGTCCCTGCCGCAAGCTCCCAGGTGCCGAGCAGTGTCGTGCGTCCCGCCTCGAACACCAGCGCCGTGGTCTGAAACGGCGCCGCGCCCGGCACGCGGATCTCGAAGGCGTGGCGCCCGGGCGGCACGCCAGTGAGGAGCGCCTTGCCGTCGCGCCAGCGGCAGAACTGGAACGCGCCGGTCGCGCGCCGGCGTGCGCCTGATCCGTCGAGCGTTCGCCAGAGCAGAGGCAAGTCGAGGTCGCGCGGCGCTCCGACCAGTTCGAGCTCGGCGATGGCGGCCGCGTCGAGCACGAGTGGGATGCCCGCGGTGCCGGAGTGGGCGCGCGGCACCAATCGCGGCACAAACCCGCGGGCGGAGGCTTCGAGGACGTAGTAACCGCGCGCGAGGCGGTCGAGCTTGAAGCGCCCCTCGGCGTCGCACGTCGCCCGCTGGCAACAACGCTCGATCGGGCCGGCCATGGTCGCCGCGACCACGGCTCCGGCGACCGGCTTCCCGGCGCCGTCGACCACGACCCCCGTCAGCGGCGGTTCGACCCCGCGTACCGCGAGTTCGACCGGTGTCTCTCCGGCGATCGCCTCGGCGAGGACCGTTCCAGCAAGGCCGTCTCCGCCCTCGATCTCGCAGCGCACGACTCGAGCGTGGACGTGACGAAAAATGAACCCGCCCTGCGCGTCACTGGTCGCCGTCGCGAGCGGCAGCGTTCGGCCGGTGGCGCGATCGAGTGGCGTCGAGTTGGCGTCGAACAGCGTGACCGCGCGCTTCGCCAACGGCTCATTTGCCGGGCCGACGACGCGGCCGCGCAAGGTCGCGCCTGGCGCGAAGCGCAACCGATCGATGGTCGTGTCGCCACCAGGGAACGGGAGTTCGCGGAACGTGCGCGGTGCGATGCCAGGCGCCGATAGGAGCAGCAGATCAAGATCCGGGCAGAGACGCGGAGCGGTCAGGGCGACGATCCCGCGGTTCGCCACGACTTCGATGCGCAGGCCCGAGGGCTCGGAGAATCGGGAGTAGCTCAAGGCCACGACCGAGGTCAGCACCTCGCCGTTCGGGTCCTCGACCGGCAGCGTCACGGTCGCGGGGCGCATGGAGTCTTTCGCCGCCGCGGCAATTCGGTCCGTCAGCGGACGAGTGTCGGTCGGCGGTCGCGACACGTTCGCAACCGGCGCCGCCACGCTGGAGGGGGCCGCGTGGTGGGTTGAACCGGAAGGATCCGAGTCTTTGCGCAGGAGTGCGATGACCGCGACTCCGCTCGCTGCGAGGAGCAGTAGCAGCAGGACGAGTCGGCGGTCGATGGCGCCGGCCTTCCGACTCGAATCGCGGCGACAATTCCTGGTTCTGGGACTTGGCATGACCATCGGTCGTCAGTATCTTTCCCGCCCTCTTTCGACGAAACCGACCACCCACGAAACGGTGGCAGATCCGCCGAGAGCACGAGTCCAGAGTCAGTCCAGAGCGCGAGTGGCCCCATAGTCTAGTCCGGTCCAGGACGGGTGGTTCTCAGCCATCAAGCACGGGTTCAAATCCCGTTGGGGCTACCAATCGCTGCTCTGCGCGCGCCGCTGCGAGTCGGCGACGGCGCCTTCCCGACTTTGCCTGCCAGCCCGACTTTGCCTGCCAGACGGTGCCGCCCTGAATTGCGTCTCACCCCGGTGCCGGCTGCGTCGTAGATTGCCGCGACATCGGTCGCTGATCGGTGCGATCGAGCCCGATCCGGCGCGGCGCGGGAGGATGCGTGCGCATCGCAGCGGCAACGGGCGTCTTCAGCTTGCTCATGGCCAGCTTGCTGCAGGCAGGCTCGCCGCGCATTCGTCTGCCGTTGGCGGGCGCGGCGGCGACCCTCCCGGCGCCCCAGGAGAACCCCCAGCGGAGCGCAGCGGGGCCGCCGCGAGCTAGGACGCGCGCCGCCGACGGCGCGGAAGGCGACTCCGTCCCCCTCGACCTTGCTTTTGTCCTGGCCGGAGAGTGCAGCGACGAACAGCTACTGGCAATCGCCCGCCAGCCATCCGACTCCGGCCGCCGCCGATCGCTGTTCGCATTGGCGCAGTTGCTCCGCGATCCGAACGTCCCGGTCACGACCTGGCGCAACGCTGCACGGCTGGCGACCCACCTTCCCGACCCGTCGCTGGCCGAGCCGCTGCTCGCCCGACTCGAGCTTTCGTTCGGCGAACTCGATCGCGAACTGGTCACCGCGTTGAAGGGCGCGATCGAGGCGACTCGGCGTCGTTGGATCGAGCTCGAAGTCGAACGCGTGGCGACCGGCAGTGCGGAGGCGGCGTTGACGAGCCTTGACCACTCTGAAAGCGGGTTGAGGCGTGCCGCTGCCACCCGGCTGGTCGAACTGCTGAAGCGTTCCGAAGCGGTGCGCGACGACATTCGCGATCGCCTGCGCGAAACGGCGCGCAGCCAATTCGCGGAGATCGAGCCCGACGGCACCGTGGAATTCGGGCTGCTCGCGGAGTTGCTCGCCGCGATCGATCCGGAGCGGGATTTGGCGATCGAGCTGTCGGGGCTCTTTTCGAGGACTCTCGACGGAGCCCGCCGGGCAGCACTGCTCCCGGCCTTGCGCTCCTTCCCGCTGGAGCGCGGCGGTGCCGAGGTCGCGGAGGCGCTGACCGCGACATTGCGCGAGTGGGTCGCGCGTCCGGTCGCATCCGCGGATGCGCCGTTCGTCGAAGCGCTGCTCGACGCACTCCGCCCGCTCGCTGACGAACGGCGCTTCGACGTATTGGAGAGCGCGACGCATGTCGATCAACCCGAAGGCGTGCGAGTGCGCGCCATCGCGGCCGCGACTGAGGCGGGGCGGCGCGCCACGACGGCCGAGGGATTGAGTCGGGTGGTCGAGCGACTGGCCGCGCTGCTGGTCGATGACCACGCCGCGTCGACCCGCTTCGCCGCGGTCTTGGGACTCGGACAGCTGCAGGAGGTTTTGGCGGCACGGCGAGAAAGCGGTGGCGAGAGCGGCACCGACGCGGTGAGCTTGGCGCGGATCTTCCAGGCCGCCCGTGACGCGCTGCGTACGACCGGCGACGATCGAACCCTCGCCGAGACTTGCATCCGAACGATTTGCCGGGCACCGGATCGTGCTGCAGATGCGGCGGCAGTGCTGGCAGAAGCGTTGCTGCGAGGCGTTGCCGAAGCGGGCGTGCGTGAGGCGTTGCTCGGCGGCCTGAAGGAACTTGGCCACCGTGACGGATTGCCGGCGATCCTCGCGCAACTGCCGCGCGGCGGTCCGGGATCGGAGGCGGACGCGGTGGGGAAGGCCGCCTACGGTGCGTGGCTCGCCGTGCTGCGGTCGGCGGAGGCGGCGGGCGATTCGCTCGATGTCGAGATTGCGGCCGTCGACTCGAGCCTGGCGCTCGGAGAGCCGGAGTGGGCGGTCGCGTTCGCGGCGCGGCTGCTCGAGCGACTCGATCACTACGACGAAGCGGAGCCGCAGCACCGGATTCGGCTCGCGTATGGCGTGTCGATCGCGGCGCAGCGCCACGTGGCTTCGTATCGCCGGGCCTACGAGGAGTGCGAGTGGGTGGCGTTGCAGTCGCCGGCAGGGAGCGACCGTGGCCAGCTCGCGCGCCAACTGCTGCTGGAGCTCGGGGAACAGATCGGGCCGGAGTTGGCGGGCGATGCGGTCCTCTACGGCGGCGAGCTGTTGCGCGAGCTCGTCGATTCGACCGAGCGTGGTGCGCTCTGCCTGCGCGTGGCGCGTCAGCTCTTCGCGGCGGGCGAATGGAACGGGGCCTACGACTGGCTCGACCGCGAGCACGATGAGGCGGGCGCCGACCTCGAGGTGGTACTACTCAAGGCGCGGGCGGCGGCGCGGCGTGAGGACCCGGCGGCGATGCGTGATGCGCTGCGGTTGCACGAGCTCCTGCTCGGTCGCGGCGGGGCGGGCGGCGGTCGACTGCCAGCCGACTCGCCGCTCCGGGTCGGTTGCGCTCTGGCGCTCGCCGGGCTGCTGCATGACGCAGGACGCACCGACGACGCGCGCGCGCTGCTGGCCGTGCTCCCGGAAGTCGCCGATCTGCCCGCCGAGCTGCAGGCCGAGCGGCGCCGCATCGCCGAGAAGCTCGACACCGATCGCGGCCCCTGACCCCGACCGGGGCGCTCAGGCGAACGGCCGCAACGTCGCACTCGCTTCGAGGGGCGCGCCGGTCCGCTTGCGGATGTCGTCGACGGTGAGCTCTGGCGCGCGTTCGACCAGCAGGAGCGGTCGTCCGGGACGCACGTCGAAGACGGCGATCTCGGTGATGATCCGATGGACGACGCGCCGTCCGGTGAGTGGGAGCGTGCAAGTCGGGACGATCTTGTGCTCGCCGCCCTTGGCGCAGTGCTCCATCGCAATCACGACGCGGCGGGCGCCCGCGACGAGGTCCATCGCGCCGCCCATTCCCTTCACCAGCTTGCCGGGGATCATCCAGTTGGCGAGGTCGCCGTCGCCCGACACCTGCATCGCACCGAGGATCGTCAGGTCGACGTGGCCGCCGCGGATCATCGCGAAGCTGTCGGCGCTGCTGAAAAACGACGCGCCCGGCAGCGCGGTCACGGTCTGCTTGCCGGCGTTGATGAGATCGGCGTCTTCTTCGCCCTCCCACGGGAACGGACCCATGCCGAGCATCCCGTTCTCGGACTGGAAGAACACGCTCTTGCCGTCCGGCACGTGATTGGCGACCAGCGTCGGCAGGCCGATGCCGAGGTTCACGAAGAACCCGTCCTCGATCTCTTGCGCCGCCCGGACAACGATCCGGTCGCGGGGACTCGCGAGGTTGGCCACGGTCACGCTCCTCGCTTCCGAGTTGTGCGCTGCTCGATGCGTTTCTCGTATCGACTGCCGACGAAAATGCGGTCGACGTAGATGCACGGAGTGTGGACCGCATCGGGGTCGAGCATCCCGGTCGGCACCAGTTCCTCGACCTCGACAATCGTCCGTCGTGCTGCGGTCGCCATCATCGGGCTGAAGTTGCGCGCGGTCCGGCGAAAGAGCAGGTTGCCGAGCTCGTCGGCCTTCCACGCCTTGATCAGCGCGAAGTCGGCAGTCAGTGCGCGCTCCATCACGTAGGTCCGGCCGTCGAACTCGCGCGTCTCCTTCTTCGGCGATCCCTTCTTGATCGTGCCATCCGTCGCGTAGAGCTGGGGCAGGCCGCCTTCGCTGACTTGCGTGCCGACTCCGGTCGGCGTGAAGAAGGCCGGGATTCCAGCCCCGCCCGCGCGGATCCGTTCCGAGAACGTGCCCTGCGGCACCAGTTCGACCTCGAGTTCGCCTTTCAAGAATTGCTGCTCGAACGCCTGATTCTCGCCGACGTAGGTCGAGACCATCTTCTTGATCTGGCGGTTGGCCAGCAGGATCCCGAGACCGAAGTCGTCGACGCCGCAGTTGTTGCTGATCACGGTGAGTGACTTGGTGCCGCGCGCCCGCAGCGCCGCGATCAGGTGCTCTGGAATGCCGCAGAGGCCGAAGCCCCCGACCATCAACGTCGCGCCATCGGTGATTTCGGCGATGGCCGATGCGGCGTCAGCGACGACCTTGTTCTGCGCCAAGGGATCCCCTGCTGCGGAACGCCGCGCTCTTGTCCGGCGCGGCGTGCGGTGACGATCGTAGCGCAGCGCGAGACCGCGTCAGCGCGACTCGGAGTCGAGGCGCGCCAGCGCTTCGCTCCAAGCGACGGCACGATCGGCGTCGCCGGCAGCGGTCGCGGCGGCGATGGCGCGCGTCAGCACGCCCGACGTGAGTGTGCGATCGGGCTGCGCCAACGCGCGTTGCACAGCTCGCTCACGAAACGTCAGTGCGGTCAGCGACTGCTCGATCTGTTCGTAGCAGCCGGCGAGCCCCTCGAGCGCGGCGATTGACTCCGTCGCGCGGGTGCGGCCGAGAGTCTCGACGCGGGCGAAGAGCGAGTGCGCTCGCGAGAGTTCGCCAACGGCATGGCGCGGGTCACCCATCGCCAGCAGCACTTGGCCGCGCTCCAGTCGGGTCGTCCCCAGCTCCGACGCGAGCCCGGCGCGTTCAAACAGCGTGGCGGCGGTCGCGAGGGCACTGACACCTTCTTCGCGGTGCCCATCGGCGACGCGAAGCCGCCCGAGTTGGCGCATCACTGTCGCGGCGCTGGCGGGGTCGCGGTCGGGGTTGATCTCCGCGAGCGCGAGGTGGATGGCCGCTTCGGCACTTGCGTAGTCGCCGAGTTGGCGAAGCACGCCAGCGAGGCGTGCTTGCAACGGGGCACTCGAACCTCCGTCGGCGGCGACCTGTTGCAAGTCGAGCGCACGCTGGTAATGATCTCGCGCGTCCCCTAGGGCTCCCAGGCGCTCGGCCAGGACGCCCAGTCGGTCGTGCGCGAGGACGCCCTCCGCCACCGCAGGCTCAAAGTCTGCAGATTCAAGGCTGGCAGATTCGAGGTCAGCGGGTTCGGGAAGGTCTGCCTCAACGTCGGTCGACGCCTCGTGAGTCGGCGTTTCGCGATTCACTGGTTCACGATTCAGCGGCTTTCGACTTACGGCCAGAACGCGTTCGTAGAGGCGCTTCGCTTCGACGAGATCGCCCGCCTCCATGGCGTTGTCACCGGCTGCGATCAGGAAACGGGCCGGACTCGATGCTGCTTGGCGGATGGCGCCGCGGCGTTCGTCGGGCGGGGGGGCTTGCGGGAGGGGGCTTGCTTGGCGGCAGCCCGGCAGCAGACCTGACGCGAGGCCTGCAACAGCGCCCGCGAGCGTGACGGAGCGGAGAATCGAGCGGTAAGCGACGCTGTGCGCGCCGCCGTTCGCTCGGGGGGGCGCGGGTTGCGGCGCCGCCGGATTTGAACTGACGACCCAGGTGTGCCGAAAGAGCGGTGAGAGGCTGCGCGGCGGCTGTTTGTCGCTCGGGGACTCGATCACCGGATGACGATCCGAGCATCCTGCTGTTCGACCGCCGCTGGCGCTCTGCGCCTCATCATGCGGTCCGATCAGGTTCTCGACGACGCCACGCCGGTTTCGTGCTGCCGCCCTCGGGGCGACAGTCGCGTGGTGGGGTTGGTTCGAGAGTGGTTGCACGGTCGGCCTAGTTTCGGACAGTTTTCAACGTTCGGCCCCTGACCGGGGGCACCGTGCGCCGCCTCCCGCGGTGGCGCCGTCCACGATCTTGGAGTCTCTTGCTTTGAACGATGGGAATGAATTCCAGCCGCGCCCGAACGACGATCGCGGGCGGTTCTTCCGCAACAAGCGGCGACGGCGCGGACGCGGACGTATCCCCGGGCCCGGCGGAAACTTCCAGCAACCGGGCGGTGGCTTCTCCCAGCCCGGAGGCAACTTCCAACAGCCGGGCGGTGGGTTCGGCGGCGGCTTCCAGCAGTCGGGCGGCGGCGGGGGTGACGGCGGTCCGTTCGGCGGTCCACACCCCGGCCCACAGCCCGGCCCACACCCCGGCCCACACCCCGGCCCACACCCCGGCCCACAGCCGAGCGCGCCGTCGATGCGCGGAGGCTACGGCGGCCCGCCGCCAGGGCCGCGTCCGTATGTGCCGACCGGTGCCGGTACCGCGACGATGCCCGGTCAACCCGGCCCAGCCAACCAGCCAGCGCGCGTCAACGCCGTCATTGGCGGCGGCGTCCTCGACCTCAATCCCGACGGCTACGGCTTCCTCCGCTCGATCGAACGCAACTTCGAGCCGAGCCCCGACGACCTCTTCGTCCCGACCCAGTTGGTGCGGCGCTACGCGTTGCGCGTCGGCTCCTACATCGAGGGTGTGGTCGGCCCGCCGCGCGGCCGTGGTGGTAACTACGCGGTCGAGCGCATCGAGCGCGTGGACGGGCTCGACCCCGACGTCGCGATGCCGCGGCCGGCCTACAAATCGCTGATCTCGATCGATCCGACCGAGCAGTACGTGATGGAGGACGGGACAGGCGACTTGACGCTGCGCGCGATCGACCTGCTCTGTCCGATCGGCAAGGGCCAGCGCGCGCTCATCACTGCGTCGCCGCGCTCCGGCAAGACGATCATCCTGCAGAAGATCGCCAAGCGGATCATGGAGGGGTACCCCGACACGCACCTCATGGTGATGTTGATCGATGAGCGGCCCGAAGAGGCGACCGACTTCTCCCGCGTGATCACGCACGGCGAAGTGATTTTCTCCACCAACGACGAGCCGCCGAGCCACGGCGTGCGGGTGGCCGAGCTCGCCGCCGAGCGCGCCAAGCGATTGCTCGAGAGCGGTCGCGACGTCTTCATCCTGCTCGACTCGCTGACCCGCCTCGGGCGCAACTACAACGCCGAGATGAAGGCGGGCGGTCGCACCATGTCGGGCGGGCTCGACTCGCGCACGATGGAGAAACCGCGTGCGCTGTTCGGTTCGGCGCGCAACGTCGAGGGCGGCGGATCGCTGACCATCTGCGCCACGGCGCTGGTCGAGACCGGCAGCCGCATGGACGAGGTGATCTTCGAGGAGTTCAAAGGCACCGGCAACATGGAGCTGGTGCTCGACCGCAAGCTCGCCGAGCGGCGCGTGTTCCCGGCGATCGAGATGAACAAGTCGGGCACGCGGCGCGAGGAACGGCTGATCAAGGCCGACGTCCTCGACCGGATGTGGACGCTGCGGCGCGTGCTCAACAAGATGAACCCGATCGAGGCGATGGAACTCCTGCTGCAGAAGATCGAGAAGACCGAGACCAACGCCGAGTTCCTGAGCAAGTTCGTCATTCGGGAGTGACCGAGCGGGAGTGACGGATCGAGGCCCCGCGCATGCTTGACCGAATCAAGGCGGGTCGGACGGTTCTGATCTTCGAGCATGTCGCGGCGGGCGGCGCCGCCACGGCGGCCACAGGTATCAACGCGCACGGCGTGTCGCTCCTGCAATGGGCCGCGTACTACGGTGATGTCAGCGCCATCCGATTCCTCATCGGGCAAGGAGCCCGGGTGCAGGAGTTGGGCGACGACCTCGGCCTGATCTGCGCGGCGTTCCACGGCCACTGGCGTCTCGTCGAATTCCTGCTCAAGCAGGGAGCCGATCCGAACCATGCACTCGCCGACACGGGCGAGACCGCGCTGCACGCCGCGCTGTGCAAGCCGAACCGACCGGCCTATGACCTGGTGGTCGAGGTCCTGCTGGCGCGCGGTGCCGACGCGAATCGCAAGACGACGCCGGCGGTCACGGCGGCCAGTTCTTGCGCGACTGCAAGACGAAAGGCGAGACGCCGCTCCATCGTGCCGCGGCGTTCGGGAGCGAAGAGACGATCGCGCGGCTCGGACGCCCGCAGCACTTACGACTCGAGTGCGGGCCCTCGATTCGCTCACGCCGGCGGCGACTCACGCCGACGGCTACGGCGCGACGCGCCAGAGTTCGAACTCGCCGCCGGGCGAACGCCACTCGGGCGAGAATCGCGGTGCCGCCTGCTGACGATCGCGTTGCAGCATCCGATCGAGCAGGACGTGGTGGGAGGGCATCCCGACGCCGGGCATTCGCGGGATCAGCAGCCAGCGCACGCCGAGTCGGCGGTACTCGGCGAGCACCTCGTCGGCGCGTTCGGACATCTGCATCACGACCACGGGCGGCGGGACCGGTGAGTAGTAGAGCCGTCGCCATGAGCCGTGAAGGCCGGCGTAACCCTCTTCGTATGGCTGATCGTTGACCCACGCGGAGACACCGCGCAAGCCGCACTGGAGCGAGAAGAGCGAATCGAGCGTGCTGGCGAAGGCGATGTCGCGAATTCCGTTGGGCAGACGGTCCACCGCTGTCGCGGCGTCGGCCTCGACCCGCCGGCTCAGTTCCGCCGCGACCGCACGGAACGGTGCGACCGGCAGCGACCGCCCGAAGAACGCGGCGGAGCCCTCCTCGTGGCGCGGGGTGCGAACGACGAGGGTCGCGAGCGGCGCGTTCCATGCGGCGAGCGCGAGCAGCGGCAACGCCGCCGATGCGCCGCGGACCTGTTCTGCCATGTGCGGCAGCACTCGCGCGCCGATCGCCGCGAGGCCGATCGCCAGCGCATGCACCGCGAAAGGTGCCATCGGCAGCACGAAGCGCAGGTCCGGGAACGGCCACGGCAGCAACAGCGCCAGGGTGGCGACGACGACGAGTCGGTGCGCCGGCGGCGGTTCGCCGCGCCGCCACTCGCTCACGGTCGCGACGATGGTGGCGCCTAGCAGGATCGTCGCCGGGAGCAGGCGAAGCAGCGCTCCCGCCGCGGAACCGCCGTCCGCCAGCGGCCACTGCGGCGCCAGCGAGTACGCCAGCCAATCGCCGAATCGGACGACGTTCACCCACGCGATCCACGGCGCGTCGCCGAGATGGGCGAGCAGCAGTTCACGGTAGGCCGGCCCGAACAGCGGCGAGCGAGTGGCGCCGGCCGCGGCGATCGCGCTCCAACTCGCCGTCGCGATCCAAGGCAGCACGGCGATCGCCGCGAAGCGCAGCCCCTCGGTCACGCGCCGCTTCGCGAGCCCGCGATGGAGCGCGAGAGCGAGGATGGCGGCGGCTCCGATCGTGCGCGTGCCGGGCAGCAAGCCCGTGATCAGCGCCGCGGCGACGAGCCGGCCGCGAGTTCGATCCACCAGCGCCCGTTCGTGCAGCCAGAGCGCGACGCACAGTTCCGCGAGGAAGAGGCTCTCGCTCATCAGGTGCTGGGCCACGCCCAGCAGTGTTGGCAGCGTGAAGGCGACCACCGTCGTCGCCAGCGCCAGAAGCGGATGGACCCGCCGCCACGCGAGCAGCCAATGCAGGAACGCGGCGAACGCGATGCCGAGCAGCGCGCCGTTCAGCGCGACCCAACGGTGGCTGTTCAGGACGCCGTCGGTGCCGACTCCGAGGACGACCCGCGTCGCAGCGAGTAGCGCGGGATAGACCGGTGGGAAGCGTGCGGTGCGTGCGTCGGCGCCCTGATGGGTGTCGACCGGACCGAACCCCTGTTCGATCCCGCGCGCCATCGCGACGTAGACGCCGTCGTCGTGCAGCAACCCGGGGAGATCGGCCTGCCGCGACAGCAGGCTCATCAGCGCGATCGCATAGGGCAGCGCGAGCCACGGCAGCCAGCGCGCGGCGCCGCGACGCAGGAACGCGCCTTGCGACGCTCCCTCCACCCCCGCAGAATCGGCGACCTTCTCCATGGACACGCGCTTGCCATCGTACGCCCGCAGACCTGCCTCACGCCGCGCTTGGCTCACATGGACGAGTGTCATCGCCGCGGTCATGGCATCGCTTGGCGCGCTGCTGCCAGCGGGATGCAGCGACGACGCTCCACTGGAGCGGCCGCGTCCGCAGCACCCGAACGTGTTGTTGATCTCGCTCGACAGCCTGCGTCCCGACCATCTGAGCTGCTACGGCTACAAGACGCGGACCGGCGAGCCGACCAGCCCCAACGTCGACGCGCTCGCCGCGGCGGGGGCGCTGTTCGAGGAAGCGGTCTCCACCACGACCTGGACGCTGCCGTCGCATCACGCGCTGATGAGCGGGCTGCCGGACCTCGCGCACGGCGTGCTGTCGGACGGCTACGGGCCGACACGCTCGTGTGTGCAGCTCGCGCAACTGCTCTCCGACGCCGGGTACGCGACGGCCGGCTTCTACTCAGGCCCCTACCTCGGCCCGAGCTACGGCTTCGGTGACGGATTCGACGAGTGGACGAATGCATCGGGTGTTGAAGAACAGCTGGTCGCCGAGGGTGCGGCGGCCGCCGATGGAGACAAGGCAGGCGCTGCCGATTCAGATCCGGCTGGGCAGTTGGCGCCGCGTGGGCTGCAACAGGCGGCGACACAGGTCTCCGGCAAGGTCGAGCAGAGCTACCACGTCACGGCGTCCGCGAAGCGGGTGAGTGATGCCGGCGTCCATTGGCTCGAGTCCCGGCACGAGGCCGCACGCGCCTCCAGCGCCGACAAGCCCGCCGCTCCCGAGCACCCGTTCTTCCTGTTCCTCCATTACTTCGACATCCACTACGACTTCGTGCCGCCGGACGAGGGCCACGCGCGCGCCTTCTGGCCGAATGGCGAACGGCCGCGCCTGAACGGCGACCACTTCTTCGAGAGCAAGGAGATCCACCCCGGCATGGCGCGCGCCGATCTCGATGGCGTGATCACGTATTACGACGGCGAGATCCGCTGGACCGACTCGCAGGTGGGGCGCGTGCTCGAGCGGCTCGAACGGCTCGGCCTCGAACGCGACACGATCGTCGTGATCGTCAGCGACCACGGCGACGAGTTTTTCGACCACGGCGGCAAGGGCCACCGCCAGAACCTGTTCGAGTCGACGCTCTCGATGGCGCTGGTGATCCGCTGGCCGGGGATGATCGAGGCCGGGCGTCGGATCGAAGGGCGGGTCTCGATGGTCGACGTCGCTCCGACCTTGATCGATCTCTGCGGCGTCGCTGATCGAGCTGCGTTCTACGACGAAGAGATTCCGGGGTTGGCAACCGGAGATCGGCTCCACGGCATGTGGGGCCGATCGCTGCGCAATCGCCTCGACGGCGCTCCGAGCGACGATCGCGAGTCGATCGCCTTCCTCGCCAACCAGTGGCAGGATCCCGAGCGGCCGATCTATCACTTCGCGCTCGTGACCGACCGCTTCAAGGTGATCGTCTCGCAGAGCTACCTGGTGCAACCGCAGCCGAATGGGCAGGTCGCGAAGCTGCCCGGCGAAATTCGCGGCCGGGTCTTCGACCTGCGCGCGGATCCGCGCGAGCAAAAGGACCTCTCGAAGAGCAAGGAGCTTGACGTGCAGCGCGCCATCGCTCGCTACGACGCGAACTTCACCCGTTCCGGCCGGGTCGGGCGCTGGCTCGAGCACGTTGAATGTGGGCCGCAGCCGCCGCCGATCACCGAGGTCGAGCGGAAGCTGCTCGCGGAGCTCGGCTACACCGAGCTCCCCGACCAGCGTCCGCCCATCGCGCCCGGGACGAAGCTCGAAGCGATCACGCCGCGGCCGCCGGCTTTCCCGAAGCTGCGCTGAA
>SHYZ01000111.1 GCA_009692535.1 Myxococcales bacterium
GCGTGGGGTGCGCGTGGGGTGCGCGTTGCCGCACGACGTGACCGGGTGGTACTCTCGCGCCGCCTTGAGCACCCTGTTTCCGCTCGGCGATTTCCGTCTGCGCTTTTCCGGCGACACCAACGTCGGGCGCAAGCGGAACCATAACGAGGATGCGTTCTCCCTGCCGCATGGCGAGCTGCTCGCGGTGGTGGCCGACGGCATGGGGGGGCACGCGTCGGGCGAGGTCGCGAGTCGCATGGCGGTCGACGCGGTCGAGGAGCATTTCGACGCGACCGCCGAGGACGACACGCTCGACTGGCCGTTCAAGCTGGATCGCGGGGCGCACGCGAGCGCGAGCCGCCTGGCGACGGCGATCCGCCTCGCGAACGTCCGCATCCATGAGGACGCGCGGAAGAACCAGCAGCGCGCCGGCATGGGCACGACGCTGGTGGCGGCGTACTTCGTCGCCGACACGCTGCTCATCGGGCACGTCGGTGACAGCCGGGTCTACCGCGTGCGGCCGACAGGGATCGAGCAGCTCACCGAGGACCACTCGATGCTCAACGACTACGCGCGAGCCAAGGGGGTGCGCCCCTCGCAGCTGAAGAACTATCCGCACAAGAACGTGATCGTGCGCGCGCTCGGCATGAAGGAGTCGGTGCAGGTCGATCTGCTGTCGGAGCGCCTGCGCGTCGGAGACTGCTTCCTGCTCTGCTCGGACGGCCTGTCGGGGATGATCACCGACGAGAAGATGCACGCCATCGTGTGCGGCACGCCGGACCTCGACCGCGCGGTCGGCTGGCTGATCGATGCGGCGAACGAGGCGGGCGGCGTGGACAACGTCACCGTCGTGTTGGTGCGGGTCGAGGCGGCGTGAGCAGAGGGAGCGCGCAGGGACTTGGGCTTGGGTGGCTGCTCGCTGCGCTCCTCTTGGTCCTGGGCTGCGCCCCCGCAAGAGACAGCGACATGCTCACGGCGAACCCGCCGAGGATGCCGCTCGCCGAAGCGAAGCGTGGGCTCGATCTTTGTGACGCCTACCTGCTGCGCATTTGCCAGTGCGCGATGACGCAGCCCGAGCTGGCGGCCGACTGCAACCGAGCCCGCTCGCTGCCCGACGCGCTGCGCATGCAGCTCCGTGCGAGCACCGGCGAAGGGTGGGATGGCGGCGTGCCGCTGCGTGCTCGGCTCGAGCTTGAGGCGCAGGCGCGCAAGACCGTCGCCGGCTGCGTGGAGCTCGACGCTGAACTCGACCCGGCGACCTGCACGCGCGTGCCGCCGCCTGCGCGCTGAGTGACGGTCGGAACTCGCGGCGCTACGGCGCGTCGACGAAGACCGTGCGCTCGGGTGTGACGATCGCGCCGACGGCAGACGCGCGCGCCGTCGCGCCGGGCCAGAGCACGGCGCGCGCCAGTGTGATGCCGGGGCGGACCGCGGCGCCTGCGCCGATGACGACGTCGGGACCCACGATCGCATCCGCGCCGATCGTCGCGTCGGCGGCGACGAGCACCGGTGCGATCAAGCGAGCCGTGGGGGCGAGCCGCGCGGAGGGCGCGATGCGGAGACCGGGCGCGACCTCGGCGCACAGCGGCGGTGGGTGGAGGAGCTGCGCGCGCCCACGCAGCAGGTTCACGTTCCCCTCGAGGTAGCGCGCCGGCGTGGAGTGCTCCATGAAGTAGCCGCGCGCGACGTGGGCGTGGAGTGGCACACCGGCGGCGAGCCAGGGCACGTAGCCGTGGCGGACGATGCAGCGCGCCTCGCCGTCGTCGGGCAGACGGCGCACGAGCTCGGGCTCGAGCACATGCACGCCGGTGAACATGAACCCGCCGTCGCCGAGCAGCGCGCGGATCGGGCCGCCCGCTTCGGGTGTGTCGATCGCGCCCCAGCGGCGCGCCTCGGCGTCGGGACGGACCACCAGCGTGGCGGCGGCGCCCGATGCGCGGTGGGCCGCGAGCACCTCGGCGAGATCGAGATCGAGGAGGATCTTGCCGTTGGCGACCACGAACGGACCGTCGCCAAGGAGCGGCAACGCACGGCGGAGCCCGCCGCCGGTGCCGAGGATCGCCGGCTCGCGCGACCAAGTGACCTCGCTGCCGAGCTCGCGCTCGAGCTTCTCGCCGCCGTGGTGCAGGTTCACGATCACGTCGTCGGGCGCGGTGCCGACGCCGCCGCCACGAAGCAGCGCGAGCGCCCAGCGGATCAGCGGCACGTCGCCGACGGGGAGCAGCGGCTTGGGGCGCTCGTCGGAGAGCGCGCCGAGCCGCGTGCCGAAGCCGGCCGCGAGGATCATGCCGCGCGTCACAGCGACTGCTCGAGCACCACGAAGCGGCGACCGGTCACCGCGCCGACCGCCTTCTCGTAAAACGCGCGCGGGCCGATCCAGGCGATCTCCGCGACGGCGTGCCCATGGACGACGAGATCGCGCAGACACTCGATGAGCAGCGCGGCGCCGAGTCCGCGCCCGCGGTGCTCGGCGAAGGTGCCCGCGGGACCGAACCAGCCGAGGCCACGGTTGTTGCCGTCGTGGAGCGCGAACGCGGCGGGCGCGCCGTCGTCGGTGAGCGCGATGTGCACGCAGCCACGCGCAGCCTCAAACGCCCACGCGGAGGAGAAGTCGGTGGCGATGCGCGCGAGCAGCGCCGGGGACGCGCCGCGGTCGACGCGGTAGCCGGCCGGGAGCTCGGGTAGCGCCGGGAAGAAGCGCATGTCGCCGGCGAGCTCCACCTTGAGGTTCTCGTGCGTCGCGACGCGGACGAGGCCGCGCCGCTCGAGCCAGGCGATCGTGTTGACGTCGCGCTCGTCGACGCCAGGCGCGAGGTAGTTGCCGGGCTGCGCGCCGGTGCGCAGCGACGTGGCGCCGACCGCACGCGCGTGCTTCGCCGCATCGGCGAGGAGCGCGGCACCGAGGCCCATGCGGCGGAACTCAGGCGCGACCACGAGCAGCCGCAGGTGACGCCCCGATACGGCAGCGAGCCCCACCAGGCGGCCAAAGCTCCACGCGCCGATCGCGACCGCCGGTGGCGCGTCGGGCGCATCGCCAAAGAGCTTCTCCGCCGCCACCTCAGCGGCCCGGTCGTGCTCGCACGCGCGCTCTAGCAGCGCGATCGCGGCCGGTAGGCTCACCGCGCCGAGGACCGAGAGGCGGAACGACAACGAGCGACGGTAGCACGTGCTATAGCTACGCGCATGAGCGGCCAGGGAGGCTCGCGATGAAGCTCGCGGTCGTCGGCACCGGGTACGTCGGCCTCGTCGCTGGCGCGGGGTTCTCCGATTTCGGCAACGACGTGACCTGCGCCGATGTCGACGCGAAAAAGATCGCGCGGCTCGAGGCGGGCGAGGTGCCGATCTACGAGCCCGGCCTCGATGTGCTGATCGCGAAGAACGTGAAGAACGGGCGGCTCCGGTTCTCCACCGACCTCGCCGGCGCGGTGGCGGGAGCGGAGCTTGTGTTCATCGCGGTCGGCACGCCGCAGTCGGAGGACGGCTCGGCAGACCTTCGCGCCGTCGAGGCGGTGGCGGCCACGATCGCGCGCGCGATGACCGGGTTCCTCGTCGTGGTCACCAAGAGCACCGTCCCCGTTGGCACCGCCGATCGGATCAGCGCGATCCTGCGTGAGCACACCGCGCATCCGTTCGCGGTCGCGTCGAACCCCGAGTTTCTCAAGGAGGGGGACGCGATCAACGACTTCATGAAGCCGGACCGCGTGCTCGTCGGCACCGACGACGAGCGGGCGCGCGAGCTCTTGCGGCGACTCTATGCGCCGTTCGTGCGAACCAACGATCGCCTGCAGTTCACCGACGCCCGCTCAGCGGAGCTCACCAAGTACGCGGCGAACGCGATGCTCGCGACGCGCATCTCCTTCATGAACGAGCTGGCGCTGCTCGCCGAGCGCGTCGGAGCCGACATCGATCAGGTGCGCCGTGGCATCGGTGCAGACCCGCGCATCGGGGCAAAGTTTCTGTTCCCCGGTGCGGGCTACGGCGGGAGCTGCTTTCCAAAGGATGTGCAGGCGCTGCTGTACGTGGCGCGCAGCGTCGACCAACCGCTCGAGGTGGTGGCGGCGGTCGACCGCGCGAACGTGCGGCAGAAGCTGGTGCTCGGGCAGAAGATCGAGCGGCATTTTGGCGGCACGCTCGCCGGGCGGACGGTCGCGGTCTGGGGGCTCGCGTTCAAGCCGAACACCGACGACATCCGCGAGGCGCCGGCGCTGGTGCTGATCGATCAGCTGCTCGCGGCGGGCGCGCGCGTGGTGGCGCACGATCCAGTGGCGATGCCGAACGTGCGCGCACGGTATGGCGAGCGGATCGGATTTGCGGACTCGATGTACGACGCCCTCGCAGATGCCGACGCGCTCGCGGTGGTGACCGAGTGGCACGACTACCGGCGGCCGGACTTTGCGCGCGTGAAGCAGGCGCTGCGCGAGGCGGTGGTGTTCGACGGGCGCAACGTCTGGGACCCGCGCGAGCTGCGCGCGCTTGGGTTCACGTACTACGGGATCGGGCGGTAGCGGCGGCAACCGCGTCGGGCGGGCGGGCGCGGCGCTGCCCGCGGGGTAGCAGCTCGGCGGAGGTGCGCGGCGGGCTATGCGCCGGGCTGCGCGCGGAACCAGTCGACGAAGCGGGTGATGCCGGCCTCGATCGGCACCTTCGGCGCGTAGCCGAGCTCGCGTGCGGCACGGCTTACGTCAGCGAAGGTGATCGGCACGTCGCCGGGCTGCTCCGGCTGCCAGTCGATGCGCGGGGTGACGCCGAGCGCGCCGGCGATGAGCTCCACGAGGCGCGACAGCGTCGTGGTGCGCGAGCCGCCGAGGTTGTAGACGGCAAGCTCGCCCGGCGCGACGCGGGCACACGCGGCGGCGGTGCCGTCGATGATGTCGTCGATGAAGGTGTAGTCGCGCGCGGTCGTGCCATCGCCGAATAACGTCACCGGTTGGCCGGCGGCGAGCGCGCGCGTGAACTTGTGGATCGCCATCTCGGGGCGCTGGCGCGGACCGTAGACGGTGAAGAAGCGGAGGCTCGTGATGCCGATACCGAAGAGGTCGCGGTAGGTCGAGGCGAGGAGCTCGCCGGCGCGCTTGGTCGCAGCGTAGGGCGACGCGGGGGAGATGCAGGGATCGGCCTCGCGGAACGGGACTGCGGCGGCGTCACGTGCGCCGTAGACCGAGGAGGAAGAGGCGAAGACAACGCGGTGGACGCCAGCGGAGCGGCACGCCTCGAAGAGGTTGAGCGTGCCCTCGACGTTGGTGCGGGCGTAGCGCGGCGGGTCGGCGATCGACGGGCGCACACCGGCGAGCGCGGCGAGGTGGACGACGAGGTCCTTGCCGCGACATAGCTCGCGGAGCAGGCGCGCATCGAGGAGGTCGGCGCGCACGAGGCGGAAACCGGGGCGGCCGGTGAGCGCGGCCACGTTCCGCTCCTTCGTGGCCGCGTCGTAGAGGAAGGAGTCGAAGGAGTCGAAGCCGGTCACCTCGTGTCCGTCGGCGAGGAGCCGCTCGGCGAGGTGCGAGCCGATGAAGCCGGCAGCGCCGGTGAGAAGGACGCGCATGGCGCGAGGAGCATACGGCATGGGGGCAGTACTTCCCGCTCCCAGATATTCCCCCGCCGCCGCCTGGGAGGGGGGGCCTATAGCACGCGGAACTGACACGCCCCGCCGACACGCCCCGCGCGCCACCCACGCGACTCCCGTTCAGCCCGCCGACGTCTCCCCGGTCCGCAGCAGCAGCAGGTACTCCACGTTCCCCGCCGGCCCGCGAATCGGCGACTCGACCTCGCCGCCGACCTCGAGCCCCGCGCCGCGCGCAAACCTCACCACCTTCTCCACCGCAGCACGCCGCACTCCCTCGTCGCGCACGACGCCCCCCTTCCCCACCTCCCCCTTTGCGACCTCGAACTGCGGCTTCACCAGCGCGACAATCGCCTTCCCCGCCGGCGGACCGAGCAGCTCCACGACCTTCGGCAGCACGATCGTCAACGAGATGAACGACACGTCGATCACCGCGAGGTCCGCACGCTCATCGAGCCGCGCGGCATCAAAGTGCCGCACGTTCTCGCGCTCCATCACGACCACGCGCGCATCGGAGCGCAGCGACCACGCGAGCTGCCCGTAGCCCACGTCGATCGCAAACACGCGCCGCGCACCGCGCCGAAGCAACACGTCGGTGAACCCGCCCGTCGACGCACCGATGTCGAGCGCGACGAGCCCCGTCGGATCGATGCCGAACTCATCGAGCGCCCGCACCAGCTTGAGCGCGCCGCGCGACACATACGGATGCTCCTCCTCGCGCAGCGCCACCTCGGCCTCCGCCGCGACCAGCGTGCCCGCCTTCGTCTCGCTCGCCCCCGCGACCAACACCTTTCCTGCGAGGATCAGCGCACGCGCACGCTCGGGGCTGGCGACAAGCCCGCGGTCGACGAGCACTTTGTCGAGACGCTCGCGCGGCGGCACGTCGCCACCTTGACACAGCGCGGACGACGCTGCTAAACGTCGCGGGCCTTGTACGGGGCTGTAGCTCAGCTGGGAGAGCGCTAGAATCGCACTCTAGAGGCCTGGGGTTCGATCCCCCACAGCTCCACCGGAACTACTTCTACAAGGCGGTTTGTTCGAGAGCTCCGTGGCAACGCGGGGCTCTTCGAGTTTTCGGGAGTTTTCGGGAGTCTTCGGGAGTCTTCGGCACACGCGAGTCCGGCTCCGTGCGCTTGCGTAGCGTGACACCATCCGCCGATGAACGAGGCGCGCTCCGCGCTGCTCGCGGCGGGACTCGTCGACAACAAGGTCTGCGCGATCGACCCGGTCTGGTCGGGGCTGCGCTGCGTCTATCGCCTAAAGGACCGACCCACCACGCGCTGATCGCGCACCACGGAGGAACCGATGCGACTCGAAGAGCTCAAGATCATCGTTACTGGCGCCGCGCGCGGCATGGGGGCGCACTTCGCCACGCGGCTCGCGGAGGCGGGCGCGCGCGTTGCGGCAGGCGACGTCGACGAAGCGGGGCTCACCGCGCTGCCGTCGGGCGTGTTGCGGCGCCGGCTCGATGTGGCCGACGAGGCGGACTGCTGCGCGTTCGTCGCGTGGGCGCACGAGGCGCTCGGCGGGCTGAACGCGCTGGTGAACAACGCCGGCATCCTGCGCGACGGGCTGCTGGTGAAGCAGGACCGCAGCACCGGCGCCGTGGTGCGCCTGCCGAAGGCGCAGTGGGACGCGGTGCTCGCGGTGAACCTCACCGGCGCGACGCTGATGGCGCGCGAGGTCGTGGCGAAGATGGTCGAGACCGGCACGCGCCCCGGCGTGATCGTGAACATGGCATCGCTCGCGCGCTACGGGAACCGCGGGCAGTCAAACTATGTGGCGGCCAAGGCGGCGCTCGCGGCGAACACGGTGACCTGGGCGCGCGAGTTCGGCGCGTTCGGCATCCGCGTCGGCGCGATCGCTCCGGGGATGATCGAGACGCCGATGACCCAAGGCATGAACCAGAAGGCGAAGGACGCGCTCGTCGCGGCGGTGCCGGTCGGACGGATCGGGCTGCCCGAGGACATCTGGCGCGCGGTGCAGTTCGTGCTGGAGTGCGACTACTTCAACGGGCGCACGATCGACGTCGACGGCGGACTGGCGATGTAGCCGGGCTGCGGGGGTAAGCTCACCGCCGATGCGTCGCGCCCTGCTCATCCTCGCTGCTCTGTTCGCCGCCCTCGTCGGCTATCTGCTCTTCTGGCCGACCGGCCTTACGCCCGAGGAGTGGCGCCCGTCGCCCGCACCGCCGCTCACCGGCGCGTACGCGAAGAACGACGCGCTCGCGGGCGTGAAGGCCGTGGCGCTGAGCCTCGTCGGGCCGGAGTCGATCGCGATCGACAAGGACGGGCGCATTCACACCGGGCTCGCCGACGGCAGCATCGTGCGTCTCGCCGCCGACGGCACCCACATCGAGCGGCTCGCGTCGACCGGCGGCCGCCCGCTCGGCGTCGAGTTCGACGCGCTCGGACGCCTCGTGATCGCCGACGCTGAGCGTGGCCTCTTGCGGCTCGAGGGGACCGTGCTTTCCGTGCTGGCCGCGGAGCACGAGGGGAAGCGGTTCCGGTTTGCCGACGACCTCGCCATCGCCGACGACGGGACGATCTACTTCACCGACGTGTCGCTGCGCTTCGGGCTCGACGACTACATCATGGATTTCCTCGACCACCGGCCGACGGGGCGACTGTTCGCGTGGCGCGAGGGCGGCAAGCTCGAGGTCGTGGCCGACCGGCTCTACTTCGCGAACGGGGTGGCGCTCGCGCCCGATGGGTCGTACGCGCTGGTGGCCGAGACCTCGAGCTACCGCGTGACGCGCATCTGGCTCCACGGCGAGCGGCGCGGCCAGCGCGAGGTCTTCGTCGACAACCTGCCCGGCTTCCCCGACAACATCACCTGGTCGTCGACGCGTCGCGCGTTCTGGATCGCGCTCGGTGCGCCACGCGACGCGACACTCGACGCACTCGCGCCGTTCCCGTTCCTCCGCAACGTCATCGCGCGACTGCCGCCGCAGCTACGGCCCAAGCCGCGCCGGCACGTGTTCGCGCTCGCGTTCGACGAGCAGGGGAAGATCATCGCCAACCTGCAGCACGAGAACATCGCGGCGTACGCGCCGCTCGCGAGCGTGCTCGAGTCGGGCGGCATGCTCTGGCTCGGCAGCCTCGAGCACGCCGGCGTCGGTCGCATCGCGGCGCCGGCGCTCGCGACGCCGTAGCGACGGCGCTCGCGACGCCGTAGCGACGGCGAAAGCGGCGCGACTTTCAGCGGAGCGCGGCCTCTGCCTCGTCGAGCAGGCGCCGTGCGTAGGCTGCGTTGTGCGCTCCCGCGGCGGCATCGTCGAGGACGAGCCGAACGTTGGCGCGCGCGCGGCCGAGCGGCGTGTCGTCGACGGGGAAGGACAGCGCATGCGGCGGCGCGCCGGCGTGCGTGAGACCAAGGCGCTCGGCCAACGCTACTGCGCGCGTGCGCACGTCACGTCCAAGCTCGGGCGGCGCGCCGGTGGGGTGGCACGTGGCCGTCGAGCAGCGCGCGAGCGCGGGCGCAAACGCATGCCCGGCGTGACAGCCGAGGCAGAGGTCGGGCACGGCGAGGTGCGCCGACTCGCCGAGGAGCGGTGCGCCGGTGGCGACGACGAGGCCGCCCGTGGCCGCGAGCAGCGACACCGTCGACGCGGGTTGCGCGTGGCAGGGCAGACAGATGGCCGATGGAGCATCGACCGCAAGTGGAACGGCGCCACCCGCCGAAGGCGCAGCGACCGGAACGGCGCCACCCGCCGAAGGCGCAGCGACCGGAACGGCGCCACCCGGCGAAGGCGCAGCGACCGGAACGGCGCCACCCGGGGGCGACACCGCGCTAAAGAGCGCGGCTGCGTCGGGCGGCACCGGTACGCGCCTGATGAGCGCGCGCCCGATGCGATCACCGTGGGCCGCGTGGCACGCCGCGCACGCGATGCCGACCGGGCCGACATCCGGCGGCGGCGTACCGTTCGCGCCGACCGGCCGCACGCCGAGCGCGGCGAGAAACCCCGCGGTCGTGTGGCAGCGCGCGCACGGCTCGTCGCGCGTGCCGGGTAGCGCATCGGCGCGGGCCATGCGGCCAGCGCGCCACTCGGCGACGATCGCATAGCGCGGCGGCGCATCGTGGCAGACAGCGCAGACGTCACTGCGCAGCACGCTCCAGCGCGCGCCCGGCTCGGGGACCGCCGCCGGCCCGTGGCACGCGATGCAGCCCACACCGCCGACCCGTCGCAACGCGCGCGGCAGCTTTGCCCACGCACCGGGCGCGCCGCGCGTGGGCAGCGTGACGCCGAGCTCGCCAGCGACGTGCGCGAAGCCACCATCCTCTAGCCCCGGCTCCCCCGCTGCATGGCAGGCGATGGTGCAGCGCGGATCATCCGCGCCGTCACGCGCGCCGCCACGCGCGCCGTCACGCGCGCCGCCACGCGCGCCGTCGAACACGCGGGCGAGCGCGTTGGTCATCGGGCTGCCGACCACGCCGTGCCCCGCGCTCGCATGACAACCGGAGCGCGCGCAGTCGAGCTGCATCTCATCGGCCCGTCCACTGCGGAGCGCGAGCTCGGCGCCCGCGGCGTCGATGAGCGCCCAGCGTCCGGTGGCATCGGGGATGAGCGTCGCGAAGTCCGGGCCCGACGTCAGCGTCGCCCGCGCGCCCCGCGGTTTCTCGGCGAGACGCCAGCCCGCGCCCGCGAGCACCACGGCGTGACCGAGCCCCACGGTGGGAATGCCCGTCGCGCGCGCTGTGGCCGCGAGCCGCACGCTGCGCCGCACCTCGGCATGCTCGGCCCCGCGCCAGGTGGCCTCGAAAACCACTTCGCCCCGCGTCGCCGGCGAGAACGACACGATGCCCGCGGGGAGCGGACCGGGGCGCGCGGCAGCGAGTGTCGGCGTGCGCACGACGAGTCGCCAGCCACGCTCCTCCGCACGCCATATCACGCTCGGACCTGACACCTGCCGCCACGTAAGCTCGCCGCGCGCGGCCGTGGCGCTCGCAGGCGTCGCCACAAGCTCGAACGGTGTGTCGAACCCGAGCTGCGGCCGATCAGGACCGAGCTCGAACCAACCGCCGTCATCCGTAGCGGGCGTGACCGGCGCGTCGCGCGCCGCGCAAGCCCCGGCGCACGCGATGGCCAAAGCGGCAACTAGCGCGGCTCGCACCGCGCCACGGTACACCGCCGCTCCGCTCCACAGTCAGCGTCGAGCCAGCACTCCGGCGACCGAGTCGACGGTCGCGCCCGCGCGGTCGACTGCGCCGCCGCCGTGCAGCTCCGTTGAACGCCGAGTCGGTGATCGTAGCGGCAGCTCCAATTCCCCGCCGGTCGATCGGGCGCGCCATCGACACACACCCGGCCATGCTTTCCAATCACGCCCACGCTGCAGCGCCACGCAGGATCCGCCGGTCCGGCAATCACCCCCGCCGGCGGCTCGCCGCCCCGACAGATCGCCGTGCCCTCGAGCTCCACGCACTCCCACTCACCATCGTCGGGCATGCGCGGGTGCCGCTGGACGCAGGTCTTCCCCTCACACACGAACGGCGCGCTTGCCGTGGCGGCGACGGGACTCGGCGCTGGCGTCGAGCAGGCGAGCAGCGCTGCTACGAGCAGTCGGTAATGCCGGTGCACTCGCCGACCGACTCCCACGTGTCGCCGTCGCTGTCGCTGTCGTGGTAGTCCTGACAGCAGGCGTCGGGGTAGCCGAGGCAGCAGTCGGTGCTGTAGAGGCCCGACGTACACGGCGCCGGCGGCACGACCTCGACGCAGGTGCCCCACGCACCGTCAGGCAGGCAGTCCTGCAGGCCCCAGGTGCAGGCGGTCGTCGTGTCGCACCAGCGGGTGGTGCCTGGGATGCAATGGCAGCCACACTCCGGCGTCGACGCGCATTGCGGATCGAGGCAGTCGGCGAGCCCGTCGCAGTCGTCATCGGTGCCGTTGGTGCAAAGCTCGAACAGGCAATCGGGGAGGCAGCTCGGATTGAACCAGCAGTTCGTGTCGAAGCAATCGATCTGCCCGTCGCAGTCGTTGTCGATGCCGTCGGTGCAGTTCTCGCTCGTGCCGGGACAGGTGTTGCACTCGGCCGCAGCGTCGCAGTCGATGTCGCCGCAATCGACCTGCCCGTCGCAGTCGTTGTCGGCGCTGTCGGTGCACGACTCGGCGGTGCACATGTCGTCGTTGTCGTCGCCGTCGCAGTCTTGATCCTCACCGTCGGTGGAGACGTCGTCCGATGGCAGGTCCGCGCCGGTGCAGGGGCCCCACAGCGGCGCCGCGTCGTCGGTGGCCACGCAAATCTGGCTGCCGTCCCGACAGCCGCCGATCCCACGCAGCCCCTGCGGCGCGAGCTCCGGCCAGCACGCCTGCACCGCCCCGGGCCCGACGCATGGGCAACCGGTGACGTCGGGGTCGCCGGGCTGACAGTCGTCTCCCGTCGGCGGCGTCACCGAGCCGTCGTGCCGCTGGCCCGCGTCGGTCACGATCCACGCCGGCCCACCGGTGGGACCGCAGGCCCCAAGTCCCGCGATGACGAGCAGCGCAAAGAGCATCGTGCAGCAGGTGAGCGTCCGTCTCATCGTGAGTCTCCTCGTCTACCGCTAAGGCTGCTGCCACGACCGGCTGAGGCTGGCGTGAGCGCACCTACCTTACGGCGGGCCTACGTGAGCAACACCCGTGCCGCGCGCAACGCCAACAGTTTCACCGGCACCCCTGGGAGCCCGCGCCCCAGCGGGGTCAGGTGTCCACCGAGCTCGACCGCCGCCACCAACTCCATCCGCGTCCTACCGCCCGTGTCGGTCAGGACGGCTGCTGCCACGGTGCACCCCATGGCGAGAGTCACCGGGATCGGCGGCGTCTTCTTCACGTCGAGCTCGAATCACAAGCGCGCTAGGTGCCGAAGGAGCGCTACCTCACGGAGGAGGAGTTCGTGGCGCTGCTCGACGAGCTGCAGGAGCGGCGACGGCTCCGGGTGCTGGTCGCGGTCTTCACGGGCGCGCGATCGTCGGAGCTTGCGGGGCTTCGCTTGGAGGAGCCTGTGAATCTCCAGACGGGGTCGGTGCTGCTGCCGGCGCCAACCCCTCCTTCCCGCCGAGCCCAACGCACGCCCGCCACCGCCCGAGCCCAAAACTCGGGCCCCAGTCGTACTCTCCGCTCGATTAGAGGGACGTTGGCCCGCGTCTTCCGCTAAGCTTCGGCGATCGTCAACGCATGCTGACCGAACCGATGACCTGCCCGACGTGTGGCGGCAACGACTCTTCGCGCGCCGACGACGATGGGCTGCACACCTGTGTGTACTGCGGCGTCCGCTATCGGAGCTCCGGCGGCCTCCTCACAGCACTGGCGCGTGCGATGCCGATCGCCAACCGCCGGGTGCTAATGGCCGTAGCGATCGGAGCTGCCATCACGGTGATCGGCGGGCTCGTGCTGATGACGGCCAGTCGCGAAGGCACGACGCCGAACCGCTCCCCGGCCGGTCCGGTTGCACCCGTGACAGTGTCGAACACGCCATCGGTCCCGCTACCGCACGACGGCCAGCCCCCCAACAGTGCCAGCGGCAAACCTAGCGTGACAGTGTCGAACACGCCATCGGTCCCGCTACCGCACGAGGTTGCT
>SHYZ01000112.1 GCA_009692535.1 Myxococcales bacterium
GGCGTGGCGGGCACGTGCACCAGCTCGACGTTGAGCCGCGCGGCGACCTGAAAGGTCCGCTCGTCCCGGTAGAACTCGCCGTAGCAGATCCGCTTGATGCCCGCGTTGGCGATCTGCTTGAAGCAGTTCCAGCAGGGGGACGCGGTCACGTAGATCGACGCGCCGTCGATGCCCACGCCGTTCTTGGCCGCCTGGATGATCGCGTTCGCCTCGGCGTGGATCGTCGCGATGCAGTGGTCGTTCTCCATCATGTGGCCGTCCTCCGAGCAGTGCGGCATGCCGCGGATCGAGCCGTTGTAGCCGGTGGAGAGGATGGTCTTGTCGCGCACGATCACCGAGCCGACGTACTTGCGCGGACAGGTCGACCGCGAGGCCACGACGAGGGCGATCCGCATGAAGTAGACGTCCCACGAGACGCGAGTTTCCATGCCGCGACGGTAGCACCTGCCGCGCGCGACGCGCGCGAGGACCGCCGAGCCGCCTCAGAGGATAAAGAACGGTCGGCCGCCGACGAAGAGCGCGTTCTCTTCAGCGGCCCAGCTCTCGTCGAGCCGGATCTCCACAAAGTGGCCGCGGCGCAGGCCCTTGTCGTGCGGGTGGCTGTCCTGGACCTCGCCGTCGACGCGCGCCCCGACGCGACCGACGTGCGAGCAGCCGATGAGGCCCCATCGGCAGCCGTAGATCGCGACGCCCGGGCTGGCGTTCGGCAGGTTCTCATACGGCACGAACGCGACGATCAGGCGCTGCTCGACGGCGCGGATGAACGGCGAGTCCTTGCTCTGCGCGACGAGGCGATCGTAGCGCACGAGGTTCGCGTCGAGGGTGGCAAGCTCGCGCTCGAGCGCGGTGCGCCGGTCGCTCGCGGAGGCGCGCTCGGCGAGGGCCAGCTCGCGCTCACGCCCGAGCATCAGCTTCTCGTACGCCGACATCGTGGCACCTGGCTCGGCGGCGATCGCGGCGTCGAAGCGGTCGGCCGCGCTGCGCACGCGCTCGAGGCGAGCGACCTCGGCCTCGGCGGCGCGGCGCTGTGCGGCGAGGCCGTCGCGCTTGTTCATGGCGTCGGCGAGGCTGGCGTTGGCGAGCACCACGCGCTCGACCTTGGCCGAGAGGATCACCGGTCGGATCCAGGAGCGGTCGAGCAGGTAGAAGACGTTGATCGTGAGGAAGCCGACCAACCCGAGCAGGATGCCGCCGAGCGCGAACAGCCCGACGACCTTGTAGGCGCGAATGAGCAGCGGCTGGAGAGTGGTGCCGACCTGCGAGAATGAGAAGGGGGCCATCGCGACGCGCTCGGATCAGCCGGCCCGCTCCTCGACGGCACCGGAGTGCAGCTCGAGGACGCGACCTTCACCCGGCAGCGCGAGGGTGCGCAGCGCGAGGAACTCGCCGGTGACCGCGAGCGGCGAGTCGTCGAGGGACGACGCGGCCAGGGCCTCAGGCACGACGTGACCGCGGGTCTCCCAGCTGCCCGAGTCGAGCGTGAAGAGCGCGAGCGGCGTCAGCAGCGCGTAGGCCACCGGCATCACGAAGGTCATCGGGATGAAGCTCAGCGCGGCGACGCGCTCGGACGCCGGCAGGTGACGCGTGGTGAGCCGATAGACCAAACCGAACAGCGCGACGACCGCGATGTGGAGCGTCATGAGCGGAAAGAAGACGCCGGTCGAGACCGCCTGGAGCAGCAGCACCGGGTAGGCGACGAGCAGTCCGGTGAGCGCGAAGAAATTGATCGCGATGATCGGGTTCAGCCGCCAGACGTGCGAAGCGCCACCGACGTAATCGACGATGTTCGAGCGGCGCCAACGGAGCTGCTGCGAGAAGTAGCTGCCGAGCGTGGCCGGCGCGACGGTGCGGCAGACGGCGTCGAGCGTGAGCGTCGTGTGGTAGCCGGCCTTGATGATCTGGCGCGTGAGGAAGCGGTCCTCGCCGTATTTGATCGGCACGCCGCAGAAGCTCCGGTTGTCGAGCACCGGCTCGAGCTCGACGAGCACGGCGCGACGGTACGCGGTCAGGCAGCCCGACAGGCACAACACGCGCCGGAACGAGCGCTCGAGGTTCTTCATGAACGAGTACGCGAAGTGGTACTTGATCGTCTGCATCCGGGTCAGCCAGTTGTCGTGCTTGTTGATGATGTCGACTCGGCCACCGACCGCAGCGATCTCTGGCGTCACGAAGCGACGCACGAGCTCGCGGATCGCGCCCGCGTCGACCACGACGTCCGAATCGACCGACACGATGATCTCGGCGTCGGTCGTGCGCACGGCGCGGATGATTGAGCGGCGCTTGCCGGTGTTGACCGGATTGCGGACGACCCTGACTCGGCGGCCATACGGCGCGGCGGCAAGCAGGGCGTGGTCGTGGCTGTCGTCGGCGGAGCAATCGTCGATGACCAGAACGTCGAGCTTGGCCCTTGGGTAGCGCTGCGCCATCAGGCTGTCGATCGTGAGGGCGATGCCGGCGCCCTCGTTGAACATCGGCACGATGACCGTGACCGTCGGCTCGAAGTCGTCGGTGGTCTCGTCGAAGCTGCGGCCGCGCAGCAAACGGACGAACAACCCGCTGACGTAGCGGTTGACGAAGACCACCAGCACCAGGGCGTTAATGAGGATTGCGAGGGTGGTGGTCATGCCGCTCTCCTCGGAGAGTGGGTCGAGGATGCGAGCGATAGCATGGACTCGGCAACAAAACCGAGCTGTGACCTCGCTCCGGTGCGACCGAGCGTGGGCCGATCAGCGCACACGATAGACCTCCGCATCCCCGAGCACGCCGGCGGCATCGGCCAGCTGCGCCACGGGGGGAAGCACGAGCCCTTCGAGCAGCTCGGCACGGAGTGCGCCGGTCGGTTCGCGCCGCGCCTTTGCGAACAGCACGACGAAGCGCTGGGCCGTGCTGCTCGCACGGAGCCGCGCGATGGCCGCGGCAGCGTTGCGCTTGGGCATCGGCCACGCTTCGCAGCCGCTGTACCAAGCGACCCTCGGCTCCATCGTCGTGAGCACGGCGCACGAACCGTGCCCCTGCGCACGCACCACGTCGGCGGCGGCGCGCATCACAGCGTCGATGCGTCGTGAGCGGTCGGCGTGCTCGCGTGCGTCGTCGTGCGCACGTTCGGCCAAGAACAACGCCATGAGCGCGGCCGGCAGCGCCAGCTCGAGGACCGCGCGCCCTGCCGCGCCACGCACGGCGACGACGACGGCGCGCGCGCCGAGCAGCGCGAGCAGGAAGGTGCCGAAGAAGACGAAGCGCGCCTGCCCATGCACGTCGAGGCCGATCGCGAGCGTGTGCAGCACCGCGGCGAGCCAGAGGAACGCGACGACCCGGTGCTCAGCGACGCGCTCGCGGCGCAGGCGCAGCAGGTGCGCGAGGCCGGAGCAAAGACCGATGAGCGCGAGCAGCGCGACGAACGGGCCGGCCGGCTTGTCGGGGAAGTACTGCCACAGGTAGGCGAGTCCTTCGCCGACGTAGCGACGCCCCGCCGCGTCGTGGGCCGCGCGCACGATGCCAAGCGGGCTCCCGGTCGCGACCGCGGCGTGGACCAGGTGCGGCAGCATGCAGAGCGCGAACAGCCCACCAGTCGCCGCGACCATGCGCCAGCGTCGGACGAGCACCGGCCACCACACCGCTGCCGCCGCCGCCGCGACCGCGAGCAGGATCAGCGTCGAGCCGTAGCGCAAGTAGAAGGCGAGCGCTGCAAGCGGTGCGACCGCAAGCAGGCGACGCGCCGGGCCACCGTCGCGCTCGAGCTCACGAACGAGGAGCGCGAGCAGCACGAAGACCGGGGCGAGCGCGGGCAGATCGGAGAGCAACTCGGCGGCGCGACGCTGGAGCTCGCCCGACGTCGCGAGCGTCGCCATCGCAAGTGTCGCCGCCGCGGCCCCGGCCACCTGTCGCCCGAGCCGCCAGAAGAGCGCGAAGCAGAGCAGGCTGTAGCCAACGCTGAACAGACGAAAAGCGGTCTCGTCGCCACCGAGCAGCGCACCCGGCGCAGCGAGCAGTCGCATGCCGATCGGGCGGTAGACCGGATAGTCCGCGCCCCCTGCGCCGGTGACCAGCGACTGGCCACCGATGGCGTACACCGCCTCGTCATAGCCGAGCGAGCTGTCGACGACAGCGAGCCGACCGGCGCACCACGCAAGCACCGACAGCGACACGGCGAGCATCGCCGCATCCCCCCAACGCCGTCGGTCTTGGGCAAACACGGCGGCGACATATCACGAGACGCCGCCGGTGCGGCATCGATTGATGACTTGGAGCGCACCGGCCGCGATCATGATCATCGGGAAGGTCTGCCGCAGCCGCGCGGCCCCTGTACGGTCATCGTCTCGCCCAACGCGCTCGTCGAGGTCGTGCAGATCGTGGCGTGGTGGAGCGAGAACCGGCCGCGTGCGCCGCGTCTGTTTCAGACCGAGTTGGACGATGCATTGCTGCTGATTGCTGAATCACCGCAGGTCGGCGTTCGTGCGCCCAGCAAACGCGTTGGCAACGCGAGCGTGGTCGAACTGCGCCACACCCGCTATCGGCTCTCCTACCAACTTCCGCCGTTCAGCCGTTCACTCGCGAGGTGCTCATCGTGCATGTGCGCCACGCAGGCAGACGCCCACTGTCCGCACGGCGTCGCTGACGCGCGGCGGGCCTCGCGGCGGGCCTCGCCCGCAACTGCACGTTGCCGCCGCGGCGCCGGCGAGAATGAACTCTCCCCACGTGCCGCAGCGACCCATTGACGAGCTGCCGACGAGCCGGCCGGCCTTGCGTCGCGCGCGGCCATGGTGCCATGGTGCCGCGACATGCCCCGCGGCGAAGGAACGATGGCCAGCGTCGGTGCGACCGCGCTGGCGGCGGTAGCGGCGGCGCTCGCTGCCGGGCTGGCAGAGGGAGTGCTCTACGTGGGGCGCTCGTTGGCTACCGTGGTCGGCGCCGGGTTTGCCGCGCTCTATGCCGCGCCGCTCGGGTTCACGCTCGCGCTGCTCGTACAATGGCTATGGCGGGCGTGGCGGCCGGCGTGGCAGGTGTCTAGCGACGCTGACGACGCTGACGATGCCGACGACGACGCTGCCGCCGCCGCGACTGCCGAGGCTGGCGCACGGGTCGCAGGGGCGCTCGGCTTCGCGCTGCTCGCCGTGGCCGCGCTCGGTGGCGCCGGCTGGCTCGGCGCATCGGTCGGCGCGGCGCTCACCAAGTCGACCGCGCTCGCGGCGCTCGCTGCTGGCGGCATCGTCGCGGCCAGCGCGGCGCTGGTGCTCGCCTGTGCGCGCCCGGTGGCGGCCGTGATCGCAAACGCCGCACGCGCGCTCGAGCGACGCGGCACGCCCCGCACAACCGCCCTGCTCTCTCCACACCGGGTCCTCGCTGGCGCGGCAGCTCTCGTCGTGACCGGCTGCGCCGCGATCTGGCTCGTGGTCATTGGGCCCGCGACCGCACAGATCGACTACGGCTTTGGCGGCTACCTCATCGTCTACGTCGTGGTGTTCGCCGTCACCCGCGCCGGCTGGCCGCGACTGCGCCAGCGTCGGCTCCGCGTCGGCCTCGCGTTGGTGATCGGCGTGCACGCGCTCGCCGTCGCCGGCCTCACTGGCTATAGCCGCCGCGCCCAACCGGTCGCGCTGCTCTCCGCGTGGGGCGCAATGCCGGTCGGCGGACTCGCCACCGAGTTCACCATTGACGTCGCTCGCCTGCGCCGGCGGCTCACGCTGCCGGGCCTCGCGCCCGCCGAGCGCGAAGGCGCGCACCACCCCGACGTCGTGCTGGTAACGATCGACACGGTCCGCGCCGATCGCACCCCGCTCCACGGCGGTCCCGCGCTGATGCCGAACCTCGCCACCTTCGCCGCCGGGGCCGCGGTCTTCGATTGGGCCTTCGCACCGAGCAACGCAACCCGCCGCTCGCTCCCTGCCATCGTCACCGGCCTCGACGCAGCCCGGATTCGCGGCCGCGTGATCGGCTGGGCGCTCAAGGTCGATCCCCGCCACGTCCTGCTCGCCGAGCGGTTCGCCGCCGCGGGGTACACCACCGCCGGGTTCTTCTGCTGCTCGCAATTCTTCGGCGGCAAGGAGCAGGTGGGCCTCGATCGCGGCCTCGCCGAGGTCGGCTACAAGCGCGACGCGAAGGGGCTGAACCGCCTCGCGCTACGCTTTCTGGAGCGCGAAAAGAGCGGCCGTCCGCGCTTCCTCTGGCTCCACTATTACGAGCCGCACCCGTGGGACCGCACCTATCCACCGACGACCCCGGACGACGATCCACGCCCGCGCTACGATCGCACCCTCGCCGACATTGACCGCTCGCTCGGGCCGCTGTTCGCAGCGCTTGGCGACACCGGCCGCGAGACGATCATCGCGGTCACCTCGGATCACGGCGAGGGCCTCGGCGAGCACGGCGCGCTGCACCACAACACCGACCTCTTCAACTCGCAGCTCCACGTGCCGCTCATCGTGCGCGGACCGGGCATACCGGCACGTCGCATGCCCGCGCCGGTGAGCCTCGTCGAGCTCGCGCCCGCGCTGCTCGACCTCGCCGGCTTCGAACCACCCGCGCCGCCGACGATGGACGGCGGTTCACTTGCGGCCGCGCTCCGTGCCGCAACACCGCCGGCATTCGAGACCGGCGTCGCCTCCGCGGTCATGGTCGCGGACCGCAGCGTGCCCCACGGCGGCCGCGCGCTCGTCGTCGGCCGACACAAGCTGATCGTCATCGAGGGCAAGCCGCCCGCGCTCTTCGATTACCTCGCCGACCCCGGCGAGCTCACCAACCTCGCCCCGACGCAGCCCGACTTGGTACGCGAGCTGCGCGCGCGCATGGACCCGCTTGCCACCGGCCGCCCGCCGTTCTGAGCGAGCCCGCGCCCGCCGAGCAGGCTGCGTGGCCCATGCTATCGTCCGCCGCCGATGGGCGAGGCCGACTACAAAGACACGCTCAACCTGCCGCGCACCGACTTCCCAATGCGCGCGAACCTGGCGCAGCGCGAGCCCGAGCTCCTCGCTGAGTGGCAAGCGAGCGACCTCCACGGACGCATCCGCGCCGCCCGCAAGCAGGCACCGCGCTTCGTGCTGCACGATGGCCCGCCCTACGCGAACGGGCACATCCACTACGGCCACATCCTGAACAAGATCCTCAAGGACATCGTCGTCAAGTCGCGCACGATGGCCGGCTTCGACGCGCCGTTCGTGCCGGGCTGGGACTGCCACGGGCTGCCGATCGAGCTCGCCGTCGAGCGCGAGCTCGGCGCGCGCCGCGAGGGGATGTCAAAGGTCGAGGTGCGCCGCGCGTGCCACGAGTACGCGATGGGCTGGGTGGAGACGCAGCGCGCCGAGTTCGTGCGGCTCGGCGTGTTCGGTGCGTGGGACCGGCCGTACCTCACACTCGCGCCGGACTACGAAGCGGCGATCGTCCGCGCGCTCGCAGCGTTCGTAAACAAGGGCCACCTCTATCGCGGCAAGAAGCCGGTGCATTGGTGCGCCGCCTGCGCGACCGCGCTCGCCGAGGCGGAGATCGAGCACAAGGACCACACCTCACCGTCGGTCTATGTCGCGTTCCCGCTTGGTGACGCCGACGCTGCCGCGCTCGACGGACGGCTCGCGGCACAGCGGGTCGCGCTCGCGATCTGGACCACGACGCCCTGGACGCTGCCGGCCAACCTCGCCATCGTGCTCCATCCTGAGCTCGCGTACGTCGCGGTGCCGGGACGCACTCCGGGCGAGTGGCTGATCTGCGCCAAGGGGCGCGCGCGGCCGTTCCTCGAGGCGTGCGGGCTGCCGGTCGACGAGGCAACGTGGCTCGAGCTCGACCCGGCGCGAGTGCTAGGCCTCGAGGGCGTGCGCTACTCGCACCCGCTCTGCCCCGAGCCGCGCGCCGAGAACGATCACCGCGTCTGGTTCGCCGAGCACGTCACGCTCGAGGCCGGCACGGGCCTAGTCCACACCGCGCCGGGGCACGGCGCTGACGACTATCGCGTCGGCCTCGCACACGGGCTCGACGCCTACGCGCCGGTCGATGATCGCGGCGCCTTCACCGCCGACGTGCCGCGCTGGGTCGGTCGCAAGACCTACGAGGCGAACCCCGAGATCGCGCAGCACCTCCACGAGATCGGCGCGCTGATCAACCCGCCGACCGACACGATCCGCCACAGCTATCCGCACTGCTGGCGGTGCAAGCACCCGGTGCTGTTCCGCGCCACGCCGCAGTGGTTCCTCTCGATGGAGCACGACGACCTGCGCGGTCGCGCACTCGCGGCGATCGATGCAACGCGCTTTATCCCGCCGTGGGGACGAAACCGCATCTACGGCATGATCGAGCAGCGCCCCGACTGGTGCCTCTCGCGGCAGCGCGCGTGGGGCGTGCCGATCCCGGTGCTCTACTGTCAGCAGTGCGACGCCGAGCATGTCGACGCCGCGCTCATGGAGCAGGTCGCGGACATCTTCGCGCGCGAAGGCTCCGACGCATGGTTCGCGCGACCGCTCGACGAGCTCGTCCCGCACGGGACCAAGTGCGCACGCTGCGCCAGCACGAGCTTCCGCAAGGAGGAAGCGATCGTCGACGTCTGGTTCGAGTCGGGCGTCTCCTTCTTCGCGGTCTGCGCGCACGATCCGACGCTCGGCGAGCCGGTCGATCTCTACCTCGAGGGCTCGGATCAGCACCGCGGTTGGTTCCACTCCTCGCTGCTCGCCGGGCTCGGCGTCGTCGGGCACGCGCCGTACAAGGCGGTGCTCACGCACGGCTTCGTGCTCGACGAGCAGGGGCGCCCCTACTCCAAGTCCGAGATCGAGAAGGCGCGGCGCGAGGGGCGCAAGGTCGAGTACATCCCGCCGGAAGACGTCATCCGCGAGCAGGGCGCGGAGCTTTTGCGGCTCTGGGTCGCGTCGAGCGAGTTCCGCACCGACATCGCCTACTCGCGCACGATCCTCGCGCAGCTCGGCGAGTCGTACCGCAAAGTCCGCAACACCTGCCGGTTCCTCCTCGGCAACCTCTTCGACTTTGATCCCGACCGCGACTGTGTGCCGACGGCCGACCTCCCCGCGCTCGACCGCTACGCCCTCGCGCGCCTCGAGAATCTCACCGACCGCGTTCGTCGCGCCTACGACGACTACGAGCTGCACGTCGTCTACCGTGCGCTCGTCGACTACGTGACCGTCGAACTCTCGGCGTTCTACGCCGTGGTCACCAAGGACCGGCTCTACTGCGACGAGGCCACGGCGCCGAGCCGCCGCGCGACGCAGACCGTCATGTACGAGATGACGCGCTCACTCGCCGCGCTGCTCGCGCCGGTGCTCTGCTTCACCGCCGAGGAGGTCTGGCGCCACCTGCCGCGACGCGCCGGCGATCCCGACTCGGTGCACCTCGCGACATTTCCCGAAGGGCAGCCGCTCGACACGGGGTTCGGCAAGGAGCTCGCGGAGCGCTTCGCGACGCTGCTCGCCTACCGTGAGCGCGTGCAGCGCGCGCTCGAGCCGTTCCGCGCCGCAAAACACAAGTCGCTCGATGCGCGGGTGACGATCCACCCGGCGCCGGCCGATCGCTCCGTACTTGAAGCCGCGGCTGCGGAGCTGCCCGATTTTCTCGAGGTCTCCGTGGTTACGCTCGCCGCCGAGGTCGACACCACTCTTGGTGCCGGCGGCGAGCCGGTCGTCATCGTCGACGAAGCGCCCGGCACCCGCTGTGCGCGCTGCTGGAAGATCGTCCCCGTGCTCGCTCCGGCGAGCGCTGTCTGCGCGCGCTGTGCGCTCGCCTCACGAAGGAGCAGTTGATGGCACGCCGATATTGGATCTTCGCACTCACCGCGGGGCTCACGCTCGGCCTCGATCAGCTCACCAAGATCTGGGCGCGCGCCACGCTCGACGGCGCCAAGGTGCTCCCACTCATCGACGGCTTCTGGGAGTGGCGGCTCTCGTTCAACACCGGCAGCGCGTTTGGCCTGTTCGCGTCGCTGGACGCGGCGCGTGTGATCCTGTCGGTGGTCGGTGTGGTGGCGTGCGGGGCGATCATCTTCGCGGTCGTCCGCCTCAAGGATGATCAGCGGTGGCTCACCACCGCGCTCGGGCTGATCGCCGGCGGCGCGATCGGCAACGTCGTCGACCGCATCCTCTTCGGCAAGGTCACCGACTTCGTGGTCTGGCGCTACCTGAAGCACGAGTGGCCGGCGTTCAACATCGCCGACGCCGCGCTCGTCGCCGGCGTGCTGATCATGCTGCTCGACGTCGGCGGCGACCAGAAGCGGCACCGCCAGCTGGCGGCGGCCGCCGAGAACGCGAAGCAGTAGCAGCCGGCGACTCGGCGAGCGCGCGCTTGGCTGCCAGCGGGAGCCGCTTTACCGCCGCCTCACGACGGAGCGCGTCGCCCCGTGTCGCGACGAGTTCTCGGTACAGCAGCGTGACCGGCCCGCGACCGCGCGTGTAGCGCGCGCCGCGCCCCTCGTCGTGCTCGCGCAGCCGACGCGCAAGGTCGCGCGCGATGCCGGTGTAGAGCGTGCCATCCCGGCAGCGCACGATGTAGACGACCCACGGCGTCTCGGCTGCGGCCGGAGTCGCCCGCGCGACCCGCTTCACTCGCACGTCATGCGCGCGACATACGCGCGCCCGCCGGCAACGTAGGCCCACGCCCACTCGTCACCGTAGTGCACCACGCCCGACGAGCTCGGCGTCGCGCCGGCGCCCACCGTGACGACCGGCCCGGCCGCGTCGCCCTCGACACCGACCCAGGTGAGGCTCGCATCGGCGAGCAGCCACGCATAGAACCGCTCGCCCACCACCTCGAGCAGGCCCACTGCTGCGCCTGGGACCTCAGCCGGCCGGACCACCGTCTCGCCATTCGAGAGGAAGCGCACGAGGAGCGCCTCACCGGCCACGCCTGTGGCGGCGCCCACGAGCCCGTCGCTCGACGGCGTCGTCGGCCCGAGCGCGGCGATCTCTTGCGGCAGCGGCGCAACGAGCACCGGCACCCGGTCCGCATAGGAGTAGATGCCGTTACCGGTTGCGGCGAGCCTCGAGCGCCCGTCGATGCCGACGATCGGTTCCCCGGGCGCGGGCGGGGTTGCCACCTGGTCGAGCGAGAAGGTGGCGGACGGTCCGAGCCACGCTTCCGCCGACAGGAACGGCGCCAATCCGGCCGCGGTCTCCACACGGAGGATCGCGATGTGGATCTCCTCGGGCTCGGGGCCGAGCCAGAACGCCGTCGGCATCCAAGCGACGATCGGCTCCGAGTTGGTGAAGTGCGGGCGATAGACGAAGGTCGAGTCGCGCCCGGTTTCGGTGTCGACCGAGTAGCCGAGCAGCGACTCGGCCGAGGGAAAGACGACCGTCCAGCGCGCGCCATCCGCGCGCACCGCCGCGCGAAGCGGCACGACGCCAACCAACGGCGAGATGAGGTCGCCGATCGCCGAGGCGGGCGTGGCGCGACCGCGAGCATCAACAATGGCGATGCGCAGCGTGTCGTAGCGCGTGCCAGCCACGACGTAGCCATCGCCGAAGCGCGCGAGCGCGACCACGTCACCGACGTCGGAGACATCGACGGCCCCGAGGTCGGTGCACGAGGTGATGCGTCCCGGCGCATCGCCGCACGCCGCTGCGAGGACCGCCGCACACGCCGCCGCGAAGACCACGAGCAGCCGCGCGACGCCGAGCGGCCGGAGCACGCGCGCTGCCGCTAGCGACGACGCCATGAGAGAGAGCTTACCGCGATCCCGCGCAGAGCTCGCGGGACACCTCGCACAGCCCGCTGCGCGGGTGCCGACTAGAACGCGAAGGCGACGCCGAGGCTCACGTCGACATGGGCGGCTAAGTGCGACTTCACGCCGCCGAGCTCCGTGGCCGGCAGACCGAGCAGGAGGTTGGTGTCGAACACGAACCGCGCTGCGCCACCGAGCGACGTGAAGATGCCGATGCCACCGCCGACAAAAAGCGGCCCCGTAGCAAACGTGTCGGTGTCGCCCATGACGTCGGGCGGCGGACTGTCGAGCGGAATAATGTGCCGAATGAAGCCCACGCCAACGTCGCCGTGGAAGCGCACGCCATCGCCACCAGGCCGCGTGCCGTACGCCATGCGCACGAAGCCGGCGGGTGCCGCGGTCGCGCGTCCCGGGAGGTTGGCCCCGAGCGGAAAGCCGACACGGGCGTAGGCCGAGACCGCAAGTCGTGGTCCGACGAAAAAGCCGACCTCGGGCATGACGTGAAACGGCGCGACCGCCACGCAACAGGTGACCGGCTGCCCCTGCTGCTCGGTGCTGCCGCCCGAAATGAAGCCGACCCCGGCGCCGACGCTGACCGCGACGAACAGGCTCGGCCCACCGGTGGCAGTGTCGTCCTTGCGCGCGGAGCCATCGCGCCGTCCAGCGCCGGCACGGCCGGTGCGGCCAGCGCCACCACCGCCGCCACCGCCCCCACGGCCGGCACGGCCATCGCCAGCGTCGCCGTCGCCGTCGCCGTCGCCGTCGCCGTCGCCGTCGCCGTCGCCGTCGCCACGGCCGCGACGCAGCGGATCCTCCGCGTCGTCTCCGTCCCCGGTCTCATCGCCCTTGGACGCCGGTGCGCGGACCTCGAGGAGGTGCGGCGAGCCCGCGTTGCCGCTGGACGCAACCGCCTTGCCGCGATCGTTCCGCGCCTCAATGTAGTAGTGGATGATCTCGGTGCGGGTCCGCTCTGCGGGAATTTCGCCTTCCCAAGCTGCACCGCGCGTCGCCGTGAGCGGCGACTGCTCGAAATTCTCAGCACCTTTCTGGCGGTAGAAGATGAAGACCTTCACGGGCCCAAGGTCCTTCCCCGCCAGCGCAGTCACGCGGATCGGCTTGCCGCCGTCCGCAGCCTCGACCGGCATATGTGCGAGGCCGCGCACGGTCGCAGGGTCGATCACCGGTGCCTCAACGCGGACCGGCTCGCGGACCGGCTCGCGGACCGGCTCGCGGACCGGCTCGCGCCCGGATTTTCCGTCACGACCACCATCACCGTCACGACCACCGCCACGATCCTCTGGCTCACCGACGACCTTCTTGGCTTCGATGAAGAGCTTGTCGATCGCTGGCGACCGGTACGCCTTCGGCACCTCGATCTCGCCGTCGATCTCAATCGCCGACACGAACGCGAGCCGCGCCGAGTCATCGTC
>SHYZ01000113.1 GCA_009692535.1 Myxococcales bacterium
GGCACCGCGTGCTCGGCTCGCCGGGCTACACTGCCGACGTAGTGCGAGCGAGGGCCACATGGGCGGCAGGCGGCGGTGGACCGGTCCTCTTCGTGGGGCTCGCGACGCTCGTCGCCTGTACGGCCGCGCCGGCGACGCCGGCGACACCCGATCCGCCGACTGAATTTGGCCGCGGCTTCGTCGACCTTTCGACCGCAATCGAAGCCACACCGCCGTTCTTTCTCGGCGGCGGCGGCTTGACCTTCTTCGAGCCAGAGCCCTCGATCGGGGCGTTCGCAGACGTCGACGGGGACGGCGCCACCGACGTGATCCTCAGCTTCCTAGTCAACGAGGCAGGACGCAGCAGCGCTGCCTATCGGTACGACGCCACCATGGGGCGCCTCGTGCCGATGACCGGGATCTCGCTGCCGGTCGAGCAGCCACTCTGGGCGGTGCTCGATCTCGACGGCGATGGCTTCGTCGATCTGATCTCGCCGAAGAACGGCGTCGACGTGTACTGGGGACTCGGCGGCGGCGCGTTCAGCTCGTCGTCAATTCTCGTCGCAAGCGCACCGCCCGCCGTCGCGCCGGGCGCGGCCGGATTTGCCCTCGCCGACATCGACGCCGACGGCTGGCTAGACATGCTCTCCTCGAGCAAGCTCTGCTGCGCCGATTGCAAGAGCGCGCACCCGCTGCTCCGAGTCGGCGCACGCGAATTCGTGGATCGCGCGGATCTGGTCGACGCCGCGAGCCCGATCAATCCGTATGCGATGATCGCGGTCGCGCTCGGCCCCGATGAGATGGTGCTCGGCACCATCGGGCATATCTGTGAACCGGAGGTCGGGCCGGTGTTCTTCCGCCAGCGCGACCGCGACGTGGACGGCTACCCACGGTTCGAGCCGACCGAGGTGGTGTCGCCCGACTCGGTCGAGCTCGGTCCCTGGCCGGTCACCGACCCGGTGTCGCTCGCGCGCCAAGCGCCGATGGGCGCCGCCATCGGTGACCTCGACGACGACGGCGTCGACGATCTCGCCGTCACGCTCGATCCCGATCAACTCCTTTACCGCGGTGCCGGCAGGTGGCCGCTTACGGAGATGACCCCCGACGCGTACCGCCTCGCTCACTCGGAGAGCGGCGCCGACATGCTCGGCTGGGGCGTGGCGCTGATCGACTTGGATCGCGACCTACGCAAAGACGTCGTCGTCGTCCATGGCAACGACTACGGCGCGTTCTTCGAGCCCGATAGCTTCATCGGTCCGCAGTGGACGACGGCGTACTGGAACGCGGGCCGCTTCCAGTTCTCCGACGTCAGCGCTGCGCTCGCGCTCGATCGGCCTGGGCAGTGGCGCACGCTCAGCGTCGGTGATCTCGACGCCGACGGCGATGCGGATCTGATCGTCGGCGGACTGGGCGAGCTGCCGCGCGTCTATCGGAACGACGTCGACACCGGCAACCACGGGCTCGCCGTGCGTCTCAAGGGCACCACCTCGAACCATCTGGGACTCGGCGCGCACGTCGCTGCGGTCGTCGTCGCGGGGCAGCCGGCACAGCACTACCTCGTCGGTGGCGTGTTCTCGCCGTACAGCCACTCGGAGCCGCTGGCGTTCGTCGCGGCGGGGCCGGCCACGTCGATCGCGCGACTGACAATCACCTGGCCGTCGGGACTGATCCAGGAGCTCGTCGACGTAGCGGCGGCCGGCGTGCTCGTCGTCGAGGAACCGTCGCTGCTCGTGGTCGAGCCGGTCGGTCGTCACTTGCCGGCGAACGGCAAGGCGCGCGCGACGATTCGCGTGACACCGCGCGGGCTCGACGGTGCGCCACGCGTGGCAGCGACCGTGGAAGCGACGCTCGCCGGCGCTGGCCAACTGGCAGGCGCACCGGTGCGCGACGGGGATGCGTGGGTGATCACGGTAGTCGCGCCAGCCACCGCGGGCAGCGCGGCGCTGGCGATCACGATCGACGGCGTGGTGGTTGGCGTGCGGCCGCGACTCTTCTGGGACCGCCCCTTATAACGGAGCGCGCGCCGGCTACCGCGAGCGGCCGGTGAAGCAAAAGCCGCGGATGAGCAACGCCGGGCAGAGGATCGCTCCCGAGCTGGTCCAGCTGGTCGGCGTGGCGGCGAGGTCGCGACCGACGCCGGCGAGGCGCTCCTCGGAGAGCGCGTCGAGAAAGCTGTCGGTGAAGCGCAGGTTGCGCACCGCGCGCCCGATTCGCCCGCCCTCGATCAGGAACGTGCCGTCGCGGGTCATGCCGGTCATCGTTGCGCGCCGCGGATCGAGGAATCCGTTCACATAGTGGAAGCGCGTCACGAGCAGGCCGCGGTCGACGCGCGCGACGAGATCGGCGAGCGTGTCGCCACCGGGGAGCAGCACGACGTTCTCGGCGGCGGGACCGTCGGAGAGGTCACCCACGACCGGCGGCGCGTGACCGGTCGAGCCGCGTGGATCGCAGAGCTCGAGCGCGGTTTGCGAGTCGGTCACCACGTCGCCGCCCACACCGCGGTGAAAGAACGTGACCGGCAGCCGCGCCGTTCCCTCGGCATCGAACGGGGAGGGGACCGCTTGCGGGTGGGCGTAGCCGGGATCGTCGAGCAGCGTCACGAGCGGCGAGACGAGCGGCGCGCCCTTGCGGCCGGCGAGCAGCGAGATGCCGTCGCCAAGCGCGCGGCCGGTGAGCGAGGTGAAGCAGATCCACTCGAGCGCCTCGGCGACCGCGGCGGGAGAAAGAATGACGTCGAGCGGTTCGGGCGCGAGGTCGAGCGGGTCGCGCGCGCGCACGGCGGTGGTGCTCGCGCTGTCGGCGAGTTCATCGAGATCGATGCCCGCGAGTGACGGCCCATGGTGCGCGGCGTAGCCGGAGGCGGCGGCGTCCGACGCGATGAGAGTTAGGGTCGCTTCGCTCACGAGGCGGTGGCGTGTGATGCCGGCCGCGGTGACCACGGCGGTCGCGCAGGAGCCGGTGGCGAGCGAGCCCGCACACTCGAGGTCGTTGCGGGCGGCGCGAGCGAAGACGCGCGCGAGCAAGGCGGCGCGCTCGGCTGGTGAGCAGGCGGCGGTCGCGTCGTGCCATGCAGGTGCGCCGCGCAGCGGGCGCGTCAGGTCGGGGCGCGCAAAGCCGGCGAACGGACCGGGCGGTTGGTGGCGTGCGAGTTCGCTGGCGCGGCGCACGGCGGTGAGCGCGGCTGCGGGCGTGGCCTCCTCGGCGCACGCCGAGCCGACGCGCGTTCCGTACGCGACGCGCACCCGCAGCGCGCCCTCCTCAATGACGCCCGCCTGCGTGAGCGTTGAGTTCGCGAAGCGCGAGACGCCGAGCGTGCCGCCCGCGAAGCTGGCCTCGGCGTCGTCGGCGCCGGCTTCGCGCGCAGCTCGAACGGCGCCCGCGAGGAGGTCGAGCAGCTGCGACTCGCCGTGCGACGGGCTGTGCGTCGTGCCGCGCGTCGTGCCGCCCAAGTCAGCTTCGCGCCCGCTCACGCGCCGCGCCCCGACGAGCCGACCTCGACGTCGCGAAAGCGCGCCGGCGCGGTGCCGTGACCGACGGCCATGAGCTGCATCGGATCGCCCTTGCCGCAGGTCACGAAGCCCCAGGTGCGCCACGCCGCGGGTCCCCCGATCGCATCGCAGCCGGCCCAGAAGCGCGGCGTCGAGCCGGTGTAGATCGGCTGGCGATAGAGGCGACCGAGCTTGCCGCGCCGGATCTCCCACGCCGCCTCGCAGCCGAACTGGAAGTTGAGTCGCAGGTCGTCGATCGACCAGCTCCGGTTGGTCGTCATCAGCAGCCCGTCGTCGGTGTCGGCGATGAGCTCGTCGAGCGAGCTCGGTCCGTGGGGATCCGGCTCGAGCGAGACGTTCACCATGCGGATGATTGGCGGGCGGTTCCACGACTCCGCACGCATGCAGCCGGCCGAGCGACCGAGGCTGAGCCGCGCGGCGGTCTCGCGTGAGGAGAGGTAGCCGACGAACACGCCACGCGAGACCAGCGGTGTGCGCCGCGCCGGCACGCCCTCGTCGTCCCAGCCAAATGTGCCGAGGCCGCCTGGTGTCGTTGCGTCGGCGACGAGGTTCACGCGCGGCGCACCGTAGCGGAACCGGCCGAGCCGGTCGGGCGTGAGGAACGATGCGCCGGCGAGCGAGACCTCCTCGCCGAGCGCGCGGTCGCTCTCGGTCGGGTGCCCGCACGACTCGTGGATCTGCAGCGCGAGCTGCGGCGTGTCGAGCACCAGCGTGGTGCGGCCGGCGGGGCAGACGGGCGCGGCGAGGAGCGCGAGGGCTTCGCCGGTGACGCGCGCCGCCTCGCGCACGAGCGCGAGCTGACCTATCGCCTCGTAGCCACAGCCGAGCACGCCGCCGTCAAAGTCCATCGGCCAGGTGCGTACCGACGACTCGTCCCCGTCGGCAGCGACGACCTTGAGCCCGGCGCCGCCGTACGTCCGCGTCTGCTCGGTACGACCGCCCTCCGTCGAGCCGAACCATGATCGCTCGCGCTGCCAGAGCATGTGCGCCTCGATGCTCCTGATGCGCGCTGCGTCGGCGGCGCTGGCGGCACCGCGCGCGGCGGCGACCGCGGCTTGCAGCTCGCCGAGCTTGCGATCCCACGGCACGGCGAACGGGTCGATGGCGACCGGCGTGGACCACACACCGACCGCCGGCTCCTCCTCGCACAGCGTGACCTTGCGTCGGGCCACGCTCGCCGACGCGCGGGCGACCTCGAGCGCGTCACGCGCAGCTTGCGCAGCGGCTGCGGCTGTCGTCCCCGGCCGCGCGCCGAACCCCCACGCGCCACGGAAGAGCACGCGCACGCCGATGCCACGCGAGGCCTGCGACTCGAGCCGCTCCACCGCCTCGAAGCGCAGCTTCAGTTGCTCGCCCTGCTGCACGACCGCGCGTGCGTCGGCGTATTCGACGCCCTCGCGACCACGCAGCTCGGCGAGCGCTGCGTCGACCGCGTCTCGCTCCGGCACGCTCATGCGCGCGCGAGAATATCAGAGGGCGCCAAGCTGCATGCTACCCTCGCCCGCGATGCCCCGCTTCCCGTCGATCTCGGCGCCCGCGGCGGCGATGCCGGCGTCGATCTTCGCGCGGCTCGTCGAGAAGCTCGCGCGTCACGACGGCGAGACCTACCCGTTTCACCTCGGCGACACCTACCTCTCGCCACCGGTCGGTGCGCGCCTCGAGTCGCTCGGCACGCCCGAGGTCGCCGGCGATGCGCGCAACTACCGCTACGGCGCGCCGGCGGGCGATCCGGAGCTCATCGCTGCCGTGCGCGCCAAGCTCGCCGCGCGCAACGGGCTCGAGGTCGGCCCCGGCGGGGTCCAGATCACCTGTGGCGCGACGCACGCGTTCTCCTGTGCGGCACGCGCGCTCTTCGAGCCGGGCGACGAGGTGCTGCTGCTCACGCCCTGCTGGCCGCTCTTTCGCGGGCACGTGCTCGCCGCCGGTGCGTGCCCCGTGGAGGTGCCGTTCTCGTCGCGCCTGCTCGCCGAGCCAGGGTGCAATCCGCGCGCGCTGCTCGCGCCGTTCATCGGGCCGAAAACCGCGGCGATCTATTTTGTCACGCCCAACAACCCCGACGGCAAGGTGCTCGGTCGGCGCGAGCTCGACGCGATCGCCGACGTCGCGCGCGCGCATGACCTCTGGGTGCTCGCCGACGAGGTCTACGAGGACTTCTGCTTCGACGGCCGCACGCATCTGTCGATCGCGACGCTGCCCGGCATGGCCGAGCGCACGCTCACGGTCCACTCGTTCTCCAAGAGCTACGGGCAGGCGGGGTTCCGCATCGGCACGCTCGCGGGGCCCGAGGCGGTCGTCACGCCGATCCGCAAGCTCGCCAACCACAGCGTCTACAACGTGGCGCGCGCGCTGCAGGGCGCGGCACTTGCGGCGTTGCAAGGCGGTGCCGGATTTCTCGCCGCGGCGCGCGTGACGTATGAGCAAGCGCGCGATCTCACGGTCGCCCGGCTCGAGCTCCCGTGCAGGGTGCCCGAGGGGGGCTCGTATGTTTTCGTCGACCTCGCGCCGCGCCTCCGTCCCGGCGAGACGCCGCTCGCGCTGCTCGAGCGGCTCGCCGAGGCCGGGATTCTGCTCGCGCCCGGCGAGGCGTTCGGCGCGGCGTCGGCGAGCTACGCGCGGCTCTGCTACACGGCGCTGCCGCGGGCGCGGCTCGAAGCCGGGCTCGCGAGGATGGCCGCCGTGCTCGGCAGCGGCTGAGCGCCGGCGCGCGCGAGGCGGTCCTCCACCATGTGGTCGGCGATCTCGGCCGGCGGTCCGTCGCCGCGCAGCGAGCGCCGCGCGATCTCGGCGATCGTCTCGCGGATCGCGAGCGTCTTCTCGCGGGCGCGCTCAGCGTCGTAGCCGCGGAATTCTTCGGCCACGTTGATCAGCCCGCCTGCGTTGATCGCGTAGTCGGGCGCGTAGAAAATCCCGCGCGCGTGGAGCACGCGGCCGATCTCGCGCGAGGCGAGCTGGTTGTTGGCCGCGCCGGCCACGACCCGGCAGCGGAGGCGGTTCACGGTCGCGTCGCTCACCGCGCCACCGAGCGCGCAGGGCGCGAAGAGGTCGCACTCAACGTCGAAGATCTCATCGGGCAGGACGACCGCCGCACCGAGCTCCTCGGCCACGCGCGTCGCACGCTCACGGTTCACGTCGGTGATCGTCAGCCTGCAGCCCGCGGCGGCGAGCTCGTGCGCGAGGTGACGGCCGACCGCGCCGACGCCCTGTACCGCGACGTGGAGGCCCGCGAGGCTGGCCCGCCCGAGCACGAGCTCGGCGCAGGCCTCGATGCCTCGGCGCACGCCGAGCGCGGTGAACGGCGATGGATCGCCCGAGCCGCCACGATCCGCCGAGACTCCGAGCACGTGCGGGGTCACGCCGCGCACGATGTCCATGTCAGCAGTGCTGGTGCCCGAGTCTTCGCAAGTGAGGTAGCGACCGCCGAGGCGGTCGACGAACCGGCCGAACGCCTCGAACAGCACGCGGCGATCCGACGGCGGATTCGCTGGATCAGCCCAGATGATCGCCTTGCCGCCACCGTGAGCGAGTCCCGCGAGCGCGGCCTTTGCGGTCATCGCGCGCGCGAGCCGTGTGACGTCGAGCAGCGCCTCGTCGTCAGAACCGTACTGCCACATCCGGGTGCCGCCGATCGCCGGCCCGAGGCGCGTGTCGTGTAGGCCCACCACGGCGCGGAGGCCCGTCGCGTGATCAAAGAGAACGTGCAGCTCGCAGGTGCCGATCTGGTCGAGAATCGAAAAGACGCTCACGTTGACCTCCTCATGGCTGGTCGCCGAGCAAGCGGTTCGTACCCGAATCGCGCCCTGCGTGGCAACACCGAGCCGCAGAAGTTTTCGCGGCCACAACGCAGCGCGTCAGCGACGGTCCGGGTCGCGCTCGCGAGCGTACGATGTGCCGCGTGACCGGCGTGAGCGGCGGCTTGGCGTTGCGCGCATTTCACGATGCGTTGGCCGCGCTCGATCCTGCGCGGCTGGTCGAGGAGGCGCTCTGTGGACCGCCAGTGCCGACGCTGCTGCTCGGCGCCGGCAAGGCCTCGGTGGCGATGGCCCGCGGTGCAGCGCGCGCGCTCGGCGTCGCGCTCGAGGGTGGTGTGGTGGTTGCTCCCGACGCTGGCGACGTCGACGCTGGCGGGCTGTCCGTGCTGCTGGCCCCGCATCCGGTGCCCGACGCGCGTTCGGTCGCAGCCGGGCGCGAGCTGCTCGCGCGGGCGGCCGCGCCACCGTCGGGCACAGAGCTCCTGCTCCTGCTCTCCGGCGGCGCGTCGGCGCTCGCTGCGGTACCGGCGCTTGGACTCACGCTCGGCGACAAGGTCGCGGTCACGTCGTCGCTCGCGGCAGCGGGCGCGTCGATCATTGAGTTGAACCTCGTGCGGCGTCACCTCTCGGCGATCAAGGGTGGCCGGCTCGGCGCAGCCGCGCGCGTCCGGTTGCGTGTGCTGGTGCTCTCCGACGTGCTGGGCGACGACCTGCTGACGATCGGCGGTGGACCGGTGACCGCTACGCGCGACACGCCGGCCGATGCGCGCGCGATCCTCGATCGGTACCGCGTCGCGCTGCCCGTTGCCATCGCGCGCCATCTTGCCGGTGCGAGCGACGCGCCGCGCCCCGACGACGTTCGTCTGCAGCAGATCGAGATCGATGCGCGGGTGCTCGCCGGGCCGGATGAGTTCGTTGGCGCGGCGGCGCGGGCGCTCGCTGCCGCTGGCGTCGAGGTCGTCGGTCAGGAGACGCGTGTCGCCGGCGATGTGGTTGCATTCGCCACTCGCTTCGCCACGGAGGTGTGCGCGCTGGCGTGGGGCACAGTGCCCGGCGCGGCGCGCGCACTTGTGGCCGGCGGTGAGCCGACGATTTCCCTCCCGGCTGCGCCCGGTCGCGGCGGTCGCGCACAGCACGCCGCACTTGTTGCCGCCCTTACGCTCGCGCAGGCCGCGCTCCCTCCGTCGGTAGAACTCGCGATCCTCTGCGTTGCGTCGGACGGTCGCGATGGTCCAACCGACGACGCGGGCGGCTTGGTCGACGCGGGTACCGCTGCACGCGCTGCGGCGTCGGGTTGCGATCCATCCGCAGCGCTCGCCGCCTGCGACGCCGGCACCGCGCTCGCCGCCGCCGGAGCACTCGTCACCACCGGGCCCACCGGCACCAACCTCGCCGACCTCTTCGTCGGCGTCGTGGTCGGCGCGCGCGGCTGATCGTGCGACCACGCGCCGCGCAGCTGCGCGACCACGTGGCGATCTCCTCGACTGTCGTGCGCTCGTGTGCTCGTGCGCTCGTGCGCTCGTGCGCTCGTGCGCTCGTGTGCTCGTGTGCTCGTGTGCTCGTGCGCTCGTGCGCTACGTGCGCTCGGGGAAAGTTGCCCGCCCGACTCGCGCACTCGTAACGTGGCCGGCGATGGCGCGAGAAGACATGGCGGTGACCGTCGGTCGCGGCGTGGCGTTCATCGGCGCCGCGAAGCTCTATTTCATTCTCGCCAGCTCGGCGATCGAGCTCGCGCTGCCGCGCATCCTTGGGCCCTTCGTCTACGGCGCGTACGGCTTCGTCGCGCAGTCGGTGTCGACGCTCAACAACGTCGTCGTGACCGGCACGATCCAGGCGGTCTCTCGTCAGCTCTCTGCCGACCCGACCCGCGCCGACGCGGTGAAGGCGACCGGCTTCCGCTTGCACCTCTTCGTCGGGTTGCCGCTCGCGCTCCTGTTCTGTGCGGCGGCGCCACTCGTCGCGCACTTCGCCCACGACGCCAGCAAGACCGCGCCGCTCGCGTTGTCGGCGGCGGTGGTCGCCGGCTATGCGTTCTATGCGGTGCTCGTCGGCGCGGCGAACGGCGCGCGGCAATTTCACAAGCAGGCCGGCCTCGATGTCTGCTTCGCCACACTGCGCGTCGTTGCCATCGTCGGCACCGCCGCGCTCGGGCTGGGCGTGACTTGGGTGATCGGTGGCTGGGTCGTCGCCGTCGCCGTCATTCTCGTCGTCGCCCTGTTCTGGGTTGGCGGTCCACGAGGCGCGCGCGCGGAGCCGGTCGCGCCGATGGCACGCTTTCTCGCCGGCGTGGCGTTCTACCTCGTGCTCGTGAACCTGCTCCTGGTCGCCGACATGTTCCTGCTCAAGCGGCTCACGTTCGAGCAGCTCCAGGCCACAGGGTCCCTTCCCGTCGACGCGGCGCGGCTGGCCGACGGGCGTGTGGGCTACTACCGCGTGGTGCAGCAGCTCGCGCGCCTGCCGTATCAGCTCATGATCGCCGTGACCTTCGTGGTCTTCCCGCTGGTGTCACAGGCCACGTTTGCCAACGACCGTGAGCGCACCCGCGAGTACGTGCGGACCACGATGCGCTACTCGCTGATCTTCGCGACGCTCATCGGCATCGTGCTCGCGGTGAATCCGGCGTCGCTCATCGATATCCCGTTCACATCCGACTACGTCATCATCGGCGGACCCGCGCTCACCGCGCTCGCGCTCGGGCACGTGGCGCTGGCCATCTTCACCATCGGCGGAACGATCCTCAACGGCGCGGGCCGTACGCGCGACGCCATCATCACGGCGGCCGTGACGCTCGCAGCCACGACCGGCGGCATCCTCGTGCTCCTGCCGCGCGCGACCGGGGATGCCGAGGCGTTGCTCGCGTGCGCCGTCGCGACCGGGGGTGGCATGGTGCTCGGCGCGGCGCTGACCGGGGCGATGCTCGTGCGCCACATCGGCGCCTTCCTCGGCGTGAAGACGGTGGCGCGCGTGGCGTTGGCCGCCGGTGCCGCGTGGGCGGTCGCGAGTGTAGTGCCCGCGACCCGCCCGGTAGCGACGCTCGCCGAGGCGGCGCTGGTGGCTGCGGTTTTCCTCGCTGCGCTCGTCGCTACCGGTGAGCTTGGGCGCGCCGAGCTCGCGCTGGTGCAGCGCGTGGTAAGGCGGCGGTCGTGAGCTGGGGGGCTGCGGTCGTCGTGTCGGTCTTGCTCGCTGGCCTCGTCGCGGGCGGCGCGAGCGGATGCGCCACCGGTCGCGGCACGGGTGAGGAGTTGCTGGCGGGCGCACGCGCCTATCAAGACGGGCTCCGCTGGCGACGCTACGACGAGGCCGCGCTGCGCCGGCTGCCGGGCGAACGCGAGGCATTTCTCGATCAGCGCGACGAGCTCGACGCCGACCTGCGCATCGATGACTACGAGATCGAGCGCGTGCTCCTCCAAGCTGCCCGCAGCGCGGCGACCATCCAGGTCCGCTTCACCTGGCACCGTGAGCCCGAGGGGATCGTCCACGAAACCGTGGTCGAGCAGGCGTGGACGAAGCGCGACGGCATCTGGATGCTCGTCGACGAGGAGCGTAAGCGCGGACCCGAGATGCCCGGCGTCCCAGAGCCACTCGAGGAGCCGCGCCGCGATGCAGGCACCGCGCCCGACGACGCTGGACCTGTTGGCTCGCCGAATCAGCCGCGATAACCTCGCGCGGTGGACGTTCCCGACTTCGTGCGGCGCGCACGTGAGCTTCATGAGTCGCGCCAGTTTCTCGAGGCGGTAAAGGTCGCGCGCCTCGGGCTGTTGACCGAGCCCGGGTCGGTGGCGGCTCGGCTGCTCATCGGCCACGCGCTCGTCGAGCTCGGTCGTCACGAAGAGGCACTCGAGGAGGCGCGGGTGCTCTTCGCGCACGACGAGGGCGGCGCCGAGACGCATCTGCTCTGCGGCGAGGCGTTACTCGGCCTCGGCGAGCTAGCGGGCGCTCAGGAGGAACTCGAGGAGGCGCTGTCGATCGATCCGGGCAATCATCGCGCCGCGCAGCGCCTGTCCGAGCTTGCCGGCGGCGAGCGGACGCGCACCGAGATCGCGCCAGTGAGCGACCTTGCGCAGGTCGGTGATGCCACGCGCGAGTACCCGCTCCACCTCGGCGCGGCTAGCTGGTCCGAGGGCATCGACCTGGACGGCACCGGCGCGGTGACGGCACCGGTCCCGACCGAGGAGCGCCAGTCTCGACGAGCGGGACACCGCACGCCGGGACGCGATGCGCCGACGCGCGAGGCGACCGCGCTCGTCGACGAGACCGCTCCGGTGGAGCGTGTGAGCATCACGCTGGACGATCCGAGTCGGGACGCGCGCACGCAGGTGGGGCCGGCGCCGGAGGATCCGGCGGCGACCAGCGTCGGAATCAGGATCTCGTCGGCCGATCTCGAAGAGGTGTCGGGCGTGCACTCAGAGGACCTGGCATTCGACGAGTCGAGCGCGATCGACGTGCGCGAGCTCGAGGTGAGCGTGCTGACCCGGCCGGCCACGCCGGGCCCAGCGGCTCGGCCCGCAGTACAGGGGCGTCGGCGAATGCACGATGCCGACCTCGACGACGAGCTTGCTCCGCCGCCCGTGGCGCGGATGTCGCAGCACACGGAGACCCCGTTCCCGTCTGCCCCCACGCGCATCGGTCCGGTGCTGCGACCCGCGCTTGAGCTGCCGCCCGCTGCGCGCCCGGTACCCTCGGCGCCGCTCCTGCTCGCTGCGCCGCCGTCGTGGTCTCCCTCCGAGGAGCTCGCCGACGAGCAGGCTCGCTGGACGCAGCAGTACGCGCAGCTCTACGCGCCCACGGGCAGCGCCCCGATGGCAACGCAGCAGCAGCAGCAGCAGCAGCAGCAGCAGCAGCAGCAGTCGCCGCCGGCGCAGCAGCAGCCCGACATGGGCCCGACTGCACCAGGCGCGCAGCAGCCAGTTGCGCAGTGGCCGGTCGCGCAGCTTCCTCCGTCGTCCGCGGCAGGATGGCCGCCGGCAGCGGTCTCGCCCGCGGCAGGATGGCCGCCGGCAGCGGTCTCGCCCGCGGCAGGATGGCCGCCGGCAGCGACTTCGCCCGTGCCGATTGTTCAGCCGCGCGCGCCGGTCGCGCAGCCGCGCACGCCGGTCATGCAACCGCGCACGTCGGTCGGGCAGCCACGTTATCCTGCGGTCGCGTCGCACCAGCCCGCGAGGTCGCAGCCGTACCCACCGCACGAGCGCCCGGTGGCGCCACGTGGCGATCGCGCCCAACCGCGGCGCTCGCTCGCTCCCATGGTCGCCGTGGTCGCCCTCGTCGTCGTCGCGGCTGCGGTCTTCGTCGGGCTTCAGGTTCGCGCCTCACGCTTCGCGGAGCGCCTGACTGAACTCGAAGCCGACGCGCTCGAGCTTCAGCGGCAGCAGACTTATGCTGGGCACCAGCGCGCGCTGGCGAATTTTCACGCGATACTTCGTGCCCGTGACGATGTCCGCGTGCGTGCCGTGGCCGCACGGCTCGCCGCTGCGACCGCCGCGGAGTTTGAGGTGTCGATGTCGCCCTCAGCCACCGAGCTGACGGGACTCGCTGGGCGTGACGTGGAGCTGGCCCGCTCCTATCTCGAGCTGGCGGCCGGCAACCTCGTCGGCGCGTCGAAGCTCACGCGGGACGCGGTGGCCACCTATCCGCAGGACGCAGAGGCACAGTATCTCGCCGGACGGGTCGCGCTCGAGCGTGGCGATCTCGCAGGCGCGCTCGCAGCGCTCGGGACTTCGGTTCGGCTCGGGCCAACGCCGCTCGCTTATGTCGCGCTCGCCCGGGCACGGGCGGGGCAGGGCGACGACATCGGTGCCGTTGCCGAGCTCGACCGCGCGCTCCAGCTCGTCC
>SHYZ01000114.1 GCA_009692535.1 Myxococcales bacterium
CTGGTCGTACGCCATGAACGTGGCCATCTTCCGCGACGCCTGCGTCTTGGTGATCGCCGCCGTCAGCGTCGTCTTTCCATGGTCCACGTGACCGATCGTTCCGATGTTTACGTGGGGCTTGGACCGTACAAACTTTTCCTTCGACATGATGCCTCCGGGCGCGTTGGCCGTTGATGCACTAACTCTTTGGAGCCCTTGACCAGGATTGAACTGGTGACCCCCTCCTTACCAAGGAGGTGCTCTGCCACTGAGCTACAAGGGCGGTGGCGTGTAGAGCGGGCGACGGGATTCGAACCCGCGACATCCAGCTTGGAAGGCTGGAGCTCTACCAGCTGAGCTACACCCGCGGCAGTGGAGGGGGAAGGAATCGAACCTTCGAAGGCGTGAACCGGCAGATTTACAGTCTGCTCCCTTTGGCCGCTTGGGTACCCCTCCAGGATGTCGTGTCGCTCGTGCTTGCTACGTTGAGGCCTCCTGGAGCTGGCGATCGGGGTCGAACCGATGACCTGCTGCTTACAAGGCAGCTGCTCTGCCGACTGAGCTACGCCAGCCGATAAAAACGTTTTATTTAGACTAGATACACGATAGGCGCGGTTTCCCAAACGGGAGGAAGGTCGGCTTATATGCGTGAGCTAGCGGAATGTCAAGCGTTTCGAGCCGGTGCGACCGCTCAGAGCTCGCGCCGTGCGGGCAGGTACTCCGCGCCGCTGCCTCGAACCGCCCTGCCCGCCTTCGCGATCGGCACGCTGCCCGGCACGAACAGCTCGCCGCCGGTCTGTCGCGCCAAGAACTCGCGAATCTCACCTACCGCGACCACCGAGCGGTCTACCCAAGGGGTCGCGCCGAACTCACGACCGACGCCGATGTTCCGCTCGTGGATGGTCAGTGCCTTCTGCAGCAGGATGCGAATCTGCGGCTCCTCATTAATACCCTTCACGTACTCCTTGGCCTCCGCCACGTCGAGCGCGCGCGGGATCGGCACCAGCATGAAGTCGTCCCAGAACTTGCGGTACATCGCCGCCACCTGAAATAGCGCGGCGGTCGCGTAGTAAAGGTCGCCCGACTCGGAGGCTCGCTCGTACCGCTCCTGCGCCACCAAGAAGAGCTGGCTCTTCTGGTCGAGGTCGCGCGCCATCTGCTCCTCGGGGTAGCGCAACGGCAGCGCGGCGAACTGTCGCTGCGGGATCGCCGCGAGAAAGTACTGCGCCATCGCCAAGTGGTGCCGCGCGTCGACATGCTCGGCCGCGCTCGCCTCCTCGTGGTAGCGGATCGCCGACCGCAGCGTCTCCTCGGCGGCCGCGTAGTCGCCCGCCTCGAGGCGCGCGTGGCCGAGTGCGGCGAGCGCGGCGATCCGCTCGGCCGGCGTGAGATCGGTGCGGGCGAGCAGCTCGAGGTAGCTCGCCTCGGCGCGCGCGAACTGCTGCGTGCGGAGCAGCAGGTCACCGAGTCGCTGCCGCGCATCCTTTTCGTCCGACGAACCGGCGGGGGCCGCGGCGATCGCCTCGGCAAAGAGTGCGGCGGCGCGCACGTCGTCACCGGCCCGTTCATGCGCGATGCCCGCGTTGTAGCGCGCGATCCCGGCCAGCTTCGAGTCGGGAAAGTCGGCCAGCAGGCGCTCGTAGGCCAAGATCGCCTCGCCGGGGCGCCCCTGCACGAGTGCGTCGGTGCCGTCATCGAAGAGTGTGCGCGCATCGCTGACGACGGCCTCGGTGCCGTCGGGACCCACGATGACGTCGATGCGCAGCGGCTCGAGCTCGAGACTGATCACGCCGGTTCGGGCCGCGTCATCTTCGTCATCAACATCATCGAGCAGTGGGGGCACGATCGGCGCGACCGCCGGGAAATCGGTGGCGGCACGCGGACTGGGGCCGAGCTGGGCGCGAGGGCCGCAGCCCAGGCTGGCCGTGAGGAGCAACATCGGCAACATCGGCAACATCGGGACGAACTGGCGCATCGCTCCTGCTGACGCCCGACCGAGGCTTCTGGTTCCCGACAACTGCATGGCAGGGCGCGAGTCTAACGCCCTCGGCCCCCCCGTTGCACCTGCGGCCCCCGGAAGTAACTCCACCATCGGTACCCGATTCGCGGCGCACGGCCGACGGCGTCGCAGCGCGCCACACCGCACGGCCTTCACGCACCCGCTCCGTGCGTTCACTGCACGCACTTGGCGCGCGCGTGTGCCGCATCTGCCTTGAACCCTCATGTAGCGCGTGCTGTACTGCCGCCACACGAGGCAACACGGATGAAGATCGCGTTCACGCACAACCTTCGCCTCACGAACAGCGAAGACGAAGCCGAGTTCGACAGCGCCGAGACCGTCGAGTCGATCACCGGCGCGCTCGTCGCTGCGGGCCACGAGGTCGACAAGATCGAAGTGTCGGGCTCCGCGGCGCATCTCATGTCGCGCCTCGAGGCGTGCGAGCCCGATCTCATCTTCAACACCGCCGAAGGCAAGCGCGGCCGCGCACGCGAGGCGTTCTACCCCGCGCTGTTCGAGGAGCTCGGCTACCCGTACACCGGCTCCGACGCCTACGCGCTCACGCTCACGCTCGACAAGTGGCTGACCAAGCTGGTGCTTGCGTCGCACGGCATCGACAGCCCACGCGGACGCCTCGTGCTGCCCGCTGACCTCGCGCGTATTGGCGAAGGTGGCGTCGGGTTCGCGTTTCCGCTGCTGGTCAAGCCCAACTACGAGGGCTCGTCGAAGGGGATCGGCGAAGAGACCGTCGCGCGTGACGGCAAGGCGCTCGCGCTGGTGCTCAAGCAGGCACTCACGGCTTACCCCGCCGGCGTGCTGGTCGAAGAGTTCATCTCGGGCAGCGACGTGACCATCGGCCTGATCGAGGGCGTCGGCGACGAGGGCGTGCTCGCGCCGGTCGAGTACCTCGTCGATCCGTCGGCGCGCAACCGCTACAACCTCTACGACTACCGCCTCAAGAATGTCGACTCGTCGAAGGTGCAGGTGCGCTGTCCCGCCGACGTGCCGCGCGACGTCGCAGCCCGGCTGCGCGCGATCTCCAAGTCGGCGTTCCGCGCGCTCGGCATCCGCGACCTCGGTCGCATCGACTTCCGCCTCGGCGACGACGGTCGGCTCTACCTGCTCGAGGTGAACGCGCTCCCCTCGCTCGAGCGCGGCGCGGGACTCTTTGCCGCAGCGGCGCACGCCGGCCTCCACTACGAGGCCGCAATCGCCGCGATTCTCAAGAGCGCGCTGCTCCGCTCCGGCCTCGCCGCGCCCGACAGCCCGTCGCTGAAGCGGAAGAAGGCGCAGCCGGTTCGGGTCGGCTTCGCCTACAACATGAAGCGGATCGACACCAAGAGCGGCGATGACGACGAGGCGGAGTTCGATCCGCCCGAGACCATCTCGGCCATCACCGACGCCATCGCCAGCTACGGCCACTCGGTCGTGCACCTCGAGGCGACGACCGATCTGCCGCGCATGCTGGCCGAGGCCGACGTCGACCTCGTCTTCAACATCGCCGAGGGGCTAGTCGGTCGAAACCGCGAGGCGCAGGTGCCTGCGCTCTGCGAGCTGCTCGGCATCCCGTACACCGGCTCCGACTCGGCGACGCTGGCGATCGCGCTCGACAAGGCGCTCACCAAGAAGGTGCTGCGACAGCACGGCATCCTCACGCCCGAGTTCCAGCTGTTCGAGACCGGCCGCGAGAAGCTCTCGCCCGCGCTCCGCTACCCGTTGATCGTGAAGCCGAACGCCGAGGGCTCCTCAAAGGGAATCGCCGGTAACTCGATCGCCGACGACGAGCCGAGCCTGCGTGCGCTGGTGCGTGGCCTCATCGAGCGCTACCGCCAGCCGGCGCTGGTCGAGGAGTACATCCCCGGTCGCGAGTTCACCATCGGGCTGCTCGGTGACCGAAGGCCGCGCGTACTGCCGGCGATGGAGATCGTCTTCAAGGACACGTCGAACCTGCGGCCGGTCTACGACTTTGAGGTCAAGCAGGAGTGGGAGAAGCACGTCCGCTACCAGTGCCCGCCGACGCTCACGCCGCTCGAGCAGAAGAACCTCGACCGGATCGCACGCGCGACGTTCGACGCGCTCGAGTGCCGCGACGTGGCGCGCATCGACGTGCGGATGAACGCCGCCGGCGAGGTGTACGTGCTCGAGGTGAACCCGCTGCCTGGGCTCACGCCCGACTACTCCGACCTCGTGCTGATCTCGAAGGCCGCGGGCATCGAGTACCGCATGCTGATCGGCGAGATCCTCGCGGGCGGACTCAAGCGGATGCGCGAGAAGCGACGCCACGCGATCGCCGACCGCGTGCGCGACGAGAAGGAGCGGGACGAGAAGGAGCGGGACGAGAAGGAACGCGACGAGAAGGAGCGCGAGCGGGCCAACTCGTCCGCTGCGTCTTCCGCTGGTCCTGCGTCTGGCGAGCTTCGGACCGAGCGCATCAACGGCGCGCAGGCGGCTCCCGGGAACACATGAGCGAGCGCCGCCCCGAGCGGCCCGTCGCGCTCACGCCGATCGCGACCGTCTCGGCCGCTGGCCGTCGGCGTCTGCGTGACCTCGGCCACGGCATCGGCCGCTTCCCTACCGGTCCCCTCAACGCCATCACCGATGTGGCCGGCGTAAAGATCGGCCACACCACGCTCATCGCCGGCGAGGGCCCACTCACCCCCGGCAAGGGCCCGGTCCGCACCGGCGTCACCGCGATTATCCCTGCCGACAACGTGTTCTTCGAGCGCGTCGTCGGCGGCACCTTCGTGCTCAACGGCGCCGGCGAGGTCTCCGGCCTCACGCAGGTCCAGGAGTGGGGCCTGCTCGAGACGCCGATCCTGCTCACCAACACGATGTCCGTCGGAAAAGTCTCCGACGCTGCCGTCAAGTGGATGACGCGGCACTTCCCCGGCATCGGCGACAAATACGACGTCGTCATCCCGGTGGTCGGCGAGTGCGACGACTCCTATCTCAACGACGCGGTCGGTCGGCACATCCGCAGCGAACACGTCTACTCCGCGATCGAGAAGGCGACCGGTGGCGTTGTCGCCGAAGGCTCGGTCGGCGCCGGCACCGGCATGGTCTGTTGCGACTTCAAGGCCGGCATCGGCACCTCGTCCCGTCGCGTCACCGCCGAAGACGGGCAGGAGGACACCATCGGCGTGCTGGTGCTCGCAAACTTCGGCGTCTGGCAGAACCTCCGCATCGACGGTGTGCCGATCGGCGAGCTGCTCGAGCCCGCGTTCCGCCACCTCCCGAAGCGCCTGTACAACTACGGCTCGATCATCTGCATCGTGGCCACCGACGCGCCGCTGCTGCCCAACCAGATCACGCGCCTGTGCAAACGTGCAGCGCTCGGCATCGGACGCTGCGGCAGCTACGCCGCGCACGGCTCGGGCGAAATCGTCGTCGGCTTCTCCACCGCGAACAAGATTCCGCGCGAGACCGCGACGCAGCACTACCAGCTCGACGTGATGCTCGACGAAGGCCTCGCCGCGCACTACGAGGCGGTGGTCGAGGCGACCGAAGAGGCGATCGTGAACTCGCTCTGCATGGCGGGGGACATGGTCGGCCACAGCGGCAACGTCGCGCCGGCGCTGCCGCTCGACCGCGTGGCCGAGTTGCTCACCAAGTACCGGCCCTGAGTCGGACCGCGGCCCCGCGCTACGCCGACGTGTGCCGGAAGTGGCCGGTCTGCACGAAGTTCGCGACCAGCGCCGCGACCAGCGCGGTGACCTCGGTGACGGCGTCGATCTCACGCCCCGGCAGCGCGCGCAGCCCGAGCGTGTGAAGCCGCGCGCCGACCGCATCGATCAGCGCCTTCACGACGTAGAGCCGCGCGCCGGTGAAGGTCGACACGCTGTTCATGATGGTGCGGCGACGCGCGAGCAGGATGCCCTCAGCATCGGTGCCGATCCCATCGGCCGAGAAGATGCCGCGCAGGTCGTCGTCCAGCCACGGGCCAAGCTCGTCGACCGGTCCGGCGTCCTCGGTGGCGCGCGTCGTGTAGTACTCGCGCACGGTGAAGGCCAGCTCGTCGGGGTCAGCATCCGCCTGCGCGGGGTCGACCTCGGGGGCAAGCGTCCCGACCCGACGCATCGCGCGGTCGACATACTCAAGCTTGGCGAGCGCGCGCGGCTGCGTGGCGTAGCGCTCACGCCAGTTCGAGCCCGGTGTGAGCCAGAGCGCGAACGTCTCCGCGAAATCCTCGTCGGGATGCTTCTGCGAGTACCAGCCGGGGAGATGACGGACATAGCCGGCGGCGAACGGCAGCGGGCGGTAGTCGTCGTCGTAGTCGGCGAAGAAGTCGCCGAACACGCCGGTCCACTCCACCTCGAGGTAGAGGCGGAACGCGTAGTTCAGCGCGTGGCCGACCTCGTGGCGGATGCCGGCCAAAATGCGCGCCGCGTCTTCGAGATCGTCGGCGTGTTCCTCTTCGACCGCGTGGAAGCGCGGGTCGACGAGGAAAAACGGGATGCCGACCAGCGGCACGAGATCGGGGCAGCCCCACTCGTTCGACACGCAGTAAGCCGGTCGAAAGGCGATGCCGGCGGCCGCGAGCTCGGCGTGAACCTGCTCGACCAGCGCAAAGATCGGGCTCGCCTCGACCCGAAGGCCGAGCGCGTCGACGCGCTGGTCCCAGAGGGAAGCTTCGAGGTGGGCAGTCGAAAGGAGGCTCACGGGGAGGATGTTGCTCGCGGCCCCCCATCGCGACAAGGTTCCCGCACGAAGAAAATGACTGGCCACTCGAGAAGCCACCGGCGTGGCGCGCGAAGTGCTTGCAGATATATGAAATTGCTTCTATTTTGTGGTTGTTCGCTTGGCGGTTGACATCCGAATTCGGATGCTTTCGTGAGGGGACGCACCGGGGTTTCACGCGCGCATGAGAATCGGCACACGCATCACGCTGGTCACGGCGATCTCGGCGCCGCTCCTGCTCGGCAGCTACGGACTCGTCACGATGCGCACGGGGAGCGCTGAACGCGAGCTCGCGCTGCGGGCATCGGCGCGAGAGCTGGCGGTGTCGCTTCGTGCGCTGGTGGCGGAGCGACCGTGGACCGAGGCCGAGGAGTTGGTGCAGCGGCTCACGCCTGCGCGGGGCGCGTGGCGCGTCGAGCTGCTCGCGGCGAATGATGCGCCGCTGATCTCGGCTCCCCCGAGCGGCGACACCCGGCGCGAGCGGCTGCGGCAGCTGCTGCTCCGTCGCACCGCGGTCTTCGACGACGAGGCCGAGCGCGACGGGCAGCCGGTGTTCGTGCACCTCGAGCCGCTACGCGTCGCAGCGCCGGGCTCGCTCGACGGGTTCGAGCTGGTCGGCGCGCTCGAGCTCACGCACGATCGGCGCTTCCTCGCGGATCAGGCCCGCGCCGAGGCGACCCGCCTGGCCGGCGCACTGGCGCTGGTGATCGCCGCGCTCGTGCTGGTGGTGACGCTGACCGCACGGCAGGCGCTCGGCGCGCCGATCGCCAAGCTCCTGCGCGGCGTGGACGATGTGGCGCGCGGCGACCTCTCGCATGTGGTGCTCGCCGAGCGGGATGACGAGATCGGCGCGCTCGCGACCCGCTTCAACGACATGACCGCGTCGCTGCGCGAGGCGCGGGAGGAGTCACGTCGCTCCGCCGACGCGAGGAGCGCACTCGAGGCGCACCTGCGTCACAGCGAGAAGCTCGCCACAGTGGGGCAGCTCGCCGCCGAGATCGCCCACGAGATCGGCACGCCGCTCAATGTGGTCACCGGGCGGGCGCGCGCGCTGGAGAAGAAGGCGGACGACGTCGAGGCGGTGCGGAAGAACGCCGGCATCATCGCCGAGCAGGCCGGGCGCATCACGCGCATCATCCAGCGGCTGCTCGACACGACGCGCCGGCGCACCGGCGACAGTGAGCGCGCGGATTTCGACCTGAACACACTCGCAGCCAGCACGCTCGAGGTGCTCGATTCGCAGCTCGAGGCGGGCAAGGTCGTCGTGAGCCCCTCGCTGCGCGCCGCGCCGGGGCTCGTGCATGGTGATCGCGACCAGCTGCAGCAGGTGCTCATCAACCTAGTGCTGAACGCGGTGCAGGCGATGCCGGGCGGCGGCGAGCTTGTGCTTGGCACCAGCCGTGTCGTGAGGCGGCGCGCCGGGCTCGCGGTGGCGCCCGAGCAGGAGTGGGCGGTGGTCGAGGTCGCCGACACTGGCGTGGGGATTGCGAAGGAGCATCGCGAGAGGATTTTCGAGCCGTTCTACACGTCGCGCGCGGCGTCGGGCGGCACGGGACTTGGGCTCGCGGTCGTGCAGGGGATTGTGAAGGAGCACGATGGATGGATTGAGGTGGATGACCATGTAGCTGCGGGGCGCGGGACTGTGTTCCGCGTGCATCTGCCACTGGGTCCCACGGATTAGGACTGTGTCCGTGATGTCGATGCGCGTCGGCGTTGAACGTCAAACGTCAACGTGTATGGGCGCGGCGACCGTGGCCAGCATGCAGGGACCGCACGGTATACTCGCCGCAGTCATGAGCGAGGGAACCCATGGCGCCGCAGCGGCGCGTGCGCACGCAACGGTGTTGGTCGTCGAAGATGATCCAGCGATGCGCGACCTACTCGTCGAGGATCTCGGCGAGGGCGGCTTTCGCGTAGAGGCGGCCGCGGGTGGACGCGCCGGCGTAGCGCGGGTGCGCGAAGGCGGCATCGACGTCGTCGTCAGCGACCTCCGCATGCCCGACCTCGATGGCTTCGACCTGCTGCGTGATCTCAAAGCGGCCGAGCCGTCGCCGCACGTCATCGTGATCACCGCGTTCGGCTCGATCGATACGGCGATCCGCGCGGTGAAGCTCGGCGCGTACGACTACCTCACCAAACCGTTTGATCCCGAAGCGCTGGTGCTCGCGCTCGATCAGGCGCTCTCCGAACGCGGGCTCAGGCAGGAGGTCGCACGCCTGCGCCGCGAGCTCGCGCGCCCATACGGCCTCGACAACATGGTGGGCCGGAGCCCTGCGATGCAGGAGGTGTTCGGGCTGATCGCGCGGCTCGCGGAGGCGACCGCCACGGTGCTGATCACCGGCGAGAGCGGTACCGGCAAGGAGCTGGTCGCGCGCGCGATCCACTACAACTCACCGCGCGCGAAGCGGTCGTTCGTGGCGGTGAACCTTGCGGCGATTCCCGAGACGCTGGTCGAGTCGGAGCTCTTCGGCCACAAGCGTGGCGCTTTCACTGACGCAAGGAACGACCGCGACGGACTGTTCGTCGAGGCGTCGGGGGGAACGATCTTTCTCGACGAGGTGGCCGAGATCCCGCCGGCGCTGCAGGCGAAGCTGCTGCGCGTGCTGCAGGAGCGCGAGGTCCGCCCGGTCGGCGCCACGAGGAACGAGAAGGTCGACGTGCGGGTGATCGCGGCGACCAACCGCGACCTCGAGGCGCGGCTGCGCGAGGGGCTGTTCCGCGAGGACCTCTACTACCGGCTCAACGTCGTCCACGTCGAGCTGCCGCCGCTGCGTGGCCGAGTCGAGGACATCCTCCCGCTCGCGGAACACTTCCTCGCACGCGTGAGCGCTCGTGCGACTGGCGGACGCCCCGCGCCTCGCCTCGCGCACGCCACCGCCAAGCTGCTCCTCGCCTATCCCTTCCCCGGCAACGTGCGCGAGCTCGAGAACCTCATGGAGCGCGCGGTCGCCCTCTGCGACGGCGACGAGATCGGCGTGGATGATCTTCCGCCGCAGGTGCGTGAGCGGCGCGGCGCGGATTCGCTCGGCGGTGCGTTGGCGCGCGGACTCACGCTCGCCGAGCTCGAGCGCGAGTACATCGAGCGCGTGCTGGTCGCCGAGGGGGGGAACAAGACGCGCGCCGCGACGCGACTCGGGCTCGACCGGAAGACGCTCTACCGCAAGCTCGAGGAGTATGCGCGCGGCGTTGGCGACGGCAGCGACGGCAGCGGCGGCAGCGGCGGCGGCGGCGGCAGCGGCGGCAGCGGCGGCAGCGGCAGCGACGTGAACGACCCGCCGAGCGACACCAGCCGCAACCCGAGGTGAGCGGATGCGCCTCGTCGTCCTCGGCTCGGGCACCTGTGTTCCGTCGGGACAGCGCAGCTCGTCGGGCTATTGGATCGAGGCGGGCGCAGCAAGGCTGCGCCTCGACTGTGGCTCCGGCACGGTGCACGCGATGGCGCGCTTCGGGTTGCCCTGGACCACGCTCACGCACCAGGTGATCACGCACTTTCACATCGACCATGTGGGCGAGCTGCCGGCGCTGCTGTTCGCGCTGCGCTACGGCAGGAGCACGCCGCGCAGTGCGCCGCTGTCGCTCGTCGGCCCGAATGGACTGCGCGCGCTCGTCGAGGGCTTCGAGCGCCTGCTCAACCAGCGCCTGCTCGAACAGGAATTCCCGGTGGACGTCGTTGAGCTCGCACCGGACGCGGTGATCGAGCTCGGCGGCGGCGCGAAGCTGCGCGTCGCGAAAACACCGCACACCACCGAGAGCCTCGCCGTACGCGTGGAGCACGACGGGCGTTCGATCGGCTACACCGGCGACACCTCACCGTCGGACGAGCTCGCCGACTTCTTCGCCGGCGTCGACCTGCTCGTCGCCGAGTGCTCGTTTCTCGACAACGCAAAGCAGACACCGCACCTCTGCGCCGACGACGTGGCACGGCTCGCCACGATGGCCGGCGCGGGGCGACTGCTCGCGACGCACAGCTACTTCGACCCTGAAGCGGCCGGGCTCGCCACACGACTCGCGCGCGGCTACGCCGGACCGATCGGGATCGCTGAAGACGGGATGCTTGTGGCGGTGTAGCGCGCGCCGGCGATGATGCCGGCGGGTCGAGCCGCTACGGCATGCTCGGCACGATCGGCGTGTCGAACGCCGCGCTCGTCACGGCCGACGAGCAGCCCGACGGATGCGGCATCGACTCGAACGACATGTCGTCGATGTTCACGTGCCGGAACTGGAGCCCCGAGAGGTTGGCCTTGAGGTTCCCCATGACCGAGATGAGCTCAACCGTGCCCGCGGTGGCGAGGTAGGTGTCGGTCGGCACCCCGCCCATCCCGGTGTCGATGAGGTCGGTGTAGAGAATGACGCAGACGGCACAGGTGGCGTAGTTGAGCTCCTCGCCGGTGATCTGGTAGGTGCCCGGGGTGATCGCCATCGGAAAGACCGAGTACCCCTTGAAGAGCTGCAGGCTGAGGTAGTCAGGGGCCATGTCAGTGTTGATGCTGCCGCCGCCGTCGATGACGTCGGGCACCGTCGCGCCCATCATCATCGCGCGCGAGCTCGCCCCCTGGTTCTCGACGGTGACCGCGCCGTAGTCGGCGGCAGCAGTGCAGGTCGGCGGCGTCACGTTGGCGTCGGCGCGCGGCACATTGCGCGCATCGGGCGGGAGCACGATCGGCCCGCTGTCGACCGCGCCGTCATCGGCGCTCGTGGAGCAGCCGGCCGTCGGAGCCGCGAGGGCCGTGAGCAGAATGAGTGCGGAGAGCGTCTTCATCGTCGTCATGGTCATCGTCACAGTGCCACCTCTTCCTGCGAGTAGAGGCGCACCCTACTTTCGGCCAACGGCTGCGTCAAGCTGGTGCTGCCGCTGGTGCTGCCGCTTGTGAGGCGCGTATGGCTCTGGTACAGGTGCGACCGCGGAGCGGGAGGAGACGGGGATGGATAAGACCAATGAGCGGCTCGATGCGCTGCGTGAACGAGCGTACGAGCTGCTCCGTGCGAAGCGGGGGGAGCGGTTGTTGCCGGTGCGGCTCACGCGCGGGTTGCTTTCGTTCGTGAACGATTTGATCGGGCGGCCGCTGGCGCCGCGCGATGAGCTGACAACGCGGCGCAGCTTCGAGGAGCGCCGAAAAACTCAGCTCCGCGAGCATGTTAGCCGCGTGGCCGAGGCTGAGGCACGCGCGCGCGTCGCGCCGGTCGCCGCGCCAGCCGTGGTGCCCGACGAGTTGGCTCCGGTGCTGGTCTATGTCGACGGACGCTCGGGTCGCGACGCGAAGCGGATCGCCGACGTGCTGCGCGGGCGGAACATCCCGTACCGCGAGCTCGACGTGGAGCAGGACGAGGCGAGCCGCTCCTTCATCAACACCGCTGCGCACGGCGCGCCGCTGCCGGTCGTGATGATCGGCGATCGTGTCGTCGGTGGCGCGGCAGAGCTGCTGGCGCTCGACGTGGCCGGTGAGCTCGTGCCGCTCGTGTTCGGCGACGCGCACGCAGCACGCTCCTGAAAGGACGCGCGTGTGGACCGCGCTCAGAGCGCGCGGACGTAGTGGACGAGGTCCCAGAGGATCGCGCCGGCACGCACGCGGCGCGCGGTGGGGTCCATCGTCTTGACCGCCTGCTTCTCGGGCAGCGTGTCGAGGAACGCGCGCAACGCGGCGTGCTCATCGGGCGCGAGCCGTTCGGCGAGCTTCTGTTGCCAAGCGCCCGGCTCGGGACGCCAGAGCATCCCCGCCATCTCAGCATAGCGCGGCATCGGCGCGGCCATGCCGAGCGCGATGGTGCGGTAGACCGCGTCGGGCGTGCCGCCGCAGAGAAACGTCGCGTCGTCGAAGAGTGCGCCGGGCGCGAGCGGTCGATCGTTCCAGCGGATCATCCGCAGGAGATCCGCGTCGCCCGCGCCGTCGCCGACGAGGCCGTGGCAACCGTGGCAGCCCCAGGTGATGTAGACGAGCCGCCCGCGCCCGCGGCTCTCGGGCGTGTCGGGTGGTTCGGGCGGCACGACGAGCGCGACGCCGGACGGCGCGGCAAAGCCGGGCGCGAGGGAGCGAGCGTGGAGCGTGAGTGAGCGGCGCGCGCGTGCACTGAGCCCGGCGAGCGGCGCGAGTCCAGCGTGAGTGCCGCGGTAGAGCGCGGACTCAACGTCGGCCTCCGACGGCGCGCCGCGATCAGCGAACGTCGTGCGGCAAAGATACGCGGTCGTGGTGAGATCGGTCGGCGCGTGCGTAAGCGCCGCTGCGTCGGGACCGCGTCCGCGCCCGTCGCCACCGTGGCAGCGCGCGCAGTGGGTGGCATGGAGCCGCGCGCCCTCGGCCACGCTCGCGCCGGGAATCGGCAGCAGCGGCTCCGGTCCGCCGGCGTCGATGTCAACGGTGCGCGCCGGGGCGATCGCCGGCGCGAGCTGCGGGTCCGACGCTGCGCTGACCG
>SHYZ01000115.1 GCA_009692535.1 Myxococcales bacterium
CCGACGGCATCGTCGAGCCCGGCTACGGCCGCGTCTGCGAGAGCCCCGACTCCGACCTCTGCCTCGACGACGCCATGCTCTGCTGGGGCGGGCGCTTCGCCTGTCAGGACGTCGGCGGCTCGATCCTCGACATCTGCAATCTGTGCGATGACGACTGCAACCCGGCCACCGTCGATGGCTGGCAAGAGCCGGTCCCGTTCGTCGCCTGCGACAGCTCCGACGCCGACTACTGCACCGAGGACCGGCACGGCTGCGTCGCCGGCCGCATCGCCTGCGCCGACCGCGGCCCCGCGCTGCCCGACATCTGCAACGGCGTGGACGACGACTGCCGCGGCGACACGGTCGACGGCATCGTCGAGCCCGGCTACGGCCGCGTCTGCGAGAGCCCCGACACCGACCTCTGCCTCGACGACGCCATGCTCTGCTGGGGCGGGCGCTTCGCCTGTCAGGACGTCGGCGGCTCGATCCTCGACATCTGCAACCTCTGCGATGACGACTGCAACCCGGCCACCGTCGATGGCTCGCAGGAGCCGATCCCGGACGTCCCCTGCGACAGTTCCGACGCCGACTACTGCACCGAGGACCGGCACGGCTGCGTCGCCGGCCGCATCGCCTGCGCCGACCGCGGCCCCGCGCTGCCCGACTTCTGCAACGGCAGGGACGACGACTGCCGCGCCGACACGCCCGACGGCATCGCCGAGCCCGGCTACGGCCGCATCTGCGAGAGCTCCGACACCGACCTCTGCCTCGACGACTCCATGCTCTGCTGGGGCGGGCGCTTCGCCTGTCAGGACGTCGGCGGCTCGATCCTCGACATCTGCAACCTGTGCGATGACGACTGCAACCCGACCACCGTCGATGGCTTCAACGAGGTCATCCCCTTCGTCGCCTGCGACAGCACCGACCTCGACCGCTATCACGACGACTCCATGGGCTGCCAGACCGGCCGCATCATGTGCGTCGATCGGTAGGCGCCCCGCACCAACCGAACCACGCACCTGACCGCTGCGACCCGGCAGCCGTCAGGCGCGTGGTTGCCTAAACCACCTGCGCCGGGCACCCGCTACTTGCGCGTCGGGCGCTTGCGCTGTGGCTTCGCGGCACTCGACCTCGGGGGCGGACTGGCGCTCCGCGCAAGCGAGTCGAGCCGTGCCTGCTGCTAACAGGGGCCGTGCCGGCCCCTCGCGCCCGAAGTGAAGTCGGGCGCGTCCCCCCCGCTTACGGCGGGACTCCGCGCCGCGCCGGCCCTTGCTGTCGGATCAGTTGCAGTTGAAACCGGTCTGGCAAAGTCTCCTCGAGCCCGGAACCTCTGAGGAGGAGAGCCAAGCCCAGACCGCTGGCGCGGTGATCGAAGCTGACCACCCTCACGACAGCGAGCCGCCTTGCGACTTCGCTGGGCGTCGGCACAAGCAAACGCCGAGGGGACTCGGTTGTGCGTCAGCAGGTCATCCCGTCGCTCGCTCCCAGCAGGCCAGCCAGGAGCTACGCGCCGGTCGGCGTCGCGGAGCCGGTGCATGACGCGAAACAGCGCTGCAGGCCTCTCGGTCCGCGACAGCTCCTCCCAGTGCCGCGCGTCCAACCGCTCGGGCAAGCCCCAGCCGCGCTGCGCAAACGCGCGGAGCTGCCTCCGGGTGGCCAGCGGGCGCTTTACCTCAGCTCACGAGCAGCTGCAGATAGTAGAGGCCGATCAGGCTGTTGTCGCCGCGGTCGATGATGTGGACGTAGACCGTCGCCCCCGGCTCGATCACCACGCCCTCGACGCGCGAGCAGAAGCCGATCCCTGCGTCGTCGTCGGAGACGAGCGAGGCGCCCGTGCCGTCGCGCACCGTGAGCACCGTGTCGATACCGCAGACGCCGACGCCGCCGGGGCCGAACGTCTCGGCGGTGAGCGTTACCGCCGCCAGGCCGGGGTTTGCGACCGCGTACACGTCGTCATCGCCAGCCGGCATGATCTGCGCGACGACAAAGGCGTCCGTCTCGTAGGGGCCGTCCGCCGCAGCGACGGAGAAGTCGTTGGTCGCGATCGCCACCGCGCCGTCATCGTTGGGCTCGGTCTCAGGCACCTCGGTGAGGCATGAGCCGCTGCAGCCGTCGCCGGAGAATACGTTGCCGTCGTCGCACTGCTCATCGTCACGGACGAGCCCGTCGCCGCAGAAGACAAAGAGGAACCGCACCGACAGGAAGTACTCGGGGATTTCGGCGTTGTCCCCCTTCTCGCGGACGTGGACATAGATCGTCTGGCCGATCGGCAGGAAGTACTCCACCCGCGAGCAGGTCTCTACACCGCCGTCGTCGTCGGCACGGAAGACGCTGCCGCCACCGTCGCGCACCTGAAGCTCGGTGTCGATCAGCTCGCAGGTGCCCACACCGCCCGATCCGAACGTCTCGAGCACGAGCCCGACCGGCGCGCCGATCGTGTTCTCGATCACGAAGCCGTCGTCATCGCCCGCCGGTGAGATCGACCCGGCGATCCATGCGTCGCCAAAGAGCGGACCGGCGGCCGCTGCCGCGGAGAAGTCGTCGGTGCCGACCGCCAGCATGCCGTCGTCGTTCGGCTCCCCCTCGGGCGTCTCGATCACGCAGAAGCTGCAGCCGTCGCCGGCGATCGTGTTGCCGTCGTCGCACGCCTCGGTGCCGGTGACCATCGAGTCGCCACACGCGCCCGGCACGAACGCCGCCTCGAGCCGATAGCTGAAGGTCGTGGCCGGCGGCAGGAACGGCGACGGGCGAACGCGCACGGTCCACCGCCCCGGGTAGACCTCGATGGTGCCGCCCGAGCACCAGTTGGTCACCATGTCGAGGTCCTCGCTGCTGAAGACCTCGCCGCCCTCGGGATCAAAGAAGGTCAGCTGGCTGTCGAGCTCCCCACGCGGGCCGCACAGATCGCCGGCGACAGAGTCCACGACCGTGGCCGTGAGCGTGCCGCCGCTCGCGCCGACGACGTCGATCGAGAAGTAGTCCACGTCGCCGGGGATGCCGATCGCACCGTCGGTGTGCCCGAGGATCGAGTGGGTGGCGAAATCGTCGGCCGTGGCGATGGTGTCGTTGAGCTCGGTCTCGACGACGTTCTCTTCGAAGCGGCAGAAGATGTTGCAGCCGTCGCCGTCGAACCCGTTCCCGTCGTCGCACTCTTCAGTCGGCGCGCGCGCGCCGTTGCCGCACCCGCTCGGCGTGCAGTTCGTGTCGCAGCCGTCGCCGTTCACGGCGTTGCCGTCGTCGCACACCTCGCCGGCGGTCCTGATGCCGTTGCCGCACGCGGTCGCGGTGCAGTTCGAGTCGCAGCCGTCGGCGTCCGCGAGGTTGCCGTCGTCGCACGCCTCCGTCTCACCAACGGTGCCGTCGCCGCACACGTCCGGTTCGATGTCGCAATCCGCGTCGCAGCCGTCGCCCGCCACGAGGTTGCCGTCGTCGCACTGCTCGCCGAAGTCGAGGTCGCCATCGCCACAAGGGGGCGGCTCCACGACGCAGAGTTCGTCGCAGCCGTCGCCGGCCACGAGGTTGTTGTCGTCGCACTCCTCACCGTCGGTCACCCGGCCGTTGCCGCAGGCGGTCTCGGTGCAGTCGCCGTCGCAGCCATCGCCGTCCACGACGTTGCCGTCGTCGCACGCCTCGCCGGCGAGCATCCTGCCGTCGCCGCACTCGTTGGGCTCGACCACGCACGCCGCAGAGCAGCCGTCGCCGTCGTCGGTGTTGCCGTCGTCGCACGCCTCGGAGCCCTCGCGCATGCCGTCGCCGCACACCGGCTCCATCATCACCGCCGGGTCGGGATCACAGGCGCCCACACCGACGACCAAAGCCACCACCCACGCCAAATGAACCGTTCTCATGGAAGTTCCTCCGTGCGCCGGCCACTCGGTGGACGGGCGCTGCCTCATCTTATTACGGTTGTGGCGTCCGGCGCGCTACGGGCAGACCGGGCACTCGGGCGCAGGGCGGGCGATGTCGACGCAGTAGGAGTCCCAGTCGGTCGTGCAGCAGTAGGGGTCCGTGGCACAGACGGTGGTCGCGCAGATGGAGCAGGACTCGGCGAGCGGACCGCCGGTCGTGCACTCGCCGTGGGCGCAGCCGCCGGAGCACTCAGCCACGCAGTTTGGATCCGCCGACGCCAGCGAGACGCAGTAGCTGTCCCACGCGCCGCCGGCCTCGTTGCAGCAGAAGGAGTCACCGCCGCAGACCGACGCCGCGCAGGGACCGCAGAGCGAATCCTGGGCCGCCTGCGAGACGGTGCAGAGGTCGGAGCCGCACGACGACGCGCCGCCGCAGCCCGACGCGCAGTAGGTGTCGACGTGCGCGACGCAGGTCGAGTCCCACGCGATGCTGCAGCAGAAGGAGTCGACGGCGCAGATCGCCGCGGTGCAGCCGCCGCAGGTCGCCCCGAGCGGAGTGCCCTCGGAGCAGACCTCGTGATCGCAGGTGCCGCCCGACGGGGGCGCGACGACGCCGCACGCCTGCGTCGGGTTGCCGCACGGCGCGCAGACACCATAGCCGCCCGCGATCGGCTGGCAGTACATGTGGAGCAGGTGCTCCGCACCCTCGGCGTAGAACAGGTCGATGAGCAGCGCGCCGGCGAGCGAGGCGAGGATCTCGCCACGGAAGAGATCGAAGATCACCGGGTCGAGCGGGATCGCTTCGCAGTCCGAGTCGACCTGGCAGGGCACGCAGACGCCGCAGGTGAGGTCCGGGCCGAGCGTCACCTCGGCGCACTCACTCATGTCGTAGGCGACATACGCGTCGTGGATCGTGACTGAGGTGAAGCCGAGGTCGATGCTCGGACCGCCGACGAGATCGCGGATGACCTCGCCGACGTCGAACAGGATGTCGATGCCCGCGCAGTCGCCGTCGGTCGAGCAGAGCTGCGTGTACTCGCTCCACGGGCGCGGCAGCACGGCGGCGCCGACGCCGAGGTCGGAGCAGCCGGTGGCCGGCGGTCCGCAGGTGCCGTGCGCGGCGGGGTTGTTGAGCGGGCGGTTGCAGTTCCACGCCTCGGGGAATTCCGGATCGCCGCAGTAGCTGCAGTCGGCGTCGGTCACGCAGTCGCCAGCGACCGGGCCGGGCAGACCGCAGACCTCGATGCAGTCGCCGTACACGCAGACCTGCGACGCTGACGGACAGGGCGTGGTCGGCGAGCACTCGGCGCAGCGGTGCGCGAAGCAGGCGTGCGAGGGGTACTGCGCGCTGCCGCAGTTGTTGCAGTCGCGATCCGAAGCGCAGTCGGTCGGGCAGCGCGGCTCGCACTCCTCGACGGCGCAGTACTCGGAGGCGAGGCAGTAGAGCGAGCGGGCCGGGACGCACTCGACGCAGCGCCCGTTGTTGCAAATCTGGTTGTCGGGGCCGCAGGCGGCGCAGTCGGTGTCGCGCACGCAGGTCAGCGTTGGGAGCCCATCAGCGTCGGTGGGGCAGGTCTGTCCGGTCGGGATGCAGACACCGAACTGGGTACACGACTCGCCGCTCGGGCAGCCGGTGCCGGTGGCCCCGTCGCACTCGACGCAGCGGTGCAGGCGCAGGTCGCAAGCGTCGCGCCCCTCGGGGCAGCCGCGGCACTGCTCGTCCGCGTCGCAGCTGTTGAGCAGGCAGATTCCGCCGGAGGGCGCCTCGGTCTCGCCGGGACAACTGGCAGAAAACGCGAGGAGTAGAACGGCGAGGAGGGCGAGGCTGAACCTAGGCGTATACGCAGTCACGGGGACCTCCAACATTGAGGGCCGGACGATACCACCGCGCCGCAGCGGTCGCGAAGAACGGCGGGCGCTGCTAGGCTGGCCGACGGTGATTCCTTGGGCGCGGCGGCGCGGCACGCTGGCGGCGGCGGCGCTCGCGCTCCTCGCCGGATGGGAACTGCTCGTGCTCGCGCGGGCCCATTCGGGCGCGCCTACCGACGACGATTACCGGGCGGCGGCGGCGGCAGTGACGGCGGAGCGGCAGGCCGGCGACCTCGTGGTGTTCGCGCCGCGCTGGTCGGACCCGCTGGCGCGTGCGGCCTTCGGAGCGCTGGTGGAGGTCGACGACCTCGCGCGGATGGACGAGGCTAGCTACGCGCGCATCTGGGAGATTTCGATCCGCGAAGCCGCGGCACCCGAGACGATCGGCGTGGGGCAGCCCGACTTTCAGCGACGCTTCGGCGCGGTGCGGGTGCGCCGCTTTGCACGACACGCCGAGCGCATCGTGTGGCGCTTCCACGAGGGCGCCGAGGTAAAGGAGGTCGCGCACACGCCGCGCCGCTGCCATGTCGTGCGGGGGCGACGCGAGGCTACCGTGCCCACGCTCGGTACACGCCTCGTCGTGCGCGCAGGGCTCGCCGACGTCTGGGCGCGCAAGGAGAACCACGCCTTCGCGCTGCTCCGCGTGCTCGTCGACGGAGAGGAGCGAGCCCGCGCGGTCATCGGCAACGACTCGGGCTTCGTTCGGCTGCCCGAAATCGCAGTCCCCCCCGGCCCGCACCGCGTGACCTTCCTGCAAGAGGTGGCGCAGGCTCCGGGCGATCCGACGCACGCGCGCCTCGAGCTCTGCATCGCCGCCGAGGGCCGCGAGTGATGCCCGCCGCGCCCCGCTGTACCCGCGCCGACCTCGCCATCGCGGCCGCGCTGGTCATCGCCGTCACGGCAACGACGCTCGCCGCCGCGACGCAGCAGGGCGTGAACCGCGACGAGGCGATCTACATGGAGTCTGGCGAGCAGTACGTCGCCTGGGCCGAGCACGCGCTCTCGGGCGCGCTCGCGCGTCCACTCTCCGCCCGCTCGATCGATCGCTACTTCGACACCAACGCCGAGCACCCACCGCTGATGAAGCTGCTCTCCGGGCTCTCGTGGCGCGCGCTCCACAAATGCGAGTGCGCCTCCGAGTCACGCTGGCACCCCGCCCCCGCACGCCTCGACAGCGGGCGGCACCTCACGCTCCCGCTGCTCTCCGAAATCACCGCGTTCCGTCTGCCGACGGCCCTCGCCTTCGGATTGCTCGCCGGCGGGGTCTACCTCTTCTTTCTCGCCGCATTCGGCGGCCGTGCCGGCGCGCTCGCCGCAGCGCTGCTCACCGTGCTGCAGCCCCGCGCCGCCTTCCATGCGCAGACTGCGGCGTTCGATCTCCCCGCCGCCACGCTCTGGCTGCTCACCACCTTCGCGTACTTTCACGCGCTCGGTGCCGAGCGCAGAAATCGCGCAGCGCTCGGCGTCGGCGTGCTCTACGGGCTCTTCCTCGCCACCAAGCTGCAGTCCTTCTTCCTGCCGTTCGCGCTCGGCGCGCACTGGCTCTTTCTCGCCGTGCGCGCCCATCGTGCCGGCTCTCCCCGACCGACGCTGCGCCCACTCGTCGCGATGGCGACCATCGCACCGCTCGTGTTGATCGCGCTCTGGCCGCACCTCTGGCACGACGGCATCACGCGCTTTGGCCGCTACCTCGCGTTCCACTGGCAGCACGTGCACTACAACTTCGAGTACCTCGGCACCAACTACAACAACCCGCCGTTCCCGTGGCACGAGCCGCTCGGCATGTTGGTCACGACCGCACCGGTCGTGCTGCTCGCGCTCGCTGCTGCCGGCGTGCTCGCCGCTGCCGGCACACTCGCCGCCGGCGCTCGCCGCAGCAGCGCCCCCGCACCAACCACCGACCGCGCGCCGCTCCTCCTGCTCCTCAGCTCGGCGCTGGTGCCGATCGCACCCTTCTTCACCGGCAGCACGCCGATCTTCGGCGAGACCAAGCACTGGCTCGCGACCATGCCGTTCCTCGCCATCGCGGCGGGCCTCGGCTTCGAGGCGATCACGCGCCGCATTGCCGACGAATGGTCGCTCGCCCCGCGCGCCCGCGCCGCCGTCACCGCCGCGCTCCTGCTCGTCACCGCCCTCCCCGCCGCTGCCGAGGTCGTTCGCTCGCACCCCTACGGCCTCTCGCACTACAACGCGCTCGCCGGCGGCGCGCCGGGCGGCGCCGACCTCGGCATGAACCGGCAGTTCTGGGGCTACTCGGTGCGCGGACTGCTCGACGAGTGGAACCGCACGCTGCCCAAGGGCACACGGATCTACCCCCACGATTGGAATCACCCAAGCTACCTTCTCTACCTGCGTGACGGCCTGCTCCGCTCCGACCTCGTCGAGACCGGACTCGAAATGCCGGCGATCTCGCGCTCCGACGTCGCCGTCGTGATCCACGAACTCCACTTCAACAAGTACGAATACATGATCTGGAACGCCTACGGCCACGCGCGCCCCGACCGCGTCCTCTCCCTCGACGGCGTCCCGCTCGTCACCGTCTACCGGCGGAAGCCGTGAGCGCGTTCCTCGCACGAAATCGCGCGCCGCTCTACGCGTTCGCCATCGCGCTCGCGGTCTACGCCATCGTCACCGGCCCGCGCATGCTGCGCCAGTCATCGGATCCGCACTTCGCGACGCAAGCCGCCGCGTGGCTCGACGGGCGCGTCGACCTCGAGTCGTGGAAGGGGGACGACCCCGCCAAGGTCGACGAGGTCCGGCTCGCCGACGGCACGCTCGCGCGCGGTCGTTTCCTCACCTCGCGCAAGGCCTTCCGGCGCTTCGGCGGCGACGAGGTCCCGACCGCCGGCGTGACCAAGCTGCGCACGCTCCACTACGTCTCCTTCCCGCCGTTCCCATCGGTGCTGTTGCTGCCGCAGGCGATGATTCACGGCGCGCGCGCCAACGACGTCGTGCCCACGCTGCTGCTCGCCGCGCTCGCACCGGCGCTGCTGCTCGTGCTGCTGCGCCGCCTGCGCGAAGTCGGCCTCTCTGCGCGCACGCCGTGCGAAGACGCTTGGCTCGCCGCGCTGCTCGCGTTCGGCACTGTCTTCTTCTTCAGCGCGGTGCAGGGGCGCGTCTGGTTCACGGCGCACATCGTCGGCGTCGTGCTCGCGCTCGGCTACGCGTGGGCCTCGATTGAGGCCGCGCACCCGTTCGTCGCCGGCCTGGCGCTCGCGCTCGCGACGGTGACCCGCACGCCGATGCTCTTCATGTTCCCGTTCTTCGTGCTCGAGGCGTTCCGCGTGTCGCGCGAACACGCCCACACACCCAACGACCGCCGCGCATGGCTCACCCGACGCGCGCTCTGCTTCGCGCTACCGCTCGTGCTCGTCGGTCTCGCCGCCGCTTGGTACAACCACGCACGCTTCGGCGAGTTCGCCGAGTTCGGCCACAGCTACCTGGCCGTGCGCCAGCAGGCACAGATCGAACAGCACGGCCTATTCGATCTGCACTACCTCGGCCGCAACCTCGCCGTCCTGCTCACGCTGCTCCCCGAGTTCTCGCTCGCGCCTCCCTTCATCTCCATCTCCGGCCACGGCCTCGCGCTCTGGGTCACCACGCCCGCCTTCCTGCTGCTGCTCTGGCCGCGCGAACGCGGGCCGCTCTTCCGCACGCTCTGGCTCACGATTCTCGGCGTCGCCGTCTGGTCGCTCACCTACCAAAATTCCGGGTGGGTGCAGTTCGGCTACCGCTTCAGCCTCGACTACACCGTCTTCCTCGTGCTGCTGCTCGCGACCAGCGGCCCGCCGCTCGGGCGTGTCGCCAAGGCCCTCATCGTCGCCGGGATCGTCGTGAACCTGTTCGGCGCGGTGACCTTCGCGCGCCACGAGCAGTTCTATCGCTGGCGACAGCCGCCCGACTACGGCTGCGTGGTCCCGAACTGAGCGTCCGCGGGTATCATGGCGTCGTGCGCTCCGCGACCGTCGCCGCATTCACCGCATTCACCGCGCTCACCGCATTCACCGCGCTCACCGCGCTCACCGTGCCCAGCGTCGCACACGCCGAGGTCACCGTCGCCGAAAGCACGCCCTACCGCGGCGTGGTCCACCTAGTGCGCACCGACGACGCGATCCCCGCACAGCTGCACCTCGTGCGGATCAACCTCACCTCGGCGGAGCTTCGACTGCTCGCCCCGGCCGAGCGCGACCGCGGCATGACCACATCAGCGTGGGCGGAGGCAGCCGGTGCCGCGCTCGCGATCTCGGGCGACCTCTTCGATCCCTTCAGCTTCACGCCGGCAGGACTCGCCGCCGGCGACGGACTGGTCTGGCCTAGCTCCTCCGACGACGCCGCCGAGGGCTTCATCTGGTTCATTCGCTCGATGTCCGAGAACTTCGCGATGTTCGAGTTGCCCGAGAGCATCGTCGGCGGCACCGATCTCGACAGCGACATGCTCGGCGTTGTCGGCGGCCGCCCCCTCTATGTACTCGGCGGCGTGCCGGTCGCCACGTTCCCCTGCGACGACCTGCTCGCGCTCCCCTGTGAGCGCGCCCCCCGCGCCGCCGTCGGTCTCACCGAGGACGAGCGTACGCTGCTGCTCGCCGTGGTCGATGGCTGGCAGGCCGGCTCCATCGGCCTGACCGCCGCGGAATTCGCCGAACTACTCGCCGCCGAGGGCGCGCACGTCGCGCTCGGCCTCGACCCCGGCGCGTCGAGCGCGCTCTACATCGAGTCCGAAGGGGGCGTCGTGAGCTCGCCCTCCGACGGCGCCGAGCGCCGGCTGGCGAACCACCTCGGCGTGTCGTTCACCGCACGCGAGGACGGTAGGATGACCGGCTTCGTGCGCGCCCGCGACGTGTTCGACACGACCGCCAACCTCGTCGGCGCGCAGGTCCAACTCGACAACGGCAGAGACGTTACGACCGACATCGATGGGCTCTTTCAGTTCGCCAACCTCACGCCGCGCCACACCTGCGCGACCGCGTCGCACACCGGCTACCGATCGGTGACGCAGTGCCGTCTCATCCCGTCGGGCGACGAGATCTACAACTCGATCGCCCTCTTCCCCAACTCCGATTTCATCGACGCCGGCCCACTGCCGCCCGACGCTGCACCGCCCGATGCGCGCGCGCCGACCGACGCCGCGCCGGCCGAGGACGATGCAAGCACCGACGCCACCAGCCCGCTCCCACCCGCACCGTCCGCTTGCGCCTGCCACGCCGTCGCGTCGCGCCGCACAACGCCGACGCAGTTCCTGCTCCTCCCCGCCCTCCTGCTACTAACCGCCGCCGCGCGCGCACGATCGCGACGCCGTGCCGGCTGAGCCGATGCAGACCCGAACCGCACACCTCTACACTGACGCAGCGACCGGGCTGCTCAAGGAGCGGCTCTTCCGCATCCGCGTGGTCTCGGGCCCCGACGCGGGCCTCGAGCTAACGATCGAGGCCGGCACCACCGTCGTCGGTACGCACTCCTCTTGCGACCTGCAGCTCACCGACGTATCGGTCTCGCGCTACCACCTCGAGCTGCAGCTCCTCACCGACGGGCTCAAGGTCACCGATCTCGGCTCGACCAACGGCACGGTCCACGCCGGCACGCGGCTCGGCCAGCTCGTACTCACCGGGCCAGCTCGGCTGCGCGTCGGCAAGGGGACCGAGCTCGACGTCGGCCCCGAGGAGACCGCGCTCGCACTCCCCGCCTTCGCCGGCGACCGCTTCGGCGACGTGCTCGGCGCATCACCGCCGATGCGCGCGCTGTTCGCGCTGCTCGCGCGCGTCGCACCGACCGACGCCACCGTGCTGCTCGCCGGCGAGACCGGTACCGGCAAGGAGGCGATCGCCGAGGCGCTACACGCCGCCTCGAAGCGCAGCCGGGGACCGTTCATCGTCGTCGACTGCGGCGCGATCTCACGGGAGCTGATCGGCTCGGAGCTGTTCGGTCATGTGCGCGGCGCGTTCACCGGAGCGCACACACAAAAGGAGGGCCTGGTCGCGGCGGCCAACGGCGGCACGCTCTTTCTCGACGAGATCGGCGAGCTCCCGCTCGACCTCCAACCGCAGCTGCTGCGCGTGCTCGAGAAGCGCGAGGTCCGCCCCATCGGAGACACACGCGCACAGAAAGTCGACCTGCGCGTCGTCGCAGCTTCGCACCGCGAGCTCCAGAAGCTCGTCGCCGTCGGACGGTTCCGCGAGGACCTCTTCTTCCGTCTCGCCGTCGTGCGCGCCACCGTCCCGCCGCTCCGCGAGCGGCGCGAGGATCTGCCGATGCTGGCCCGGCACTTCGCCGCCGCGCTCGGTCGGGGCGAGTTCGCGCTGCCGCCACGACTGCTCGCCGAGCTCGCGGCGCACGACTGGCCGGGCAACGTCCGCGAGCTCAGGAATGTCGTCGAGCGCGCGCTCTCCCTCGGCGAGGCCTTCGCGCACGACGCGCTGACGCCGCCACCTGCGCCGATCGCCTCGCCCCCGTCATTCGTCGCGAGCTCCGCTGAGTCGGTGCTCGACCTCCCCTTCAAAGAAGCAAAGGGTCGGCTCGTCGACAGCTTCGAGCGCGAGTACCTCGTGCACCTGCTCGCGCGCCATCGCGGCAACATCTCGCGCGCTGCCGACGAGGCGGGCATCGACCGCAACTACGTCCACCGGTTGATCAAGAAGCACGGGCTCCCGGTGCCGCGCGGCTCCGAGGGCGAGGACGGCTCATGACCGCGCCCACGCCCACGCCTGATCCCACCGAGGCCGCGCTCAGACGTGTCGTCGACACCGTCGGTGGCCTGATGGAGCTTTGGGGCTTCCGGCGGGCATTGGGACGGATGTGGGCGTCGCTCTACCTCGCGCCGAGCCCACTCACCGCCCAGGAGCTCGCCGAGCGATTGGCGCTTTCGGCCGGCGCAATCTCGACCAATCTGCAGGAGCTCGTCGAGTGGGGCGTGGTGAAGAAGACGTTGCGCCCTGGCGACCGCAAGGACTACTTCGAACCGGAGACGTCAATTTGGAAAATGGTCTCGCGCGTGTTCCGCGAGCGGGAGCTGGCGCGCGTGCGGCAAGCGATCGAGCTATTTCAGACGGCGCTCGCCGACCTCGCGCCTGCGGTGCGCGCCGCCCGCGCCGATGAGAAACGCCGCCTCGCGTTCGCGCGCGACCGTGTCGAGTCGCTGCTCGGGCTGGCGCGAAT
>SHYZ01000116.1 GCA_009692535.1 Myxococcales bacterium
AGCACGGGCAGCGGCGCTGATCGCCCCGCCGGCGCAGCGCGGCACCACGGGCTCGAGCTCGCTATCTCCGGGGGGCCTACGTTCATCAAGTTTCTTGGCTTCGCGGGCGCTCGCATCGAACCGCAGAGCGCGCTCGGCTTCGGCGTTGCCTACCGGCTGAACCGCGGCCGGTCGGTGCTGGCGATGGCGCTGCGAGCATCGGCCATGCGAGTCGCGTGGCCGACGAGCACTGCCCCCCGGGGCACCGAAGGGAGCTCATGGTTCATCGACGTCTTGGGTGGCGTGTTGGCGCAGAAGCCGATGGGCAAGCGCTTCTCGCTTGGCGGTTTCGTGGGCCTCGGTATGACCAGCTTTGGCGGGCTCTCCGACAAAAATCCCTTCACGGACGATGGCCGGCCCTTCACCAATCCAGCCTCGATGCCGCTGGTCGCCGCGAGCGTCGATGCTGAGGTGCGCTTGGGCCCGTCGCTCGCGCTCTCCGTCACACCGCTCGGGCTCAGCTTTGCAAAGACGAAGGAGGGGTTGTTGATGAACTCGATTCTGCGCTTCACCACTTTTGTCGGTTTGACGTGGCGGCTATGACCGCAGCGCCGTCCACCAAGCGCTGTCCCGCCTGCGCCGAGGAAATCCACGCGGACGCGGTCAAGTGCAAGCACTGCGGCGAGCGAATCGACGGCGCGCCGCTTGCGACGCCTACGACAGCGCCCCATGCGGATGAGGAGAAGCAGCTGATCTACGAGGGCACACCGTCGTGGCGTGCGTACTTCGGCAGCTACGCGCTGCTCGGCGCGCTGGCACCGGTCGCGCTCTGGGGTTCGGTCCAGATCGGCGACCTGCTTGGAGTCGCTTGGGCGGGAAAGCTTGCCGCCGTGATCATTCCGCTGGTGGTGACGGCGGCCGCGTTTGCGGTGACGACGCTGGTTCGTCGTTCGGTCGGTGTGCGCATCAGCAATCGGAGTCTCGAGCGCTCGTCGGGTATCTTGTCGCGGCGGATTGAGGTCGTCGAGCTGTGGCGCATCCGAGACATCACGTATCGGCAGTCGCTGCTCGATCGCGTGCTCGACATCGCGCACATCGATCTCTTCAGCACCGATGTCACGACGCCGAAGTTCGAGATCGCGGGCATGCGGGCGTCGCGCGAGCTGTTCGAGAAGATCCGTGACGCGATCGAGATTCAGCGGCAGTCACGCCGCGTGATGGGCCTCATCGAGTAGGCGCCGCGCTCGCGCCGCTGCGTTGGCGTGCGAGCGTGGCGAGGTCGCGCGCGACTGCGCGGCTCGACGGGTTGCGGCGGAGCGCCTCGGAGAACGCTGCGTTCGCGTCGGCAAAGCGACCAGCGCGGGCGCGTACGGCACCGAGCGCGAGCAACGCGCGCTCGGCTTCCGTGGCGCCGAGCTCATCGAGTGCGGCGCTCGCGCGTGGGTCGGTGACGGAGAAGAGGCGCCAGGCGCGAAGCGTGCGGAACAGGCTCGGCGCCGAGGGGGCGGGGCGCTTGCCGGGGTCGACGAAGAGCGCGAGATCGAACCTGACGAGGTCGAGCTGCCACGCCTCAGAGATGAAGAGGGGCGGCAGTGGCAGGTCGAGCCAGAGCGGGTCGTAGCCGGCGGGGATCGGGTCGACGAGGCCGAGCGCTTGCGCCATGCCGGCGGTGTCGCCACGCGCGGCCTCGAAGCGGGCGCGGATCAGCGCGGCGTGACGTGCGACGCGACGACCGAGCTCGTCGTCGTAGCTCGCAGGCGCGGTCGCAAACTCGCCGGCGCGTGCGGCACCGAGCAGAAACATGGCTCCGCGCGGCTCGGCGGCCACGAGTGGGCGTTCAGCGGCGACGACGTGGCCCGCGTCGAGGTTGCGCGCGATCAGCCGTGCGAGGAGCGCTTGCGCGCCGGGCTCGTCGACCCACGGCACAACGAGCTCGGGGAGCGCGCGGTCGAGCATGCGGAGGAACCATGACGAGGTGAGCAGCGCGTCGGCGGCCACTGCGATGTCGGGGCGTGCGCCAGCGACGAGTCGCTCGTAGAGCGCGGGGAAGAGCGTGTGGTCGGAGCTGGCGATGAACAGTGCCGGGCCCGGCGGCGTGCGGCCGACCGTCGCGTCCCAGTGTCGGAGCGGGGCGTCGTTGCGGCGGGCGCCGTGATCGCGGACGTGAACTTCGGGGCCGAGCGCGCCGAGCGCGATCGCCGGCAGCAGCGCGAGCAGCGCGGCGGCGTCGGGAAACGCGAAGGCTCGCGCGATACGTGCCGCGCTGGCGATCAGCAGGGTGACGCCGGCGGAGAGCAGCAGGTGCGCGGGTGCGAGGTAGCCGTGGACGTCGGGGTTGGCAGGATGAAAGACGCCCTGCGCCGCGACGCCGAGCAGGATGCACGGCACGGCGACAAGGAGTGGGAGTGCGCCCGCGAGGCGCGTTGCAGCCCCGATGAGCAGACCGGCGGTCCCGAGCGTCAGCAGCGAGAGGCCGGTGCCCTCGGCGACCAGCAGCAGGTGGCCGAGGAGGCGGTCGCCGAGCCCGGTGAGCGCGAAGTTGCCGCCGTAGGCGCGTCCGCTCAGCGCGTCGAGCAAGCTGACGAGGTCGCGCGGATCGCCCCAGACGAGGAGCGGCGGCAGAGCGGCGCGTGCGCGGAGCGGCAGGTAGGCGTGGACGACGAGGCCGAGCGCGCCGAGCGCGAGCGTGGGGAGCGCGAGGCGAGCGAGTCGGCGCGGCGCGGTGAGCGCGATGGCGACGGCGGCGGGGAGGGCGAGTGCGGCGGCGACGATCGGCTGGAGCCCGGTCGCGAGGGCGAAGAGCAGGGCCGCCAAGAGCGCGTCGTGGGCGTGGCGCGTGGGCGTGGCGGGTGTGGGCGCGTGGCGCGTGGGCGTGGCGGGTGTGGGCGCGTCGAGCGCGGATATGGCGAGGGCGTCGGATGAGGAGGTGACCGGGGCTGCGGCGGCGAGCGCGGGGCGGCCGCGAACGAAGCGCACCGCGAGCACGGTGGCCCAACCGGCGAGTGCCATCACCGGGGCGTAGACCTCGGCGCGTGTCGCTTGCGAGACGAGCAGCGGCGAGAGTCCCACCAGTCCTGCGCCGACGAGGCGCGCAGTGGCCAGCACGCGACCGGTGCCGGGCAGCAGCACCGCGGCGAGCGCGTGGGCGGCGGCGACCGCGAGCGCGGCAGCGGCGGCGGAGACGAGGGTCGCGCGGAACGCGAGCTCACCGAATGGGATCATCGACGCGGCCGCCACGAGCAGCGCATGCAGCGGCTGGCCCGGTGGGTGCGAGATGCCGAGCGTGGCGCCGGCCGCTACGAGCTCGCCAGCGTCGAGCCAGTCGAGGCCCGGCGCGGCAGCGAAGGCGTAGCCGGCGAACGCGCCGAGCGCGAGCAGGAGCCGTGTGCTCACGCCGCGCTCACGCCGCGCTCACCGGGTGCCGAGCGGCCGCGCGGGCACGCCGCGCTCACCGGGTGCCGAGCGGCCGCGCGGGCACGCCGGCCACGATGGCGTACGGCGCGACGTCGTGCGTGACCACGGCGCCCGCGCCGACCTGCGCGCCGCGCCCGATGGTGACGCCGGGCAAGAGAATCGCGCCGACGCCGATGTCGCAGCCGTCCTCGAGCACCACCGGCGCGAGCTCGAGCTCACCATCCATGATCGGTGTCGCGCGGTCGGCGGGCAGTCGGTGCTTGGACGTGAGGATACGGACCGCCGGGCCGATCCCCACGCGCTCGCCGATCGTGATCCCGCCGGCGGCGTGGAAGAAGCACTGCTGGCCGATCCAGCTGCGCGCGCCGACGACGAGCCGATTCAGGTGGTAGCCCTTGAGGATCGACTGGTGCCCGACGTAGACGTCGTCGCCGAGCTCGACGTTTTCAGGGTGGAAGATGAGCACGCCGGGCTCGAACACCACGCCGGCGCCGCAGCGCGCCAGATCGCTCGCGGTGAACTCGCCGGTGCCGTGCGAACGCGCCACGCACCGAGGCTAGCACGCAGCCACGCGGCGCATGGCGTCGTCTGAGCGAGCATGATAAGACCGCGCGAAATCGCGGAGCAGATGATGGATATCCGAATCGAAGAGCTGTCGCCCGTCGAGAAGAAGCTCGCGGTCGAGATCCCCTGGCAGGCCGTGAGCGAGCGGCTGGAGCGTGCCTACCGCGACTACGGTCGAGGCGTGAGTGTGCGTGGCTACCGCAAGGGGAAGGTGCCGCGCGCGGTGGTCGAGCGGATGTTCGGCAAGCAGATCCGCGACGAGCTCACGCAGACGCTGGTACAGGAGTCGATGGTCGAGGCGGCAACGCGGCACGACCTCCACGTCGTCGCCGAGCCGGTGGTCGAGGATGCGCGGCTGCAGGTCGGCGAGACGTTTCGCTACCACGCGCGGCTCGAGGTGCGCTCAGAGGTCGTGCTCGCGAGCATCGATGGCATCGAGGCGACGCGGCAGCGGGTGCTCGTGCCGGACAGCGAAGTCGACGTGGCACTCGAGCAGTTGCGCCAGCAGCACGCGAGCTACGATCCGATCACCGACCGCACCGTGACCATGCCGAGCGACGTCGTCGTCATCGCGCTGCGCGGCGACGTTGGCAGTTTTCCGATCAACCGTCCCGAGCTGGTGATCGATCTCTCGCGCACGGCGCAGGAGCCGCTCCCTGGACTGTGCGCCGCGCTGACCGGCATTCCGATCGACGCGACCGACTACGCGCTCGCGTTTGCGATCCCCGAGGACTGCGCTCAGCGCGAGATCGCGGGGCAGCAGGCGACGTTCTCGGTCACGGTGCGCGAGGCCCGCTGCAAGGTGGTGCCGGCGCTCGACGACGACCTGGCCAAGGACACCGGCGAGTCCGACACGCTGTTGGAGCTTCGTGCGGCGGTGCGTGCGCGGCTCGAGGAGCGCGCCCGCGACGGCTTCGCGCGGCAGGCCCGTGAGCAGGTGCTAAGAGGTCTGGTCGAGCGTCACCCGGTGCCGTTGGCGCCGGCGCTGATTGAGCGTGGCGTGGACAGCCAGCTCGAGCGCGCGCAGCACAGCCTCTCCATGCAGGGGATGAACCTCGAGCGCGCCGGCATCGATCCCCGCGACCTGCGCGAGCGGCTGCGCGACGCGGCGATTGCGGAGCTGCGTGGGCAGTTGGTGCTCGAGGCGATCGCCGAGCGCGAGTCGCTGGTGGTGAGCGAGCCCGATCTCGACAGCGAGATTGCGCGGCTCGCACATCACGCCAAGGAGCCGACGCCGCCAGGCCGACTCAAGGCCGAAATGGCACGCGACGGACGCCTGGAGTCGGTGCGGTGGCGTCTCCGTCAGGACAAGGCGCTTGATCTGGTGGTCTCGCGCGCAACGATCACCGAGGTTGACGCCCCGGTTGCTGTACCTGTTGGTGTAGCCGAAGAGGAGCCTGCGCTCCGATGATGCCGAGGAGGATGACGACGATGACGACGACGATGACCAACACGCCCATCAGCAACTTCATCATTCCCACCGTCATCGAGCAGACTCACCGCGGTGAGCGTGGCTGGGATATTTTCTCTCGGCTGCTCAAGGACCGCATCGTCTTCCTTGGCACTGGCGTGAACGACGACATCGCCAACGTCATCATCGCGCAGCTCCTGTTCCTCGAGTCGGAGGATCCGGACAAGGACATCATGCTCTACATCAACTCGCCGGGCGGTCACGTCACGGCGGGGCTCGCGATCTACGACACGATGCAGTACGTCCGCTGCGACGTCGCGACGATCTGCATGGGCCAGGCGGCCTCGATGGGCGCGTTCCTGCTCGCCGGTGGCGCCAAGGGGAAGCGCTACTCGCTGCCGCACTCGCGCATCCTGATTCATCAGCCGCTCGGCGGGTTCCAGGGGCAGGCGACGGACATCGACATCCACGCCAAAGAGATCATGAAGACCCGCGACACGCTGAACGAGCTGCTCGCCAAGCACACCGGGCAGCCGCTCGACCGGATCCGCAACGACACGGAGCGGGACTACTTCATGAGCGCGGCCACGGCGAAGGACTACGGCATCATCGACGAGGTGATCGTGCAGAAGAAAGATGCGCTCGCCGCTGCAAAGTGAGCCGCAGCGTGGCGAGTGTGGGGTGCTGGCGTTCGGAGCCGCGCGTCACCATAATCTTCTCGGCGAGTAGGCATGGAGCGTAAAAGAGATGACATGAGCGCCGGAGCCGGCGGCGGCAGCGTGAGCTGTTCCTTCTGCGGCAAGTCGCAGAAGGAGGTGAAGAAGCTCATCGCCGGACCGAGCGACTACATCTGCGACGAGTGCATCGGGCTCTGCAACGACATCATCGCGGAGGAGGTCGAGAAGGAGGATCAGCTCCCCGGCTCGACCGCGACGCCCAAGCCGGCCGACATCAAGGCGATCCTCGACGAGTACGTGATCGGCCAGGACCGCGCGAAGAAGATCCTCGCGGTCGCGGTGCACAACCACTACAAGCGGATCGACGCCAAGATCGTCCCGAGCGCGAGCGGCGACGAGGTCGAGCTGCAGAAGTCGAACATCCTGCTGCTCGGGCCGACCGGCTGCGGCAAGACGCTGCTGGCCCAGACGCTGGCGCGGTTGCTGAACGTGCCGTTCGCGATCGCCGACGCGACCAACCTGACCGAGGCGGGCTACGTCGGCGAGGATGTCGAGAACATCATCGTCAACCTGCTGCAGAACGCCGACCACGACATCGAGAAGGCGCAGCGCGGCATCGTCTACATCGATGAGATCGACAAGATCGCGCGGAAGAGTGACAACCCGTCGATCACCCGCGACGTGTCGGGCGAGGGCGTGCAGCAGGCGCTGCTCAAGATCATCGAGGGGACGATCGCGAGCGTGCCGCCCAAGGGCGGGCGCAAGCATCCGCAGCAGGAGTTCCTCCAGGTCGACACCACGAACATCCTGTTCATCTGCGGCGGCGCGTTCACCGGGCTCGACGAGATCATCGAGCATCGCGTCGGGCAGAAGACGATCGGGTTCGGCTCGAAGATCACCTCGCGCAAGGAGCGGCGGGTCTGGGACGTGCTCAAGGAGGTGCAGCCGGAGGACCTCCTCAAGTACGGCATGATCCCCGAGTTCGTCGGGCGGTTGCCGGTGATCGCACCGCTCCACGAGCTCGACTCGCCGGCGCTCGTGGACATCCTCACCAAGCCGAAGAACGCGCTGGTCAAGCAGTACCAGAAGCTCTTCGAGATGGATGGTGTGCGGCTCAAGTTCACCAAGGGCGCGCTGCAAAAGGTGTCGGAGCAGGCGCTCCTGCATCGGAGCGGCGCGCGCGGTCTTCGGGCGATCCTCGAGACGGCGCTGCTCGACCTCATGTACGAGATCCCGTCGGAGCCGTCGATCCGCGAGGTGCTGATCAACGAGGACGTGATCGACAAGCGCACCCCGGCGATCATGGCCTACGGCAAGGAAGCCGCCGAGGGCGGCACCCGGTAGCGCCGGTACCCGTAGGCGTGGCCGGCGGAGCGAGCGTGGCCGGCGGAGCGAGCGTGGCCGGGCACGATCTTGGCGCGCTCGAGGCGATCTACCGAGCGGTGGACGCGCTGCTCGACGGCTGGAGCTGCGACGCGTCGACCGACTGCTGCCACTTTGCGCGCACGGGGCGCGCGCCGTAGCTGTACGGGCCCGAGTGGGCGCTGCTCGAGCGCGCGGTCGCTGCACGCGGGACCCGTCCGGTCGCGCGGTCGCTGCACGCGGGACCCGTCCGGGCGCGCTGCCGGTGCTGCAGGGCAAATGGCGCTGCCCGCTGCTCGGCCGGGACGAGCGCTGCACCGTCTACGCCAGCCGGCCGTTCGGCTGCCGCACCTTCTTCTGCGAGCAGGCCGCGGGCGGACCGAGCGCTATGCGATTCAGCAGCAAGGAGTTGCGGTGGAGTCGCTGGAGAGTACATTCCCGGCAGACCCAACATGCGCAAGATCCCGCTGCTTCCCCTTCGCGACATCATCGTCTTCCCGCACATGGTCGTGCCGCTCTTCGTCGGCCGGGAGAAATCGATCGCCGCGCTTGAAGAGGCGATGGCGGGCGACAAGGAGATCCTGCTCGCCGCGCAGAAGAAGGCCAAGACCAACGATCCGGCGGCTGACGACATCTACCCGACCGGCACGCTCGGCATGATCATCCAGCTGCTGCGGCTGCCGGACGGCACGGTCAAGGTGCTCGTCGAGGGGCGCAGCCGCGCGAAGGTGGTGCGCTTCCTCGAGGCCGACGGGTTCTTCCTCGTCGAGGCCGAGGATTTCCCCGACGAAGGCGAAAAGGGCGTCGAGGTCGACGCGCTGCTCCGCTCGGTGCAGGCCACGTTCGAGACTTACGTGAAGCTGCAGAAGCGGATCCCGCCGGAGCTGCTGCTCTCGGTGCAGGCGATCGAGGAGCCGAGCCGGCTGGCCGACACGGTCGCCGCCCACCTCACGCTCAAGCTGACCGACAAGCAGCAACTGCTCGAGCTACCGACCGCCGCGGGGCGACTCGAGAAGCTCTTCGAGCTCATGCAGGCCGAGATCGACATTCTCCAGGTGGAGAAGAAGATCCGGACGCGCGTGAAGAAGCAGATGGAGAAGTCGCAGAAGGAGTACTACCTGAACGAGCAGATGCAGGCCATCCAGAAGGAGTTGGGTGAGCGCGACGAGTTCAAGACCGAAATCCAGGAACTCGAGGAGAAGATCAAGGCCAAGCGGATGTCGAAGGAGGCTCAGGCCAAGGTCAAGAAGGAGTTCAAGAAGCTGAAGATGATGTCGCCGATGTCGGCTGAGGCGACGGTGGTGCGGAACTACATCGACTGGGTGCTCTCGCTGCCGTGGGAGGAGAAGACCCAGGACAAGCTCGACGTGGCCGAGGCGGAGCGTGTGCTCGACGAGGACCACTACGGGCTCAAGAACGTGAAGGAGCGAATCCTCGAGTACCTCGCGGTGCAGGCGCTGGTGAAGAAGCTGCGCGGGCCGATCCTCTGCCTCGTGGGCCCGCCGGGCGTCGGCAAGACGTCGCTGGCGCGATCGATCGCGCGCTCGACCGGGCGCAAGTTCGTGCGGCTCTCACTCGGTGGCGTGCGCGACGAGGCCGAGATTCGCGGCCACCGGCGCACGTACATCGGCGCGCTGCCGGGGAAGATCATCCAGTGCCTCAAGAAGGCCGGCTCGAACAACCCGGTCTTCCTGCTCGACGAGGTCGACAAGATGTCGACTGACTTCCGCGGTGATCCGTCGTCGGCGCTGCTCGAGGTGCTCGATCCCGAGCAGAACTTCGCGTTCAACGATCACTACCTCGACCTCGACTACGACCTGTCCGACGTCATGTTCGTGACCACGGCGAACTCACTCCACTCGATCCCGGCGCCGCTGCAGGACCGCATGGAGATCATCCAGCTGCCTGGCTACACCGAGTGGGAGAAACTCGCGATCGCCGAGAAGTACCTGGTGCCGAAACAGAAGGAGCAGAACGGCATCCTCGAGGTCGACACCGAGTTCGGCGAAGAGGCCATCCGCTACGTGATCCATCACTACACGAAGGAGGCGGGCGTTCGCGGCCTCGAGCGCGAGATCTCCTCGGTCTGCCGCAAGATCGCCAAGGAGCTGCTCGAGCAGCGCAAGGCCAAGTCGGGCGCCGAGGGAGCGCCGCTCAAGGTGCGGCTCGGGCCGAAGACGATCCAGAAGTACCTCGGCGTACACAAGTTCCGCGACTCGAAGCGCGAGGAGAAGGACGAGATCGGCCTGACCAACGGGCTCGCCGTGACCATGCACGGGGGAGATCTGCTCGCCACCGAGGTGTCGGTGCTGCCGGGGAAGGGGAAGCTCGTCCTGACCGGCAAGCTCGGCGAGGTGATGCAGGAGTCGGCGCAGGCGGCGATGTCGTACGTGCGCTCGCGTGCCGAGTCGTTCGGCCTCGACCGCGACTTTTACCAAAAGGTCGACATCCACGTGCACTTCCCCGAGGGCGCGATCCCCAAGGACGGCCCGTCGGCGGGAATCACGATGGCGACCGGACTGGTGTCGGCGCTGCTGCGGATTCCGGTGCGGCGCGACGTCGCGATGACGGGCGAGATCACGCTCCGCGGGCGCGTGCTGCCGATCGGCGGCCTCAAGGAGAAAATCCTCGCGGCGCACCGGTCCGGCATTTTCACCGTGGTGATTCCCGAGGAGAACCAGAAGGACCTCAAGGACCTCCCGCCGAAGGTGCTCAAGGCGATGAAGATCATCCCGGTCGAGCACGCCGACGAAGTGCTGCGTGTGGCCCTCGCGCTGCCGGACCCCACGGCCTTCCTGCCGGGACCGAGCGCGGTGGTCGATTGGCGCAACGAGGGCAAGCGCGACGTGCAGCGTGAAGCGCCGGCCGCTGAGTCGCACACGCCGCTCGACGCCTAGACCTAGGAGCCTGCGGTGGGTCTCGTCGATCGCAGCTGTGTCCCGTGCCGTGGCGGGGTGCCGCCGCTCACCGAGGTGGAGCGTGCGCCGCTGCTCGCCGAGCTCGTCGGCTGGGAGGTGGTGGGCGGTCATCACCTGGCGAAGGCGTACCGCTTCGCTGACTTCGCTACTGCACTCGCGTTCGTGAACCGCGCGGGGGCGATCGCGGAGGCCGAGCGACATCACCCCGACCTGCACCTCGCGTGGGGGCGAGTGCGGGTGGAGATTTGGACGCACAAGATCGACGGCCTCACCGAGAGCGACTTCGTGCTCGCGGCCAAGGTCGACCGCGCGGCGGCATTGGGGGCGTTAGCGGGCGCGTAGTTGCTTGACACTCGATCGGCGGTCGGGTATCTACGTCCGGCCTCGGGTGTCGTACTGAAAACGGGCGGATAGCTCAGCGGTAGAGCATCGGCTTTACACGCCGGGGGTCGCAGGTTCGAAACCTGCTCCGCCTACCGGGTCAGGCAGTCTTCAGGAAGTGCTCACGCAGTAGCAGTGTTTGGGGTGGTGGTTAAGTTGGTTATAACGCCGCCCTGTCACGGCGGAGGCCGCGGGTTCGAGTCCCGTCCACCCCGCTGAGATGATGTCTGAAGGGCCGCCAGGGCAGCTTGGTGGCCCTTCGCGTTTTCGGGGGCGTGGCGTGGACCGACGAAGCTGCGCGATGGCGCAGCTGCAGTCAGCTGATCGTGAACACGACCGCGCGAGGGAGCGAGCAGGTCGTCGGCGAGGGCAGAGCGGGCGACCATGCGCTCGAACCCGCCGAGCTTCCACGCGGCGAGCACGACCGCAACGACAAGTAGGAAGCGGCGCGCGTATACTCGCCGCCGATTCCCGTCCCGCGCACTCCTCTCACGTGGCACCGATGGAGCCCTCGATGACGCTCTCCCTCCGCACCCTCACCGTGGTTGTGTTCACCACGCTCGCCGCGTGCAGCAGCACCCCGACCGCCGTGCCCGGCCTCACGGCCGTCGTCGAGGTCACACTCGGTTACTGGCACTCCTGCGCCCGCCTCACCGACGGGACCGTGCGCTGCTGGGGCTACAACGGCTACGGCCAGCTCGGCGACGGGACTACCACGCAGCGCCTCACCCCGACCGCCGTGCCCGGCCTCACGGGCGTCGTCGAGGTCGCACTCGGTGAAAATCACTCCTGCGCCCGCCTCACCGACGGGACCGTGCGCTGCTGGGGCTACAACGAGGTCGGCCAGCTCGGCGACGGGACTACCACGCAGCGCTTCACCCCGACCGCCGTGCCCGGCCTCACGGGCGTCGTCAAGGTCACACTCGGCCGAGAACACTCCTGCGCCCGCCTCACCGACGGGACCGTGCGCTGCTGGGGCGGAAACGGCTACGGCCAGCTCGGCGACGGGACTACCACGCAGCGCCTCACCCCGACCGCCGTGCCCGGTCTCACGGGCGTCGTCAAGGTCACACTCGGTTACTTGCACTCCTGCGCCCGGCTCACCGACGGGACCGTGCGCTGCTGGGGCCACAACGCCTTCGGCGAGCTCGGCGACGGGACTATCATCGATCGCCTCACCCCGACCGCCGTGCCCGGCCTCACGGGCGTCGTCGAGGTCACACTCGGTGCATTTCACTCCTGCGCCCGCCTCACTGACGGGACCGTGCGCTGCTGGGGCTACAACGAGGTCGGCCAGCTCGGCGACGGGACTACCACGCAGCGCCTCACCCCGACCGCCGTGCCCGGCCTCACGGACGTCGTCGAGGTCACACTCAGCCAATCTCACTCCTGCGCCCGCCTCACCGACAAGACCGTGCGCTGCTGGGGCGACAACACCTACGGCCAGCTCGGCGACGGGACTACCACGCAGCGCCTCACCCCGACCGCCGTGCCCGGCCTCACGGGCGTCGTCGAGGTCACACTCGCTTACAGGCACTCCTGCGCCCGCCTCACCGACGGGACCGTGCGCTGCTGGGGCTGGAACGAGTTCGGCCAGCTCGGCGACGGGACTATCACGCAGCGCCTCACCCCGACCGCAACTCTCCTCCCGTAGCCAGCGCGCTTCCCGTGCCCGGCGCGCTTCCCGTGCCCATTGCTCTCGCGGGTGCCGCGCGCTTTCGAGGCGAGTTCGCATAGCGAGGATCAAGATCGCCCGCCGCGGTGGGTTCACTCGGCCGCGCTTTCTGTCTTCGACTTCGGTGCTATCCACTTCGCCCGTGTCCGCCCCTCGGAGTGCAGGGACACCGCTAACTTGCCCTGCTTTCGCCAGCCGAGTCCCCGTCGTCGATGGTGGAAACGCGGTTTCGGATGGATTGCCACACGAGCGGGGCCGCCCGCGCCGTCGAGTTGGGCTTGATCCAGTCCTCGCATGTCAGGGCTTCGCCGAGGTGCCACGGACCAGGTCCGGCGGCGGGCGAGAGGTCACAGGTCGTCCAGGCGCAGGAGGAACCCGTACCGGAAGCGCCGGAGGGCTGCGGCGTTCTGGCCGTCATCCCACACGTCGAGCGCCGTCG
>SHYZ01000117.1 GCA_009692535.1 Myxococcales bacterium
GTCGGAGTCGGCGCCGTCGCAGGCGACGCCGAAGCCAGGATCCTCGGTGCCATCCGCGCTGGCGGGGTCGCAGTCGTCGTTGAGGCCGTTGCAGAGGTCGAGTGCGCTGCCAGTGGCGTCGTTGCAGGCGAGCGTACCGGCGGTGCAGATGCGGGTGCCCTCAGCGCAGAGGTCGGAGTCGGCGCCGTCGCAGGCGATGCCAAAGCCGGGGTCCTCGGTGCCGTCGGTGCTGGCGGGGTCGCAGTCGTCGTCGAGGCCGTTGCAGAGATCCAGCGTCGATGCGGTGGGGTCGTTGCAGGTGAGCGCGCCGGCGGTGCAGACGCGGGTGCCCTCGGCGCAGAGGTCGGAGTCGGCGCCGTCGCAGGCGACGCCGAAGCCTGGGTCTTCTGAGCCGTCGGCGCTGGCGGCGTCACAGTCGTCGTTCAGGCCGTTGCAGAGGTCGAACGCGCTTGCGGAGGTGTCGTTGCAGGTGAGCGCGCCGGCGGTGCAGACGCGGGTGCCTTCGGCGCAGAGGTCGGAGTCGGCGCCGTCGCAGGCGACGCCGAAGCCTGGGTCCTCGGAGCCGTCGGCGCTGGCGGAGTCGCAGTCGTCGTCGAGGCCGTTGCAGATGTCGAGCGCGGAGCCGGTGCCGTCGCTGCAGGTGAGCGCGCCCGCGGTGCAGACGTGGGTGCCCTCGGCGCACAGGTCGGCGTCGGGGCCGTCGCACGCGGCGCCGAGGCCGGGGTCCGCGGAGCCGTCGGCGGTGGCAGGGTTGCAGTCGTCGTCGACGCCGTTGCACAGGTCGGCAGCGCTGCCGGTGGTGTCGCTGCAGACGCTCGCGCCGCCGGTGCAGAGCATCGTGCCCTCGGTGCAGAGGTCGGCGTCGGGGCCGTCGCAAGCGACGCCGCCGCCGGGCGCGCCGGAGCCGTCGGGGGTGGCGGGGTTGCAGTCGTCGTCGAGGCCGTTGCAGAGATCGAGCGCGCTGGCGGTGGTGTCGCTGCAGACCAGCGCGCCGCCCGAGCAGGTCCAGACTCCCTCGCGGCAGAGATCGGTGTCGGCACCGTCGCAGGCCATGCCGAGCATCGGATCCTCGGAGCCGTCGGGGCTCACGGTGTCGCAGTCGTCATCGAGGCCGTTGCACACGTCGGAGGCCGTGCCGGTGCCGTCGGTGCAGGTGAGTACGCCGGCGACGCAGACGCGCGTGCCTTCGAGGCAGAGGTCGCCGTCGACGCCGTCGCACATCGTGTCGCTGAGCGGATCTTCGGAGCCGTCGGCGCTGGCGGGGTCGCAGTCGTCGTCGCGCGAGTTGCAGCGGTCGGACGGGAGCCGCGTGCCGTCGCAGAACCAGGTGCCTGCGACGCAGGTGGTGACGGCCTGCGGGCAGACGCCGATGTCGGGTCCGCCGCACGCGACGCCCATCGTCGGGTCCTCGGAGCCGTCGGCGCTGGCGGGGTCGCAGTCGTCGTCGACGCCGTTGCACAGGTCGGGCATCTCCGGCGCGTAGGAGCAGTCGCCGTCGGCGCAGTCGGTGACGCCGTCGGCGTCGTTGTCGAGGCCGTCGGAACACTCGGTGCCGGTCTCGCAGTTGGTGCAGACGCAGAGGTAAAGGCGGAAGTCGGTGAGGTTGCCGCTCATGCCCGCGACGAGATCGGTGACCTCGAGCGACCAGAGGCCGCCGGCCGCTTGACCGGCGGTGGCGGAGAGTGGCGCTTCGGGGCGGAAGGTGCCGGTGTACGGCGTGACGGCGTCGAAGATGTAGCTCCGCGCTGAGTCGTCGAACACCGTCGAGAAGTAGTTGGCGCCGGTGCCGCCGTTGCCGCTCGAGAGATCGATCGCGGAGCCGCTTGGCGAGTAGAGGACGAGCGCGAGGTCGCGCACGCGCGGGTGAGTGATCGAGAGCCGCGCGCCGGCGCGCGAGACGTCGGCCGCGGTCACGACGGAGAGGTCGATGTAGGTCGACGCACCGTCGGGGAGGGCGATCGGTGTGCCGGTCGCGGTGATCGTCAGCAGCGACGAGCCGGCGGGGCAGGCGATGGTGCAATGGATCGACGGCGCGCAGTCGGCGTCGGCGCAGTCGATCACGCCGTCGCGATCGTCGTCCTTGCCGTCGTCGCAAAGCAGCTCACGTGGCTGGCCGCCGATGCGCGCGCTGATCTCGTCGGGGTCGGGCCGCTCGTCGCGTTCGGGGCCCGCGATCGGCATCGACACGTCTCGCGCCGCGCCGTCGAAATAGGCTGCGTCGGCGCCGCCGTCGAGCACCTCGCCGTCCCCTGGTTCGCCCGTACAGGACGCCAAGAGTAGTGACAGAACCGTGATGGCTATGGATAAGCGGTGCACCAGAAAAATTCCGCGCTGTTGCTCATGTTACACCCGCGCAGAACCCGATCGCCATCCTAAGAATGTGCGGTCGCGCTTATAAGGAGCAACGTGCGACTCTTGCGCTGTGACTGAGGCCGCTTCCATTGCTGCGCCGCGTTACGGCGCGCGTGGCTCACGGGGCCTCCCCGCCGTGGGCCCCATCGTCCGAGAAGTGCCAGAGCGCGCTGCGGCGCTCGCTCCACGGCAGCAGGATCGGGTTTGCGTCGGTGGCCGGCTCCTGGCCCCAGTTCTCGTGGGTGAATGGCGTGGCCGGGTCGGCCTCGATCAGCAAATCCCTACCGGGAACCGGACGACCGCGGCGAGCCTTGCGCGGCACCAGCGACCAGTGATTGGCGAGACGCCAGCCCCGCGCGGTGAGCGCGACCTCGTGGGACCAGATGCGGGGGAAGGTGCCGTCGGGACGGAGTGCAAAGGCACCGACTAGCTCGCGCGCGCCGCCCGCCCAGGTCTCGACCCAGTGGGCCAGCACGACGTGCCGTCCGTCGCCGGCGAGGTCGACGACTTGCACCGACCGGAGCTCCTCGGCGCGCTGCACTGGCAGCACGAGGTACTCGAAGCGGTCGCTCAGCACGCCGACGATGCGGCCGCCGGCGACCACGCGCTCGACGCCGGGCTCGCCATCCATGTCGACCGCGAGGTCGAGGGTGATCGCCTTGGGCGCGAGCTTCACTGCGGCGAGCAGGTCGCGAAAGAGTGCGCCGGCCTCGGCGAAGGCGATGCGTGCGCCGGGGTGCGTGACGGTTTCGTCGGCGTCGGGCTTGCTCGGCTGATCGGCGTCCTGAAATGAGAACGCGAGTGATTGCCCTACGGGGCTGCCGGGCCGGGTCAGGCGCGCGAGGGGCAAGGGCACCTCGATCGACCAGCCGTTCGGCTGGCGCGAGTCGGCGACATTGAGCCACCGCGCGGGCTTGCTGTTCCAGGTCGCGCGTGCGGCGAGCTGCTTGCGAGCGTCTCCGGGCGCGAGTGCGAGCAGGTCGGTGCCGAGCGTGAGGCTCACGACGTCCTCGGCGCCGCGATCGCCGCGTGCGCGTCGTAGCAGCATGTCGTCCATGGCGACGACGGCAAGGTAGAGCGTAGTGTCGTCGTGCAGGCAGCGGAGCTCGACGCGGGCATCTTTCGCCGACGGGCCTGCATGGGCGAGGCCGACCACGCTGGCCCACTCGTCGAGCAGACCGTCGACGACGATACCGCCCGGCGCGACGCTGGCGCACTCAAGGAGCGGCGTGGGCGTGGGCGTGGGCGCGGCGTGGGCACGCAGATTGGCGCCGGCGAGCGCGGCCAGCACAGGGAGCAGCAGGGCGATGATGGGCGTCGGAGGGCGCATGGATTGAGTCTGCCCTGCATGATATATCCCCGCGCCATGTTCGAGACCCTGACGCGTGGATTTCGCGCGGCGAAAGACCGGCTGGCCGGTGTCGCCGAGCTGACCGAGGAGAACATCGAGGGGGCGCTGCGCGATGTGCGCGTGAGCCTGCTCGAGGCCGACGTCGCGCTGCCCGTGACCAAGGCGTTCCTCGACCGCGTGCGCGAGAAGGCGCTCGGCGAGCAGGTGCGGCTCAAGGCGCGCTCCGAGGGGTACGGCCTCAAGCAGATCACGCCCGAGCAGGCGTTCATAAAGATTTGTCAGGACGAGCTCACCGCGATGATGGGGCCCGTCGAGACCGAGTTCAAATGGGCGAAGAAGGGCCCGACCGGGATCATGATGGTCGGGCTGCAGGGATCGGGAAAGACGACCACCGTCGGGAAGTTGGCGCGTTGGCTGGAGCGCGAGCACAAGAAGCGGCCGCTGCTCGTCGCGGCCGACATCTACCGACCCGCCGCGATCAAGCAACTCGAGGTGCTCGGGGAGCGGCTCGGCATGCCGGTCTTCACCGCGCCGGGCAAGTCGCCGCCGGAGATTTGCGAAGCGGCGATGGCGTGGGCGCGCGAGAAGAACCGCGACGTCGTGCTGTTCGACACCGCCGGGCGACTCGCGATCGACGAGCCGCTCATGATGGAGCTTGAGGAGATCGATCGCCGCACGATGCCGGCCAACGTGTTCCTGGTGATCGACGCGATGATCGGGCAGGACGCGGTGAACACGGCGCGCGTGTTTCACGACCGGCTCAAGTTCGACGGCGTGATCCTGACCAAGCTCGACGGTGATGCGCGTGGTGGCGCCGCGCTGTCGGTGAAGCAGGTCACCGGCAAGCCGATCAAGTTCCTCGGCATGGGCGAGTCGCTCGAGAAGCTCGAGGAATTCCGTCCCGACGGACTCGCGAGCCGCATCCTCGGGATGGGCGACATCGTCGGGCTGGTCAAGGACTTCGAGCAGGTCGTCGACGCGGAGAAGGCGGAGGAAGACGCCGTCCGCATGCTCCGCGGCAAGTTCGACATGGCGGACTTCGTCGAGCAGATCCGCACGATCAAGAAGATGGGCTCGATGAAGGAGCTCTTCGAGAAGATGCCGTTCTTTCCGGGCGGGCTGCCCGCCGGCGTCAACCTCGACGACAAGGAGCTCGTCAAGATCGAGGCGATGATCAGCTCGATGACCGACGAGGAGCGGCGTCGCCCCGAGAAGTTTGTGGTGACGTCGTGGGAAGAGATCACCTCGAAGGCGGGCAAGCAGTCGCGGCGGAAGACGGCCGACTACGAGCCGTCGCGCGTGCGGCGAATTGCGCGCGGCTCGGGGCGCAGTGAGACCGAGGTGAAGGAGTTGCTCGCGAAGTTCGCGACGATGCGCCAGATGATGGTGCAGCTCGGCGCGTCGACGGGGCTGCTCGGGAAGATTCCGGGGTTCAAGCAGTTCTCGCAGATGAAGAAGCTCGCGGGGCTCGACCTCGGGGCGATGCTCGGTGGGGGCGGCGGGATGCCGGGGATGCCGGGGATGCCGGGGATGCCGGGGATGGGGAACATGGCGGCGGGGAACATTCCGGGGCTGCCGCCGGGTTACACGCTGCCGGGGACGCGACCGGGGGCAACCGCGGGCGGGCGGCCGGCGGCAGGGAAGGATCGGCGGAAGAAGAAGGACGCGCGTAAGGCGCAGAAGAAGGCGCGCAAGCGGAAGTAGCGTCGGGCGCGCTACGGCAGCGCGTCGATCAGCCGCCCGAGCCGCGGCACCGCGTCTGCAACGTGCCGCTTCGCGCTCGGGCGCAGCTTTTCGTACATCTTTCTCACCGTGCCGTTCTTCGCGTGGCCTGCTTTCTCGTCGGTGATCGCGAGCAGCAACTCGGCCACCTCGTCCTGCCGCGGCCCGAGGTGCGACGAGAACGGCTTGCCGCCGCCCGCCGTCTGCCACGCCGCGTACATCGGCTCGAGCTTCGCGACCCACTCATTGAGCAGGTGCTCCACGACCTCCGCAACGAAGCCGGGCTTTACCGCCTTCACCATCGCGTAGCCCCCCTTCACCGCGAAACCCGACAGGCCGCCCTTCGACGCGACCTCCTCGTCGAGCATCCGGCAAAGGTCGCGCACCACCCGCCCGCGCACTGCGGGCGCCGTCATCTTCTCGGCAAGCGTCACGTGTTGTCTCTCCTCGGTTTTCGTCGCGGCCCGCGCAGCCGCAGAATCAGCACATCGCGCAGCATCCGCGCCGCATCGATCCCCGGCGACACCTTCGACTGCTCGACGTGGCGCCAGACCACCGGCACCTCGGCGATGCGATGTCGTTCACGCGCGAGGCGCAGAATCTCCACGTCGAACGCAAAGCCGTCGATCTGCGCTGCGGCGAAAATCTCACGCGCGACGTCGCCCCTAAACAGCTTGAAGCCGCACTGCGTGTCGCGGATGCCGCCGAGAAATAGCGCGCGCACCACCAGGTTGAACGTGCGTCCCATCAGCTCACGCGCCGGGTGCTGCCGCACGACGATGTCCGAGCCGCCGAGCGCGCGCGAACCGATCGCCACGTCGTAGCCGTCGTCGATGCGGGCACGCAGCTTGTCGAGCTCCTCGATCGGCGTCGCGAGATCAGCGTCGGAGAAGAGCACCAGGTCGCCGACCGATGCGCGCACACCGGCGCGCACCGCCGCGCCCTTGCCGCGATTCTTCGGCAGACGCACAAGGCGCACGCGCGCGTCGCGCTCGGCCCACTCGAGCGTGATCGCCGCCGTGCGATCGCGCGAGCCGTCGTCGGCGACGATCACCTCCCACGTCTCGCTGCGCGCGCCGAAAAACTCAACCAGCCGCGCGAGCGTGCCGCCGAGGCGCGCCTCCTCGTCGTACGCGGGGACGACGATCGACAGCATCACGAGCCGCTCCTCGGCTCGGTCGCAGCCGCGAGGACGTACAGCCCATGTTCGGCACGATAGAGCGTGACCAGCTCGGGCCGACGCCGCGTGAGTTCCTTCCACTGCACGCCGACGAGCCTCAGCGCGCGCGGCTTGCGCGTGACGATTCGATCCGCCGTGCGGTTCCACTGCGCGTCGGAGAGGTACGCCACGAAGCGGCCGGGCAGGTAGGTGTGCGGGATCGCCGAGGCGGGCCCGAGCAGGTGGTAAAAGCCCGCGCGCTCGCCGACGACGATCGTCCCGTCGCGACCGGCGGCCTCGGCGAGCCGTCGCGCGTCGGGGAGCTTGTCGAGCTCAGCGCGCCACGAGCCGAGCGCACGCGACGCCTGCCACGTGTGCGCCGTCTTGTGCGCATAGGTCGCGAGCGCGATCGCGCCCGCCGCGAGGAACATCGCGCCGACGACGAACCGTGCGGGACGCAGGCGCAGTGCCACCGGCGACAGCACGACCGCGAGCGCGATCAGCCCGAAGCCACCGGCGTAGGCGACGTGCGTGAGGTCGGGGCGCACCGGCGCGAGGAACAGCGCCGCGACGCCGGCGAGCGCGACCCCGCCCGCCGTGGCGAACGCAAAACCCTGTTGACGACGCGCGAGCCGATAGAGCGCCCACGGCAACACCACCGCTGCACCGGCGAGCGCCGCCATCGGCAAATAGTACGCGCCGCGCAGCGCCCAGATTGCGAGCGTGCTCCAGGGCGTGGCGAGCACCTGCTCGTGGAGCCGCACGGCGTTGTCGGTCCACCAGCCGTACGCGACCTCGTTGCCGTGCGCGTAGTGCTCGAACGGCCAGACGAACATCGCGTACACGAGATCGCCGAGCGCGCCGTTTGCGCCGAACCAGACGAGCACCGGCATGCCCGCGAGCAGCGCGCCACCCAGGACGCGCATCGGGCGCACCCAGCACTCGCGCCGATTGCGCGCGGCGATTCCCGGCGCGAGGCGCGTGCCGAGCACAGCGACGAGCGCCGGCACGCCGAGTGACTGAATCGTCAGCACGGCGAGGCCGAGCAGTCCGCCCGCGGCGATCTCGCGCGGGGCGTTCGGCTCGTCGCCTTCGCGCACGAGCAGCGCGATCGCGCCGAGCACGAACACCTCGGCGAGCCAGTGCGCGTAGCTGATCGGCCACATCGGCAACAGCACGCAGGCATGCACGAGCGCAGCGCCGACGCCCGCGGTGCGCCCAGCGAAACGCCCGACGACGCCCGCGAGCAGCGCGGCGCCGATGGCGGTGGTCACGAGGTGCAGCAGGCGCGCAGCGAGGAGCGACGGCCCGACGAGCGCGAAGAGCGCGGCATTGAGGTAGTAAAAGACCGGCCCCTGAAACTCGAAGAAGTCGCGGTACATCACCTCGCCGCGCGTGATGCGGAGCGCGTCGTAGAGCACGGTGCCCTCGTCCTGCACGAGCGGCAGGAGCTCGGGCTTGCGTGCCCACGGTCCGCCGGGGAAGAGGTACGGCAGATGCAGCAGCAGCGCACCGAGCGCGACGAACAGCAGGAAGCGCCAGCCGATCGAGCCGGGCGTGCTCGTCGCAGCGTCGGAAGACGCCTTCTTGCGCGGCGCGGCGGCGACCTTCGGCATCGGCGGGTCCTTATACCGCGGGCTCGTCGTCGCAGCGCGCGGGCGAGTCGGCGGGCGGCGGCGCGGGCGAGTCGTCCCGTCGGCACGAGCTCCGGCAGCCACGCCACGCGAGCGCGAGCGCGGTCAGCATCGCGAGCAGCGACACCGGCGCGAGCGCGACCGCACGCGGTGCGGCGTAGGTGAACTCGAGCGCGTGGTGCCCTGCGCCGACGAGCACGCCGCGAAAGAGCGCGTTCGCCGGGACGATCGGCGTCGGCACGCCATCGACCGTCGCGCGCCAGCCGGGGTGTACCGCCTCGTGCACGACGACCACGCCCTCGGCCGGCGCATCGATCTCGGCGGTGACGCGGTTGCGCTCGAGCCGCGTGAGCCGCCCGGCAACCGCGGGCGCGTGCTCATCGCCGACGGTCGCGAGTGCCGCAAAGCCGGCGGGCAGCGTGCCGCGCTCGAGCACCACCGTCGTGCCCGGTGCGTGGCGCAGGAGCTCCGTCAGCGCCGCGCGATCATCTCCGTCGACGACGATCGCGCGGTCGACCCACATCACCGTCGGAGCGACCTTCGCGACCTCGTAGATCCCCTTCTTCACCGGACGCAGCGCGCCCGGCTCTGACTTGCGCGTGGCCTTCTTGTCGCTCTCGAGCAGCCACCTGACGTTCGCGTGCCCAAGCGCCGCCGGTCGCGCGGTGACGGCGTCGCGCATGCGGGCGTAGCGACGAAGCGCGAGCGGATCGCCCTCGTAGCCGCCGAGATCGCGCAGCTCGTGGCGGATGCCGGGGCGGAACTTGAGGTACTCGCGATCATAAAGTCGCGCCTCGCGCGGCACGCCGGCAAGCGCGGCGAGCTCGCGATCGGCGGTCACGTCGGGGACCGCGTGCATGTTGCGATCGATCACCGGCGCGCGCGCGATCAGCAAATCAAGCCCGAGCGCGACGACGGCGAGCCACGCGTGCGTCAGGCGCCACCGTCCGTCGGCGAGCAGCAACTGCCGACAGAGCCACGCACCCACCGCCGCCGACGCGAAGCCGAGCCCGAACGCCTCGCGGTACGGCTCGACCTGGTGCGGCGTCGTTGCCTTGATCGCGAACGCGAGCCCCATGAAGAGCGCGGCGAGTGAGAGGAAGCGCACCAGCCCGGTGGCGACGCGGCGGCGCAGCTCGTCGCCCTCGAGCGTGGCGAGGAACGTGAGCCCCTCGGCGGCGAGCAGCGCGAACGGCAGCGCGGTGACGAATAGGTAGCGGTGCGCGCGGCGGAAAAAGCCGAACGGCGGGAACGCCGACGCAGAGAAGGGGAGGAACCCGAGGATGTCGCCCCACGCACAGAGCACGCCGAGGAGCGCGATCGACGCGAGCACGAACGTGCGTGGCGACGGGCGCAGCGTGAGCAGCGCGACGACCCACGCGATCGCCGCGATGCCGAAGTAGCAGTTCTCGCCGGGGAAGCGGGGCACGACGAAGCTGACGAGATCGTCGGCGGTGAACGCGGTGATCGCGATGAAGTCGAGATCGCGGGTGTCGCGCACCGTCTCGGCGACGAGCGCCGTGGTCGCGTCGAGCTGCGCGGCGACCATCGCTCCGAGCAGCAGCGCGGCGAGCGCGGCCGAGCCGAGCGCAGCGCGAAGGTACGCGCGCGGATCGGCGGCACGCCCCCGATGGTGCAGCACCGCCCACGCGCCGTAGGGGATCGCGACGAGCAGCGAGTACCAGACTGCCGCCCACGCACCGGCGAGGATCCCCATCGCGACCGCGAGCGCGACCAGCGCCGCCCGGCCGCGCTCGGGACGCTCGGCCCACGCGTCGATCGCCAGCAGCGCCCACGGCGCCCACGCCATGCTCCAGTTGAGCGCTGAGAAGAGGTTGTGCACGTACGGGTAGGTGAGGATGAAGAGCAGCCCGCCGGCGTAGCAGGCAAAGGTCGGCGTGCCGCGTCGACGGAGAAACGCGTAGACGCCGAGCCCGGCGAGCCAGAAGTGGAACGTGCATTTCACCGCGACCAGCCACCACGCCGCGCCGCCGGTCAGCGCGCCGACGAAGAGCAGCACCCAGTTGGGCGGGTAGAGCAGGCCGGCCTGCGGGTCGGCGTGGAACGGATAACCGGCGCGGTCGAACGGGTTCCAGAGCGGCAACTCGCCAGCGCGGTACGCGTCGAGCTGGAAGGCGAGGTCGCCCCAATACTCCCACTGCGCGTCCCAACCGAAGGTGCGGCGCGCGCCGTCGATCGGCGTCCAGAGCCGCCAGAAGAGTGCGAGCACGAGCGCAAGAAACACGAGCGCCGGCACGGCGAACGGCCGAAGTTTCTGCCAGCGCGCGGCGAGCGGTGACACCGCCGGGCATACTACACTCGCGCCGTGTCCGACGGAGAGCGGCGTGCCGATGCGCGCAAGTGGGGCCCGCTCGCGCTGGTCGTGCTCGGCTGGGGCGCGGCGCTGGCGCTGGTCTATCGGCGGGTCCTCGTCGGTGACGCGCTCTTTGGCTGGGACTGTCTGCGCGAATACTGGCCCGACCTCGTGTTCGCGGCGCGCGCGCTCGCCGACGGTGAGCTGCCGCTCTGGAACCCGCACGCGCTCGGCGGTTATCCATACTGGGGCGATCCGCAGGCCAGCTGGCTCGCGCCCACCAACTGGCTCGTCGGCGCGGTCGGCCTGGTCACCGGCGAGCTCGGCCCGTGGCTCATCCAGCTCAAGGTGCTCCTCAACATGTGGGCCGCGCTCGTGGGGATGCACCTCCTCGCGCACCGTCGCACCGGCTCGCACGCGGCGGCGGCGGTCGCGGCCGCGACGCTGCTCCTCGGCAGCCCGCTGCTCGTGCACAAGGCCGGCGCGTTCCTCTGGCCGCTCTGCTTCCTCCCCTGGCTCCTGCTCGCGCTCGCGCGCTTTGTCGAGCTGCCCTCGGCGCGGCGCGGCGCGGCGATGGCGGCAGCGTTCTGGCTCGTCGGCAGCGCCGGGCACCCGCAGGGGTTCTTCTACTCGCTGATCATTTTCGCGGCGCTCTGGGCCTTCAGCATCGCTGCCGGCGGCGTGCGCGCCTCGCTCCGTCGCCAAGCCCGCGGCGCGGCGGTGTTTGCGCTGCTCGCCGCCGCGCTGCTCGCGCCGATCTATGTCCCCGCAGCGTCGGCCGTCGCCGATTCCGCGCGCGCCGAGCGCGGGCCCGACTACGCCGTCGCCAGCGGCATGCCGGTGGTGGCGCTCACCGAACTCTTCGTCCCCAACCGCGACGGCTACTGGGACAACGACCTCTACGTCGGCCCACTCGCGCTCGTCGCCGCGCTGCTCGCGCTCGTCGCTGCGCGCTCACGCAAGGAGCGCGCCGAGCGCCTCTTCCTCGCAGGACTGGCGGCACTCGGCCTCGCGCTCGCGCTCGGTCGCGCCGGCGGACTCCTGCCCCTCTTCGCCGAGTACCTCCCCGGCTTTGGTCTCTTCCGCATCGCGTATCGCCACCGGGTGATCTTCGCGGTCGCCGCTGCCCTGCTCGCTGCCGACGGTGTCGCGGCAGTCGCCCGCGGCGATGGCGGGAGACGCGCCGCGTGGATCCTCGTCACGCTCGCCGCCGCGTGGCTCGTCATCGCCGCCGCGATCGCCCCGCGCTTTCCCGAATTCCTCCTCGCCGCCGCGACGCTCGGCACCCTCATCGCCGCCGCATTCCATCGCCGCCGCGCGCACGCATGGCTCGCCGCGACCGCCCTCTTTGCGCTGCTCGATCTCTGGCGCGCCGCAGCCGGCCCGACGCTGCCGCAACTGGCCGAGCTCCGCGCCGCCGAGGCTCGCGGCGACACATCAGCCGCGCACGCTTGGCACAACACGCCGCACGGCAAGCTCGCCATCCTCGAGTCGCCCAAGGTTCTCGGCGACGCGCACGCCCTCGTCGCCCTCGCCGCCGCTCCCGTCGCCAACCGTCCCGCCGTCGCCAACCGTCCCGCCGTCGTCGCTGCCCCGTCCGTTCTTCCCCCCCGCATCCCCGACCGCTACTTCCGCTCCGACCACGTGCGCCCGTACCGCTACCACGTGCCGTTCCTCCACGATCTTCGCGAGCTCTCCGGCTTCCTCAACCCGATCGCCCCCCGCCGCCACGACCAACTCGTCGCCCACGCCGCAGTCCGCCCCAAGCTCCTCGCCCACTTCAACGTCCGCTGGCTCCTCGATCACACCCACACCCGCGCGGTCTTCGACCCCGCCCCGCTCGCTCGCCTCTTCCCGCGCGCCGAGCTCATCCCCGACGGCACCGCGCTCACTCACCTCGACACCGGCCCACGCCCATCCCTCCGCCGCGCCGCACTCGTCGAGTCCGGTGACGCCCCCGCAGCACTCCCTGCCTCCGACTTCGCGCCCGTGCTCGCGCAGCTCGTCGCCTACCGACGCAACCGCGTCGACCTCTCCGTCGCCGCGCCGGCCCCCGGCATCCTCGTCCTCGCCGAGAACTACGCGCCCGGCTGGCACGCGCTCATCGACGGCTCCGCTGTGCCCGTCTTCCGCGCCGACCACATGCTGCGCGCCGTCGTCGTCCCGGCCGGCACGCACAGGATCTCCTTCCTCTACAAACCGCGCGGCCAC
>SHYZ01000118.1 GCA_009692535.1 Myxococcales bacterium
GACGCCTCGTACGCGAGCCCGAGGTTCGCGAATGCCCGCCCGTTCTCAGGGTGCAGCTCCACGGCGCGCTGCAGCGAGACGATCCCTTCGTCGATCCGCCCGGCGTCACACTGCGCGGCGCCGAGACCGATCATCGAGTCGACATCGCTGGGCGAGAACGCGAGCGCACTCGTAAAGTGAGCGATCGCGTCCTCAGACATGCCGAGCTCGCGCATCGTCGTCGCTAGGTCGTGGTGCGCTTCCCACAGCGACGGGTCGCGCTCGACCGCCTCGGCGAACACGATCCGCGCGAAGCGGAGCGCGCCATCGCCGAGCTCTTCACGCCGCGCGAGCGCGACCGAGCCGGCCTCGTAGAACATGCGTCCCGCCGCGTCGGCGCCCGCCTCCTGCCCGAGTCGGTAGGCCGCCCCGACGGGGTCGCCCGCGGTCACCTGCTCGAGGATAGCGTCGAGGTCGAGCATGTGCGGTTCACTTTCCGACGCGGAAGGCCACGCTCAGCGCGCCGATGTTGTCGGCCTCGTCGGCGACACGCAAGGAGAGCGTGTGCGGTCCCGGCGCGAGGCCCGTGGGCAACTCGACGGAGAAGGCTTCACTCAGGTCGTCGAAGATGCCGTCCTTGGGAAAGATCATCGTGTACTCGCCACCGTCGAGCGACCACGCCAGCTCGTCGACCCGGCTGAACGAGTCGGTCGCGCGCCCGCTGACGAGCGGATAGCGCACCTCGACGCTGGCGAGCGCCGGCTTCTGGTTGTCGATGAGGAACGCCGGCGTCACGAGCGGCCCCTCGAGCGCGAGGTCGCGCGGGTTGGCGCGCGTGTCCGACGCGGTCACGCGCAGCCGGTAGAAGCCGTCGGGCAGCGCCTCGGTGTTCCACTCGAACTCCGCCTTGGTGAGCGGCTCGGTCCCGGTCGGCACCGGCAGCCACTCGCCGGCACCGTCGGCTCGCGTGGCGAGCGTGTAGCGGAGCTCGTCTCCGTCGAGGTTCTCGACCTTCCAGGTGAGCTTCACCACCGGAGTGCGCGCCTTCTGCGGGCCTGGCGCGATCGTCACCGGCGGTCGCGTGGCGGGATCACCCTCGCCGAGCGTCACGTCGATGACTCGCGCGCGCTGGTTTTGCGGCAGGTAGTAGGTCGTCACCTCATGCACGCGCTCCGCTCCGCTGAGTTGGATGCGGTACTGGAGGTAGCGCGCCGGCGGACTGTCGACCTCGCCGCGGTGCGAGTCGCCGCTCGAGCGAGCGACGCCGCCGAGCTTGCGCCAGCCGCTCCAACCGACGCCCGGGCGCGCTGTGTTGCCCGAGCGCGTTTCGACGGTGACGCCGGCGGTGCCGCGCCAGCGCAGTCGACCCCAGCGCGCGGCGAACAGCGCGTCGAGCACCTTCGAGGTGTAGGTCGCGTCGGCCGCCGGCCCGCGTGAGAGATAGACCGCGCCGCCGTCGCCGGTGGCAAACGCCACCTTGTCGTCCCACGCGAGCACCGCGTTCACTTGCCGCTCGTCCACGTCGAACGCCGTCGCGACTGTGCGGTCGGCGCGAACCAAGTAGAGCTTGCCGCCTGCTGCGGACGCGGCGTAGACGCCATCGGCCGTCGCTGCGAGCGACTGAAAGTAGCCCTCGGCGAGCGCGTGCAGTTGCTCCACGCGACCGTCTGGCTCGACGCGAAAGAGCGCCCCGGTGCCTTTGCGTTCGCCACTGCGCGACGGCTCGGCGCCACGATCGGCGCCCGGTCCCGACCCCGCCTCGGGCGCCTTGGGTGCAGTCCCCTTCGGACCCTTCTGCGGTCGCGGCGACGGCACGCCGCTCTTTGGCTCGAACTCGTTGGCCGCGACGATGAACGCGCCATCGAGCTCAGCGATCGCCTTCACCTCGGTGCCCGAGAAATCGGCGATGGCGCGCGCCTCGCCGCGCTGCACGTCGAAGCGATAGAGGATCGCCTCGTCAGAGGTGCCGAGCCAGAGCGCGCCGTCCTTGGCGCGGTGCAGCGCGAGCAGGTGCTCCTCCTCGGAGTCCCAGATCACGCGGGCCTTCTTGGTGCCAAGGTCGATCGCGTAGAGCTTGCCGTTCGGGCCGGTCGCAGCGAAGAGCGTCTTGCCGGCAGCGTCGAGCGACATCGCCCAGACATGGGCTGCATCGGCGTCGGTGGCGTCGATGTTGGCGTCGGCCTTGTCCTTGTCCTTGGCGTCGGCCTTGTCCTTGTCCTTGGCGTCGGCCTTGTCCTTGTCCTTGGCGTCGGCCTTGGGCTTGTCCTTGTCCTTGGCGTCGGCCTTGGGCTTGTCCTTCGTGCCGGCGTCGACAACGGCAGCGTCCGTCGCGCCACCGAAATCCGCGAGCAACGTCGCCTTCTCCGCACCCTTTGCGAGCATGTGGACGCGCCCGCTCGCGAGCGTGCCGACATAGAGCGTCCCGTCGGGTCCGACGAGCAGCGCGCCGATCCAGGGCGTCTCCTCCTCGAGCGAGAGCACCTTCTTCACCTTGCCGCCGGCGACCGCGTAGACCGCACCGTCGGCCACGCCGCCGACATAGATCGTCCCATCGGCCGCGCGCGCCGCGGTCCAGAGCGCATCGGTCTCGAGCTCAACACGGTCGGTGGCGATGCCCGACGAGAGCTCACCTCGCGACGAGATGAGCACCTGCTCCGCCTCGCCCTCGTCGAACTCCTTGTAGGTGCGCGTGTTGAATGCGCGCGTGGTGACGGCGGCGGCGTCGTCCACGACGAGCGCGGCCAAGAGCAGCGCGAGCTTGGGTGCGTGTTTCATCATCGGCATCGGCATCGGGGAAGGTCCTCGTCGCGGTCTTCGTGATCTTCGCGTGCGTTGCGTGCGTTGCGTGTGTTGCGTGCGTTGCGCTGCGCCGTCACTTCAGGTTCTGGACGCGAAACGTGAGCTCCTGTTTTCCCAGCACCACGGTGCTCGTCGGCACGACCACCCGCAGCAGCGTGCGGTGTGAGTCAACCCGCTTGGTCGAGGTCGCCGCGCGCGCCGTGTCGAGCGCGCCGTCGGGAAGATCGGGGACGAGGTGGCCGGCCACAGCGATCCCCTCGTCGGGCGCGTAGATCGTGGCGACCAGCGTGTTGGCCGGATAGGTCCTTCTCAGCGCCGCGAAGAGCTGCGTGAGGTTCTCCGGCGGCGCAGCGTCGAGCCGCGCGAGATCACCGGTGGCCAGCTCGAGCTTGAGCGTCGCGCCGGCGAGCCGCGCGGGCAGCTCGAACGGGATCCGCACGACGCGCGTGCGCCCCGCATACGGCTGGAGCACCGCCTCGACGAAGGCCGGCTTGCCGACCGGCACTTCGTAGCGCGGGATGCGCAGCCCGACCAGCGTCTCCACATCGGCGCGGTACGTCACCTCGACGGTGACCTCGACGCGATCCACGGTGACCGGCGCCCACGGATTGAACAGCAGCGGCGTGAGAATCCTGAGGCCGCGCGCGCCCGAGACGGCACCCGCCGCCGCGCCCTCGGGCGACCAGGCGTGATCGCGGAAGCGCAGCGGGTCGAAGCCGCGCACATGCACCACGCTGTCGATGATCATCGTGGCGTCGGCGAGGTCGGGCGCGATGTGCCGGATGCCGTTCGCCACCGAGGCCATCGCGAGCTGCGGCGTGAGGAACCGGTGGCGCACCACCTCGGAGCGAAAGCGTCGCGTGCCGCCGGGCGTCTTCACCGTCAGCTCGACCGGGATCAGCTCGGCGCGGCGTGAGGTGTCGGCGAGGATCATCGACTGCCGGTCCTGCACCAATGCACCGAGCGTGCGCAGCGGCGACGAGAGCTTGAACGCGCTCTGCGCCGACGGGATGATCGTGTGAATCTCCGCGCTCGTGACCGGCAGCAACGTCTCGCCCATCTGAAACATCGGGTGCCCGAACGCGAGCACGCGGTTGCCGTCGACGTAGCTCACGGTGCCGGTGCCGACCATCGAGAGGTCGCCGCGCGAGAGCACGACGGCGATCGGCGAGCCCGGCTCGAAGCGCGTCGGGCCCGAGTTCTCGCCGCCCGTCCCACCGCCGCCCGCCTGCTGCGGTTCGAGGCCGTACGGCGCGAAGAGATCGCGCAGCTCCGCGAGCCCCTGCGCGTCGACGCCCGAGACCGACAGCGGCACGCTCGCGCGAACCAGGTCGCCCACCGGTGCGTGCACGGTCGGCGGTGCGAGCGGCGCGGCGAACGGGTCCCAGTCGCGCGATGCGAGCGCGGCGTGTCCCGCGGGGCCGACCGGTGCAGCCGGATCGGCGCCGACCTGCCCAGTCGTCTGTCGCGCTTCGTCGAGCATGTAGTGGATCGGCGTGCACCCGCCGATCGCTTCCTTGTTGAAGCGGAAGCCGTAAGAGAACGCGCAGACCACCTTGCCGTCGAGGTAGAGCGGCGAGCCACTCATGCCCTGCGCGAAGCCGGTTCGCACGATGCGCGGGTCGTCCGACTTCACGAGGATGATGTCCATGCGCGGCAGGAAGTCGCGCATCACCCCGACCACCTCGAAGTCGAAGCGCTCCGGCTGCGTGCCTACAAACGCCGTGAGCCCGTAGCCCTTCTGCCCCGGGCGGACCGAGGAGAGCGGGAAGATTTCCGGCCCCGCTGCAAACGCCTGCCGTTCCGCGCCGAACTCGACGCCGATCTTGGCGCCGACGGCGGCAGCGGCAGCGGCAGCGGCAGCGGCAGCGGCAACGACTGCGACTGCGACTCGGACCCGGCGGTCGTGCATCCGCGACGAGGATACCCGTAATCGCTCGCCGCGCCACCGACTCCCCACGCGACGATCCACGCACAACCGGCGCCGGTGCTACCGTGCGGCGGCATGTCCGCAGGCGATCCGTTCTACGCCGACGTTGGCGCCGTCTTCACCGACCTCGACGGCACGCTGACCACCGCAGGGCAGCTGCACGCGTCGACCACCCGCGCGCTCGAGCGCCTCGCCGCCGCCGGCGTCGACCTCGTCATCGTGACTGGCCGGCCCTCGGCGTGGGGCGAGGTGCTGCTCCGACTGCTGCCGCTGCGCGCCGTTGTGGCCGAGAACGGCGGCGTCACTTGGTCCCGCGCGCCCGACGGCCGACTCGTCCGCACTCTCGCGCTGCCGACGGCCACGCTCCCCCCGCTCCGCCGCCGCATGTTCACCGCCGCCCGCGCCGCGCTCGCACTTTTCCCCGGCGCGCGCCTCTCCGACGACTCGGCCGGCCGCGTCGTCGACCTCGCCATCGACTGGAACGAAGCGGCGCGCCTGCCCGAGGCGACCGCGCGCGCCTGCGAACAGTTTCTCCGCGCCCGTGGCTTTCGCGCCGTCCGCTCGTCGGTGCACGTGAACTTCTGGCCGCCTGGCTTTGACAAGCTCACCGCCAGCCGCAAGCTCGCGCGCCGCCTGCTCGGCGCGGCGGGCGAGGGCGCCTGCCTCTACGTCGGCGACGCACTCAACGACGAGCCGATGTTTCGCGGCTTCCCGCGCTCCGTCGGCGTAGCCAGCGTGCGCGCCGTCTGGGACGAGCTCATTCATCGACCGTCTCGCGTCACCCGTGCCGATGGTGGCCGCGGCTTCGAAGCGGTCGCGCGCGCCGTGCTGGCCGCACGCACGCGACAGTTATAGTCAGCGTCGGGGGCGTCTCGCCGTAGCGGTGTGGCGGCGCTAGCGCGGCGCCTTGAGCGCTCGCACCGCGGCCCAATCCACCGTGATTGGGTCCCAATCGCTGCTGGTCGCGCCGGCGGTCAGCGCGCGGAGGGACGCGTCGCGCTCGTCCCCCTGCGGGTGGGTCGACAGGATCGCGGGCAGACTCGAGCCGTGCTTCGCCATGCGCGCAAAGAACTCGCGAAAGCGCGTGGGGTCGACGCGGGCGCGCCGAAGGATTGCCACCGCGCCCGTATCGGCCTCGCGCTCAGCGTCGCGGCTGTAGCTCATGTCGCCGAGCGTCTTCACCAACACGGCGAGGCCGCTCACGTCGCCGAAGCAGAGCGCGATTGCGAGTACCACGCCGCCTGACCTAATGAGCTGGCGGAGCCCGTGCCGAGCGGTCACGTGCCGCAGCTCGTGCGCCAGTACGCCGGCGAGCTCCTCGGCGGACTCCACCTCGAACACCAGCCCGGTGAAGACGACGACCTGCCCGCCCGGTGCGGCGAGGGCATTGACGGTTGGTGTGTCGACGACCGTCAGGTGAAACGTGTACGGCGTCGCGCCGACGCCAAGCACGACACGGTCGAACACGGTCTTTACCGCGGCGTGGACCGGGCCGTCCTCGAGCACCGGCTGCCCCGCAACGATCGACTCGACCGACGCAGCGCCGAGCTCCTCCTCGAGCGAGACCGGGATGCGGTCGACCGCCACGTCGACGAGCAACGGCAGCCCGAGCCACGCGCCGGCGAGCAGCGCGACGAACAGGAGCACGGCCCCCGGCGAGGCGACCCAGCGCCAGATGCGCCCTCGGCTATGGCTGCGCGCAACGGTTGCCGCCTGCGCTCGCATCGCGTGGGTGCCGTGCTGATCGAGCGCGGCGAGCACGCTCACGTCGTGCACGATCACATGGAGCGCCTCGCCGTTCGTCGCCGTGCCTGCGAGCACGACCGAGAGCAGGTCGAAGCCGCCGCGGCTGATCTTGAGACTGGCGAGCGGCAGCTCGAGGCGTCGTCCGCCGTCGAGCGTGACGACGAGCCAGGTGCCGATGTCGATCGTCGCGGCGGTGCTCTGCCCCTTGGCCCAGGGGCCGAACACCTCCGCGGCGAAGCGCGTCTGCCGTGTCACCTGGCGGGAATGAACGACGCGACCCACTGGCCGAATGAGGCGGCATTGCGGGTCTGGAAGTAGACGTCGCCCGGCCCCGTGAGGTGACAGACGAAGCCCTCGCCAGAGGTCGCGCTGCTCAGCCAGCCCGAGCTCGCCTTCTTGATCTCGTAGGTCACCGTGCCCGACCAAGCGACGAGGTGGCCGTTGTCGACCACGTAGTTCTCGCCCGGCGCGAGCGCGAGTTTGTGAATCGCGCCGAAGCTCGAGACGAGGAGCTTGCCCTGGCCGCCGACGCGCTGCACAAAGACGCCCTCGCCGGACATGATGCCCTTGAAGATCCCCTGGCTCACGGTCTCGAGCGTGACGCCCGACTCGGCGGCGAGGAAGCCCTCCTTTTGCAGGAAGTAGTTGTTCGCACCATTGAGCTCGAGGAGCGCGAGGTCGCCCGGCGTGCTCGGCGCGATAAAGACCTCGCCCGGCCCGCGCGTCGCCTTGAGCGTCTGCATGAACATGCTCTCGCCGCCGACCGCCTTGCGCTTGAGCGCCTTCCAGAGCCCGCCCTCCATCTTCCCTTCGACGTCGACTGTCGAGGTCATTGCAACCATCGCCCCGCTCTCGGCGCGGAACTGCTCATCCTGCGCGAGCGTGGCCTTCGCCATTGCATAGGAACCGGGATAGAGGATTTCAAAGCGCATCGGCAAACTCCTGAGTCCGGGTGGCACCAAGCGACCGGTGTGCGCGCACCCTAGTCCCGTCATGGCCCGACTGGCAATGGCACGCTGCCGAGCGGCAGGTTCATCGCGTCGTGCGGCTGGCGCACGTGCCCCGTCCGACCGAGCCGTGCGCGCTACCGCCTACAACTGCGCGAGCGCCGTGCGCGGTTGTTCTTCGACGGCAGTGCGCAGCTGTGGATGCGCGCTCCGCCGAGCTGTGCGCGCCCGCCGTTACAGCGAGGCGAGGTCCTGCTCGAGGCGCTCGGCGACGGGGGCTGAGACGCGGGCGACGACGCGGGTGCGCTCGCTCTTCACGTACCAGTCGAAGGTGCCCTCTTTGAGGGCGGGCTTCTTGTAGAGCTCGGTGGTGCCGAGCTCGGCGCTCTTCGCGGAGCGGTAGGTGAACTTCAGCACGAGCGTGAGCTCGGCGTCGGTCGGCGCCGGCGATGGGTAGTCGAGCGGCGCGAGCGGCGAGACGCGGTCCATGAAGGCGGCGAGCGTCTGGTCCTCGACGGCGGGCGTGGCCGCGTCGGACCAGATCGGCTTGGGCTTGCCGGGCTCGGCCTTGCGCAGGACGCGGCGCTCCTTGCCGCCCCCCTGCACCAGCACCTCGGCGATGTCGGCGGGCTCGAAGGCGTGGAGCTTTCGCTCCGGCAGCGTAACCTCGCCGGTGTCGAGCGGGCGGATCGCGTCGTCGGCGACGACGAAGACTCGGCCGGATAACCGCTCGAGGACGTAGCGGTCACCACCGCCGAAGACGTTGCCGCCCACGATCAGCTCGTGCGATGCGCCGGCGCGCTTGACCACGAGCTTCCCCTTGGGCGCGTCGAGGCCGTACTCCTTCTTGCGGGCCTCATCGAGCTTGCCGAGATCGCGCAGCGCGACCAGCGGCACCAGCTTCTCGAGCAGCTTGGTGCCCGCTTCGCCAACGGTGAACTCGCGCGTCGTGACCACCGGCTCGACCTGCTTTGGCGGTTCGGGCGCGGGCGCCGGTGTGCCAGCGTCGGGCGCGCCCGGCGCCGGTGGCGGCGGCACGGGCGGCACCGGCGGCACGGGCGGCTTGGTCGTGCGCTTCGACACGCCCCAGAGGTAGCCGTCCTTGCGCACCACGTCGATCGCGCGCGACTCGGTCGGCAGCTCGCTCTCGTAGTGCACCGAGACGACCTCGGCGGGCGAGCCGCCCCAGAGCGTCACGCTTCCCGGCGGGCGGTCGGGCGCCACCTTGCGGGTGAGAGTCTGCCAAGCGAACCCGAGCGCGACTGCGAGCAGCGCGCCGTGGATGATGTTGGTCTTCGCGAGCTTCATGCGGGCCTCCGCTTGCGCCGACGATGCACGGCGAGCAACCCGCCGCCGAGCACGAGCGCCGGCGCGCCGAGGATCGTCGTGTAGAACCACGCCACGTCCTGCTTGCGCGTGTGTTGGATTTCGACGTCCTTCTCCGACTTGGTGTCGCCAGCCCACGCCTCTTCGCCGCCGAGCCACTTGACGCCGTCGGCGACGAGCACCTTGTTGAGCTCGAACTGCGACAGCACGTAGTCGGAGAAGAGCTGCGCGTCGGCGAGCACGAGCGCACGGCCGCCCTTGGCGGTCTTGGGGTCCTTCGCGTCTTTGCCGTCGCCCGCCGCCGCAAGCTCGACCGCCACGACGAGGTTGTACGCGGTGCGCTTCTCCCCGACGCCGAACGCCATGTCGCCGTCAGCATCGGCAAACGTGCTCGAGAGCGAGCGGACCGTATAGGTGCGCTTGGGCGGCTTTTGCCCCGTCACCGCCGGCAGGTCGCTGAGTGAACCCGCGCCGAGCAGTGCCATCCCTTCGCCCGGCCGCACCCGCGCCAGTGTGGTCGCCGAGGCGTGCGCGGAGAACTTGTCGGTCGCGATGCCGCGCCGATCACTCGGGTTGCGCCGATCGACGAGGTAGACCTTGTCGTCGACCAGCTGGGTGCGATCGAACTTCACGCCGACGCGCGCCTCGAGCGGCCCGAGCTCGAACTTGCTCTCGGGATCGAGCGCCAGCAGCAGCGCGCCGCCCTTGGCGAGGTACGCGTCGAGCGCGGCGAGCTCCTCGGCGAGGAACGCACGCGCCGGCCCGAGCGCGAGCACGACCTGCGCGTCGTCGGGTACGGCCTGGCCGAGCCCCGAGGTCACGCCGAGATCCTTCACCTTGTAGTTGAGCAGCTCGAGCAGGCTCTTGACGAGGTTCGCGCGGGCCTTGAGATCGCGCTCGCCGGTCGCGTCGGCCGGCGGATCGTTGAGCTCGCCATGTCCGACGGTGAGGTAGGCGATGCGCGGCGACCGCGCGACCTTGGCGACCGCCTTTTGCACCTGCTCGTCGAGCGTGCGGAGCGAGTTGCGCGCCTTGGCGAGGTCGGTGTCGAGCGTGATGAGCTCGGTCTGCGTGCCGCGACGGAGCACAACGACGCCGTCCTTTCGGACCTTGAGCTCCTCGGCCAGCTTAGGCGAGAGCATCCGGTCGTGCTCCTCGAGCTTGGCGCGCGAGGAGCGCTTGGCGAGCTCGCCGAAGTAGCTCGTGACCTCGTCCTTGACCTCGTTCACCTGCGGGAAGAAGAGCAGGACGTCGAGCGGCTCGGCGAGGCTGCTGACCATGTTCACCGTGGCCGTGCCGGGGCGCGAGGTGCGAAAGTAGGAGAGGTCGAGCTTCTCGTCGCGCGCCTTGGCAAGCCACGCCACGACGAACGCCAGCGAGAGCGCGAGGCCGATGGTGAGGCCGCCCGAGCTCGCCTCGAGCACGCGCAGCCCCTCGACGCGACCGCCGCCGCGTGCGCGACCGCCGGCCAGCTGAGCCAGGAGGATCGGCAGCACCGAGCAGACCAGCAGGATCGGCCAGAGCACGGCGAGCGCGTCGGCGGTGTGGCCCGTGACCGCGCCGACGCCGGGGCGAAAGTAAAGGAACAGTGCCGCGATCACGCCGAGCGAGGCCGCGAGCAGCGCACGCTCAGCGCACTTGGCACCCGACGGTGCGAGCAGGGCAGCGCGGGCGCGCAGGATGGTGGCCGCGACGATGTACGCGAGCCCGAGTCCTGCCGCTGCGTAGCGCGGCGTGTCCGACCCGGCGAGCACGCGCTCGCCGATGAATAGAAGGAGGAGACCGCCGAGCATGGACCAGTTGATCCAGCCGACGAGCCGACTGGGCGGCGTCGTCATAGTTATTGCCATCGCTTCGCCTCCATCGTCTTCACCGCGAGTAGCAGGAAGACGTAGGTGACTGCCAAGTAGTAGACGACGTGCGCGAGGTGCAGCACGCCCTGCTGGAACGGCGGGAAGTGCCGCGCGTAGAGATCGATGCTGGCGAAGACGTCCTTGAGCGGACCGTCGACGACCTTCGACAGGAAGTAAAAGGCGACGAAGCAGCCGGCGATTGCCGCCGCCACGATCCCGGCGACCAGCTGGTGCCGCGTGAGCGACGAGGCGAAGACGCCGATCGCCAGCATCGTCGCGCCCCAGAGCGCGAGCCCAAGGTAGCCGACCGCGACCTGCCCGACGGAAATCTTGCCGTTCACCATGATGAGCAGCGGCATGTAGACGCTGGCGAGCGTCACGCCGGTGAGGAACACGAACGCGGCGAGAAACTTGCCGAGCACGATGTCACGGTCGCGCACCGGCGAGGTGTTGAGCAGCACCATCGTCCCTTGCTCACGCTCCTCGGCGACGAGGCGCATCGAGAGCGCGATCGCGGCGACCGCGACGGGGAGCGTGGAGTAGCGGAAGAACTCGGCGAGCGCGACGGCAGAGAGCCGCTTGCCGGCGCCGAGCGCGAACGCCTGAAAGAGCACGCCGTCGAGGAGCAGCGTGATCGCGGCGATCACCCAGCCCATCGGAGAGCGAAGGTAGGCGGCGAGCTCGCGGCGGAAGATGATCGTGGTGGCGCACATCAGGTGGCTCCCTTGCTGCTGTCGGTCCGGCCCTGCACGAGCTCGAGGAAGATCGACTCGAGCTGGTGCCGGGCGCGGTCGAGGCGGAGCACGCCGTGACCACCGCCGACGAGCACGCGGCAGAGCTCGGCGCGCGCGTCGAGCGCGGCGTCGACGTTGAGTTCGAGCACCCCGTGGGCACGCGACGCGACGTCGACCCGCGTGACCCCGGCGGCGGCACGCGCGCAAGCAAGCACGGCCTCTTCACCACCGGCGCCGGGCGCGACCTCGAGGACCACGCTGCGCGCGTCGAGCAGCCCGCTCGACAGCTCCGCCTCAGTGCCGGCGGCGACGATCGCGCCGTCACGGATCACCAGCAGGCGGTCGCAGGTCTCGCTGATCTCGGGAAGGATGTGCGACGAGACGAGGATCGTGTGCGTCTTCTTGAGGTCGCGGATCATCTGGCGCATCTCGACGATCTGCACCGGGTCGAGGCCGCGCGTCGGCTCGTCGAGCACGAGCAGCTTCGGGCGGTGCACGATCGCCTGCGCCACGCCGACCCGCTGGCGGTAGCCGTGCGAGAGCTGCCGCACGATGTCGTCCTTCACCTCGGTGAGGTTCGTGGCCTTGAGCACCTCGGGCAGCCGGTCGCGGACGGCCCCGGCGGTCATGCCGCGCAGCCGCCCGGCGAAGTCGAGATAGTCACCGACGGTCATGTCGAGGTAGAGCGGCGGCGTCTCGGGCAGGAAGCCGACCTGCCGGCGCACCTCGTGGGGCGACTCGACCGCGTCGATGCCGCCGACCCTCACCGACCCCGCCGATGGGCGCAGGTCACACGCGAGCACGCGCAGCGCGGTGGTCTTCCCCGCGCCGTTGAGCCCGAGGAATCCGACCGCCTCACCCTCGGAGATCGTGAACGAGACCGGCCCCAGGGCGCGCTTGTCTCCATAGTGTTTTTCGAGTTCGGTGGCTTCGATCATGTGTGGCCCCTCAACCAGACGGCGGCGGAAGGTATGCCGTGAGCCCTGCGCGTGACAAGACCATTGCCGTTCGGGGTGGTGCTCGCTCGCTGCGCGTGGTGTTCCGGTGGCGCAAGCGTGAGAGGGTCCCAGCCACAACATGCGTGCCCCCCGCCTGACCCTCATGCCCCTCGTGCTGTTGGGCTCGCAGCTGACCTCAGGCTGCGAGTCCGTGCCACCGCTCTCGCTCGAGGAGCGACTCGCCGAGCGAGGGGCGACGCCGTGTGAGACCGATCCTTCGTTTCTCTGCTTCACCCTCGAGCACCCGCTCGATCACGCCGATCCTGAGCGCGGCACGATCGAG
>SHYZ01000119.1 GCA_009692535.1 Myxococcales bacterium
GGAGGCGAGCGGGTGGGTGTTGCTCGACACTTCTACGAATGGGACGTGGGTGAACGACACTCGCATCCACCATGCCAGCATGGTGCTTCGGGACGGCGCGCGCATCGCCTTGGGCCAGCACTCCGGTGCGGCGCGCTTCCGGGTGTTACTCGGGTGAGGACGGTTGCGATTCTACTCGGCGTCTTCGTCACGCTCGCGGCGGCGCGCGAGGCGAAGGCGGATGCGAACACCTATTGTGTGGGCGGCTTCGAATTCGATTCGGGCACCGTCACCCGCAACGAGTGTGGCGCACACGCCGCTGAATACCTCTGTTGGCACTGGCATCGGGAGATGTTCGTGGTGGGCCGTGATGGGAAGTGTCGCACCTGCTGGGACATGTGCGATAGCACCTGTGACACGGTCATGCCTATCGAGCACCCGGAGTTCTCGCGTGCCTCCTTGTACGACTGTCGTCGCGCTGAAGCTCTCAAGCCTGGCAAGGAGCAGATCTACGTCCGAGATGGGGTCGCGGTCGCTGTGGCCCCGCCGCCGCCGCCGCCCGCCATGGCGATTAGGGCAGACATCGTCCGTGTGAGCCCCGGCCCGTATTCGGTCGGCGACGACCTGGACCTCGCCGTGCGTGCGGTTGGCACGGACGGCAAGCCGCGCCCGGTTCAGGGCGGGGAGGTCATCGTCGCGGGTCCCGATGGCAAGGAGGTGCTGCGCGTTCCCGTGACAATCGCGCCAGATGGAACGGCGTCGGCCAAGCTCAAGATTCCCGCCGGCGGCGCCCTCTCTCTCCGCTTCGTGCCGAAGGGGATCCGCCTCGATGTGACTGAGAAGCTCGGGGCCATCACGTCGGCGCCGTTCGCGCTTAGCGTGAGCCTGTGCCGGCTGCGTGGGGTGATGGATGCTCCCGGCAACAAGCAGGTACTCGTCGCCGGGGCCCCCGTCTCGCTGCGTGGACATCTGACCGACAAGAACGGGAACTCTGTTGGGCGGGAAGCGCTGTCGGCCGGGATGCGCGCCCTGTTTGTCGTCGACCTCGGCGGCGGGAAAACGCAGAAGGTGGAGGGCACGGTCGCGGCGGACGGGGCGGTGACGGCCTCCTTTACGCCACCGCCACCGATCTCCGACTCCGACGAGGTGGCGATCCGGCTGCTCGGCGACGGGGGCGCAGGCGATCTCTGCCCCGGCGCCCCGGCCGTCGCGCGTCTCACCAAGCTCGGCGTCGGCATCGACCTCGGGGCGACTCCGGCCACCTGCTACGTCGGCATGCCATGCCGGGTGACCCTGTCGTTCCTGTTGCCGGTGGCCGGCGATTCACGCGCACCGGCGGAGGCGTTCGTGCGCGACCCCGCCCTCGCGGTAACCGCCACGCTGAACGACGAGGCGCTGGGCACATTCGCCGCCGACCGCCCCGGCGACCCGGCGTCGACCTGGACGCTGAACTTCGAGCCGAAGATGATCGCCGAGGTCGCCTTGGAGGCGATCGCCAGCGTTCTGGGCAAACAGGTGACCGAGCGCCGCATGCTCAAGGTGCGCGAGCCGATCGTGCTCGAGCTTCCCGCCGAGCTCGACCTCGGCACGATCAACGCGGGCGCCGCGTGGCACGGCACCTGTAAGACGCTCGACTTCTCGCGATCGCGCGGCGTCGAGGAGCAGGAATTTCGACTCGAATCGACCAAGGCGCTCGGCTGCGAGACCACGCTGGTGGCGAACGCCGACGGCATGCGCTACCCCGTGCCCGCGGGGATCCAGTTCACCGTCGGCATCGATCGCGCTGTCCCGATCTGCCTCGACGACGTTCCGCGCTGCGCGTCGGAGTCGCCCGAGCCCGTTACGCTGACGGTGAAGGCGCTCAGCCCAGACTTCCCCGATCAGGTGCGCACCGTCCGCATCCGCTGGAAGGTGACGGGGCGCTCGTTCCTGTCGTGCCACGCTTGGTGGATCGCGCTGCTCGCCGGTACCGTCGTCACCGCGTTCATCGCGTACGGCATCCTGGCGCCGCACTCGTTCGCCACCGACGACGCGATCAAGCTCGCCGGCAAGGAGCAGGGACTCGCCCGCGCCACCGCGCGCCGGCTGCGTGATTTGCCCGGCGGGAAACGCGGGTTCTACCGGTCGGCAGCCACGGGGGTCCGCGAGGACGGCTCCGCCACCGACAAGCACCGGCAGGCCACATTCGTGCTCGCCGCGGTGCGCGGTGCAGTTGTGATCCGCTCCACCGGTGGGCTGCGGCGCTTGAATCGACAGACGAGGAAATTCGAGGATGTCCCCGTCGAGAAGGGCGGGTATGCCGTCTCGAAGAACGTCACCTACCAGGCAGGCTCGCTCTACTTTCTGATCACATGAGGCTCGCGCCCAGAATCCTCGTCGCATGCGTAGTCGCCGCGGTGGTGGCGGTCGACGCCCGCGCGGCCACCGAATGGGTCGTCATCCTCGACAACTCTGCCAGCATGACCAATGGCACGCAGATGCAGGGCGGCCCTGATCTTCCGCCGTCCGATCCCAATCGCCTCTCCCTGCTCGCGACCCAGATCTTCCGCGCGTTCCTCGATCCCGTCGACCGCCTCACCATCCTCGTCTTCGCGGGGCCGGGCGGCTTTCGCCGGCTCGATGCACGGCCCGACGCGATCCGCGCGCTCGTCTTCGACCAGGGGACGTATTTCAGCGGGGCGTTCCGGGAGGCCCGGCGAATCCTCTCGGAAAGCTCGCTCCCCGAACGCCGGCTGCTCCTCGTGACCGACGGTGCGCCGTCATCGGACGACGCGCTCACCCCCGAGCAGGCGCAGGCGCTCCTTGGTCTCGATGCCGCCACTCGAACTTTCGAAATCACGACGCTCGGCCTCGCGACGTCGCCGGAGATCGAGAGGGCGCAGACGCAGTTTCTCAGCCCACTCGGCGGCCTCCACTCCATCGACTCCCCGCGGAAGCTCGTCACCGAGTTCACCAAGGTGTATGCCGCCAGCATCCGCTCGAAGCCTGAGGTCGGCGTCCTCAAGCCAGGCGGGAGCTCGAGCTTCACGGTGGGGCGCTACGTGACCGAGGTGCTTATCGACATGGCGACCGACGGACGCACCGGCGCCTTCGACGCGAGCCTCACCGCCGACGGGAGAGTTATTGCCCCCCTCGAGACCGGCGACAGCGGCTGCGAGACGCGCCCATGCCACACCTACGCCGTCTTTCGGGCTCCCCACGATCCCGACGAGAGCTCGAAGTGGACGCTCTCCCTGCGGCAATCCGCCGGCCCGGTCTCCTACGGGATCATTCTGCGCTACGACCTCGCCGCCGAGATCGTTCGCGCGCCGTCGTCGGCACGGGCCGGCGAGGAGATCGAGGTGACTGCGCACTTGACCTGGCGCGGCAACACGTTCAACGACCCTACCTTCTTCGAGTCCGACGGCTTCGCCGCAACGCTGGTCGTCGGTCAGCAGGCGGTTCCTCTCGAGCGCCAGAAGGACGGTACGTTCGTCGCCCGCATCGCCCTCACCGAAATGGGCAAGCAGCCGCTGCGCGCGCGCTTCGTGAACCGATGGCTCGACCGCGTGGCGGTGTCTGACTTCGTCGTCGAGGGATGGTTGCCGCTCACGCTCCAGGTCCGCCCCGACCCGGTCGACTTCGGCACGTGGTCCGGCGCGCGCGAACCGACCAGACGGTGTGCCGACCTCGATCTCACCGGCTCTGTGAACGCCGACCGCATCCCGCTGGAGGCAGTGGCCGAAGGGCTGCCCGACGGTGTCGCGCTCGTCGCGCCGACGCCGCTCGAGGTGCGCTCGGGCACCACGCGGGTGTGTGTCGAATCGCGCGGGTGCTGCAAGGACGCCGTCGCCGGCCCCGACTCGCGCATCGTCCTGCGCGGACGCGACCCGCACTACCACGATGGCGCGGCGCGCGTGCAGGTCGCTCTCCGCGTCGAGGCCACGACGTTTCTTACCTGCTGGTGGCGCGTCCTCGCCGCGATCGCCGGTGGCCTGCTGTTCCTCTTTGTCGTGATCGGCTTCCTCCGCCCGCGCGACTTCGACCGCGAGCAGGTGCTCCGCCTCGCCAAGACCGAAACCGCACTCGCACGCGCGTCGGCGCGCCGCCTGCGCGAACTGCCGGGCGGTCGACGTGGGTTCTACCGCGACGCACGGGTCGCCCTCGACGGTACGGGGAACGCCGTATACGACCCGCGCGGCGCCGCCGTGGTCATCCGCGCGACCCGCGGCGACTTCGTCGTGACCGCCCGCGCCACCATCGAGCAGAAGGACCCGCGCACGCGGAAGTGGGAGCCGGTCACGCCGACCGAGGGCTCGTATATGCTGCGTCGCGAGATCGCGTATCGTTGTGGCGAATTCTGTTTCCGGATCGGGTGAGGAGAGACCATGGGCATCCTGCGTGCAGATCGATTTTCGCCGACGCTGTTCATCGGACTCGGCGGCTCCGGCTCCCGAGTCGTCAACGCCATCGCCGGGAAGCTCCGGCGCCATCCCAACTGGGGGCGGTTCCGCGACCTCATCCACACGGTTTGCATCGACACGAACAAGGCCGATCTGCACGCGCAGAAGAATGTCCCCGACACGAACCGGTTCCTCATTTCGGCGTTTGACCGTCGCGCGTACGTGGAGCGTAAGCGGGGGCGGCAGGAACTCCGCGAGGATCGGATGCTCACGCAGTGGGTCCACCCGGATTACCAGTTCCGCGACGCGCAAGGTGCCGGGGCGGGGCAGATCCGCGTCGAGAGTCGGCTCGGCCTCTACTACAACCTCGAGGAGGATCGCGCCGGGATGGTGCGGTCGATCCAGCGCATGCTCGACGCGGCGACCCGCCCCGACAGCCCCTATCGCGACAACGAGGACCGAGTCATCCAGGCGCTCATCTTCGCGTCGGTCGCCGGCGGCACCGGCAGCGGCGGCTTTCTGCCGGTCGCATACCTTCTGCAGGACATGATCCGGGACCACGGGTGGGGCAGACCGAACGTCGTCGCCACGCTAATGCTCCCGTCGATCTTCACCTCCGACGTGGAGCAGGCGCTCCACGCCGACATCAACGCCAACGGGTACGCCGCGCTAAAGGAGCTCGAGTTCGTCACCAAGCTCGGCTACGAGCGCTGTGTCGACAAGGTCGAGTTTCACTACGATCCGACCCACCCAGAGCGTACCCACATCACGAACCGGCCGTTCTCGCTCTGCTACCTCGTCGACAAGCCGTCGGAGTTGTCGGTCGAGAAGTACACCAACGCGATCGCCGACAGCGCGTTTCTGCAGGTCTTCTCACCGATCGTCGGCGCCCAGGCGGGCGAATACGACAACTACGACAAGCACCAGAAGACGCTGGCGCTGGGCCATTTCTCGGTGCACTACGGCTCCTTCGGTGCGGCGGTGCTCGTGCTGCCGCGGGCGGACATCCTCCACTACGCGACGCTGCGGTATGTGGCGCGGGTGATGGATTCGTATCTCGTTTTTGGCCGCGACGAGTCCTTCCGTGTCCCGTACGGCGACCCAAAGTTCCAGCGACTCGCTCAGGAGGAGAAGGATCGGATCGTCGACGAGAAGTACGTCCAGTTCGTCGAGCACCACGCGCGGCTCGAGGAGGATCGGCAGGAGAAGGGGAGCTACACCGCGATCGTCGCGCAGAAGGGCACGGACGGATCGAGCCTGCGGGACATCTTTCGCCGGAAGCTCGATACGATTTTTGGCGGACTCGACGAGCAGTTGCAGATCCAGCCGTTCGATCCGCTGCAGGTCCACGAGGGGAACACGTCGCTCGCGCGCTCGGTGGACAACCTGCGCCGCGACGTGGCGTCGAGCCGCGAGCGGGTCCTCGGCAGCTATCTTCAATCGCAGCTCGCCGATCTCAAGTCGGGGCGCTTCTTCTCCGAGTTCTTCCGCGGCAACAAGGTCGGCCCGCTCGCTCAACGGTTCCTCCTGATCAAGCTGAAAGGAGAGGGGCCGCTGACGCCCTTCGAGGATCCCGCTGAGGGGGCGTTTCTCCACGAGACCCGCGAGAACGCCTACGACATTGAGAAGGAGCATGTGAAGCGCGAGCTCGGCGAGCTGGAGAAGCGCCTGCAGACGACGTCGCGCAAGGGTTTTCTGTCGAGCGTCCTTTCGCGGGAGAACAAGGAGTTCGATCAGGTGCGTCGGAAGACGCAGGACATGTTCAGCCAGGTCGAAAACGGCCAGCGCGACTGGCTGAAGGTGAGCTTCTGGCAGAGCTTTCACGAGGAGCTGCAGCGATCGGTCGAGGCCCGCCTCACCGCGTTTCGCAATGTCTCGTCGATCGCCGACGAGAAGGTGCGGGACATTCAGTCCGAGGCGGAGCGGCTGCACGCCGATCCGTCGAGCCGTGGGGAAGCCTCCGATGCGGCGGCGTTCTACCTCGACAGCGAGGTCCTGCGGGATGACCGGGCCGGGAAGCGGCTCTGGGACCGGCTCTTCGCGCAGAGCCTCGACCGCCCTGCCTACTACGACGAGGGGCGGATCTTCGAGGCCATTGGCGAAGCGTTCGAGCCCGGCATCGACGACCAGGGACGCGTGCGCGCCAAGGACGCGATGGAGATCGTCCGCGACGTTCGCGCGCGGCTCGAGGATCAGGCGCGAAGCACGCTCGGGCGCGCGCTCGAGGAGCAGGGGTTCGACCTGCGGACCGCGCTCGAGATGGAGGCGCGGTTCGTGATCGCCACCAAGGCGGGCCGGCCCGACGCTGCCGGGTTCGACGCGGTGACGGAGCCGGAGATCCGCGAGCATGTTCGCGACAAGTTCCGCCGGCTGTCGGACCAGTGCGTGCTCCTCGCCAACATCGATCGGACCAAGCTCGACGATCCGACGGTCACGCCGGCCGACGTGTTCTATGTGGGCCTCTCGCCGCGGTACGCGGGCGATGAGGCGAACAGCCTGAAGTCGGCCGTGCGGATGGTCGCGACCGGCGTCGACTTCATCGACGGGTGGTCCGAGGACGACATCGTCGTCTTCTATCGGGCGCTGCTCGGCGTGCCGCTCTATTTCTACCGGCGCGTGAATGACGAGCTCTACCACGCGTATCGCACGGTGAAGGCGAAGCCGAACCGCTCCTACCCGCTGCACATCGAGAGTGCGTGGGAAGACGGCATCCCGAACCTGCACCCGAAGGAGATTCGCGACGCCGAGGAGAAGCGACGCGCCGAGGACGAAGCGCGCGCGCGGCTCGTCGACCGGGAGGAGCGGATCTGGTCGTTCGTGCTCGCGACGCTCGCGGGGCGGGTCGAGCGCACGCCGGAGGGCGGCTATGCGTGGGTCGTCGGTTCGGTGAAAAAGACGCTCGCCGGAGATCGAGGCGGATCGTTCGAGGCGTTCTGGGCGCTCGATGCGGCGCTGCGTGACGATCTCGTCGCGGCTGGCAAGCAGGCAGCGGCGGAGCGCAACTCGACGGTGCCGGCGCGGCGTGTGTTCCGCGGCGAGTTGGAGCGTTACCTCCTCCAGGTGAACGAACTATTCGCCGTCGCCCTGCGCGACGAGGACGAGCGGTCGGCGCGCTACCTCAAGGAGGAGAAACGCGTCGTCGAGGAGCACCTCTCGGCGCTGCCCGCGTCGTAGGAAATCCGTGTACGCGACCCTCGTCATCGCGGTGGGCCCGTTCGGACGGGACGTCGCCGAGCGCCTGCGATCCGAGGGCGATGAGCGCGCGGTCCGTTTCGTGGGATTTCCTCTGCCTGGAACGGTGCCAGGGCGTTCCTGGGCCGAGGTGATCGCGGGATTTCGCGCGAGGGTGGGCGCCGACTTGCGCTCCCTGCTTCACTCTGAGGCGGCGGCGTCCGCCGGCGATCGGACCCGCCTCGACGTGGTCGTCGTCGCGGACCTTGCGGAGGTCGGTGGCGACTCGCTCGCGGAGGCGGTGGCCAGCGTCGCGTCGGTGATCGACGGCGACTTCTCGGTCATGTTCCCGCCGCGCGCAGAGTCGGCCCAGCGCGCGGCGCACGTCGTGGTGGTCGCGGCCGCGCCGGCCCTCGATCGCTCTGCCGGAGGCCGCGCGGCGCTCGCGAGCCTCGCGATGCTCGAACGCGCGCACTGCGAGGATCTCCGCGCGTCACTGCTGAGCCGGATCTACGTGCTGCCGCGCCAGAACGAAAAGATGCCCCTCTCCGACGAGGATGTCCTCAGGGGTGTCTACCTGTTCGTGTCGACCGCGTACCGTTCAGGGATTCGCGACCTCGATGTCATCCAATCGCGCCTCGCGCCACCGCGTGACCCGCGCGCGGTGTTGGGGACCTTTGCGGTCGCGGCGGCCGACGTGGACACCTTCGCGCTCGGTGAGGCATTCCGCTGGCGCAGCGCCCTTGCGGGACTCGACGTGCTGGCGGCCCAGTGCGACCGGGGCGCCGCCAACGTGGCATCCGAGGCCGGCGCGGAGCTCGACCTCGATGTGTGGTGGCGCGCCGAGGCGGGCGTCGTCGAGCGTGGCCGAGTCGGCGTGCCGGGTGACTCGCTCGCGCTCGATCGCGCCGAGGCGGCGGCGGTGGGCGCGGCGCGGACGGCGCTGTACGGCTTCGTCGACCGGCAACTCGGCCAGCACGAGCGCGGGCTGAGCGACTTTGGCGCGGTGGTCGCCGGCTTGCGCCGGGCGCGCGACCGGCTCGAAGTAGCGGCCGTCGATCCCCAGCGGGCATGGCTGGCTACGGCAGCGCCTCCTGCAGCAGCCCCGGCCGAAGCCGCTGCGTCGAGCGATGCCGCGATGGCGCGACGCGAGCCGCCGTCGGCGTGGTGGCTGGCGCAGGCGGGTGCACTTCTCGCGCTCGCCGCGGGCGCAGGGGCGGCCTCGCTGGCCTCCGTCGCGCTCGTGCGGCTCGCGGCCGGAGCTGGGCCGCGCTCCGGCTTCAAGGTGTCGGCGGCGGGCGTCGCGGGCATCGGGGCCGACCGATGGACGCTCGTCATGTGGGGCGGGGCGATTGCCATTCTTGTGGCCGTGGCATGGACCGTCGCGTGGCGGGTGATCGCCCGACGTGCGCGGGCGGCGCGTGCGGCAGCGGGCGGCGCGTCGCCGGACGACGTTGCAGACGAGGCGCGCCGTCAGGCCGAACGCGGGCTCATGGCCGCAGTGCAGATGCGGCGACGGCGGGTGGCGCGGGACATCGTTGCAATCGTGAACGACGAACTCGAGCGACTCGACGCGCTGCGCGCCTCCATTCACGATGCGGCCACGCGCGCGCGAGAGCGGCTGAAACACCTCGGGGTTCAACCGGCGACGCAGCCAGCGAATGACAGCTATGCGCGACTCTTCGAGGCGGAGACGCCGCTCCACTGCGCGCTCGTGCCGCCGGCAGCCATCCCGAAGCTCTGGGAGCAGACCCGCGAGGTGCGAGATGACGAGGTGTGGGCAGCGCGAATGCTTTCCGCGGCGTATCGCCCGGGCGGGCACCGCGAAGACCTTCCGTTCGCCCCGGGTGAGTCCTGGGAGGGGGCGCTCGACGAGCAGCACCGCACGTTGCGCGAGAAGAGTGTATTCGCCTGGCCGGACCTCGGCGGGCACCTGCGCGCGGAGTTGGGCCGATTTTTCGGCACCGCTGCGGCAGCACTCGCATTCGGCGTGAGGCCTGTGCGCGAGGATGGCACTCCGATGCCGCTATCGGACGCACGCGAGCTTCTCATCGTCGCGTCGCCCGAGGGGAGGCCGCTCGTGGCCGGTGCGTTGGCCGACCGTGCGCTGCCGGAGAGCGTCGTGCTCGCGGGTGGCCAGCGCGCGCGCGTCGTGGTGCTGAAGACCGGAGCGGACATCGACACCGCGGCCATTGTTCGGTCGTTCGCATGAACGCGATTACCGCTGCACTGGCCGGGCTCGCCATCGTCCCGATCGCCCACGCGGCTGCGGCGGGGCTGGCCGTCGCGCGGAAGCCCGGCGGGCGATGGGCTCGCGCGGCGGGGTCGGCAGGGCTGGCCGCGTGGGTCACGGTCGGCATCTGGGCGCTCGTGCGGCTCGGCGATTGGCTCGCGCATGGCGGCGGACCGTCGGCGTGGGCGGGGGCCACGCCGGGTGCGTCCGCCGGCGCGGCGATTGCGGCGTCCGGCGCGAGCGCAGGCGCCGTGGCGACTGTGGCCACTACAGCAACCGCGGTGGCGGCGGTGCGCACGGTCCTCTACCTGGGGCTTGCGGCGGGGGCGACCTTTGGCATCGCTCTCTTCGTGTGCGCGCGGCTCTCGCGGCGATCGTCGCCGACGGCCGCCGGGACCCGGGGCTGGGTGCCAGGACCGGTGGCCGTAGCCGCCGCGGCGGTCGCGGCGTTGGCGGCGCTGCTGATCGTGCTGGCGTTCGCCGCCGGCCCCGCGGCCTACGCCGCGGCACTGCCGCTTGATCTCGCCGCAATCGGGCCGACGATCGCGGCCGGCCTGGCACTCCGCATGGCCTTTCACTCGATTCGCGAGGCGGCGCCCGAGAGCACTACCTCAGTGGCGCCTTCGGTTCCAGCTGCGGCGAGCGCGCCCGATCCGCTTGCGGTCCTTCGTGCGCTCGGGCTCGTGGGCAACCAATCGCCGACCTTTGACATCGCGGCGACGCGTGCACGCCCGATGGATGCGGCCCGCGAGGACGCCGTGTGGTCGGCGTGCGGCGGGTTCGGCAACGCACCGGCCGCGCTCTGCGGAGTGTTCGATGGCAAGCGGGACCGCCATACGGGCGTGCTCATCGGTGACATCCCGGCCGCTGTGGAGGACATAGTAACCGATGCGATCGTCACCTTTGCGCTGCTCGACCGCGGAGAGCGCGTGCTGCTCATCTGTGCCGAGCCGCGCGCGGCCAAAGAGCGAATCGCGGCAACGCTAACGCGCCTGGGCGTCCTTGGACTCGGCGGTCGCGTGGCCGGGGCGGCCGAGCTCAAGGACGCGCTCGGCCGGCAGGCCTTCCCCGCGCTCGTCTGCCTCGATCTCGGCGATCTGTCGGGCGAAGCCCTCGGCATGCTCGGCGCGCGGTCGGCGCCCTGGCTTGCATCGGTCGGGCGCATCGTGCTCGCCGGTGTGGAGCGGCTCCACCCTATCGAGGCCACGCACCTGGCCTTCACGGCCCGGCGCCTCGTCCTGAGCCTCGACGCGCATCGCGCACGTCCTGCGTGGACCGCGGTCGGCACCGGTAGCAACGGCACGCTGCGCTATGTCGAGCAGATCGCGCTTCGGCGCTTCGAGCGCCTCCCGCTCGGTGCGAGGTCCAGCGCGGCAGCACGAATCTTCGTTCGTCCCGTTGGCGCGGGCTCGGAAGGCACGATTCTGCCTGAGGCGAAGAGGGCGGCGGCGGCTCTCGAGCGTGCGGCCGTCGACTACCGAATCGAGGACGAGCTCGGCATCATTCCCGAGGGCACCTTCGATACGGCCGGTGCGCGTCGTCTGGCACGTCGGGCCGGCTACCAGGGCGCCTGCTCCCTCAGCCTGCTCGAGGACCGACACCTCGCGACCCTCTTCCGCGCGCGCGCCAACCTCGCCTGCGCCTACGCGGGAGGCACTCACTTCGGGGTCTGGTGGGTCAAGGAGAGCCCGGTCTCGCGCTTCCTGCTCGAGCCCTGGCGGCAGCGACGCATGATGGAGGAACTCGAGGCACGCGACGAACTGCCGTCACCCCGGCCTGTCGCGGGCTTCAACAACCGATACCTCGCGGCGGCGCACCTCGAAGCCGCCGTTCACGAGGGCAGGGTAGATGAGGCGTCGCTTCGACGCGCATTCAGCGATACCGCCGTCGACGAGTTTCTCGCCGCGCAGCCGGGCACGCACACCGGCGGCTCGCGCGCGCGTTGGCGCACGGACACGCGCGCGACCGAGCGAAGCCGCATCCTCGTGGCCGCGACCGAGGCATGGCCCGATGCGCGCCGCGAGACCGTGACGCGGAACATCCTGGAGATCCGTTCACGCACGACCGGCGAAGTCCTGCGGCGTGTCGATCGGCGCGTGGCCGCGACGCGCTTCTACCCCCATCGCGTGTTTCGCGCGAAGGGATTGCTGCACCAACTCGATGGCGGGGGCATTGCGAAAGGCGCCGACCACCTCCTCGCCGCCCCGGCCGACGCCCGCGCGGCTCCGACCGCCCCGGACCTGCGAATCGAGACCGCGTGCCGCCGCTGGGTCGGCGAGGTGGAGCGACACCTCTCCGACAATCTGGCGTTTCAGCGCGGCGTCGCGGAGATCACCGTGCGGGAAGCGGTTGCCGGGGCCATGCCTCACGGTCATGCAGTCGCGACCGTGCAGTATCCTGCCGTGCAGGCCGAGTACGAGACGGTCGCCGCGGTCATCTTCCTTGTAGGGCCCGCGTCGGCGGCGTCCATTCACCATGTCGCACGCCTCGCCGACCTCCTGCTCACCTCGCACCTCATTGCGCAACCGGAGGATGTGGAGGTCATCGGCTACGCAGAGGGCTTCGGCGGCACGAGATCGCCGGCGCTCGTCTTCGTCGATCGCAACATCGGCGGCATGGGCGTGGCAGAGGCGCTCGACCACCACGCCGTGCGCGATCTCCTGCGATGGGCCTGGGGCGTCCTCTATTCCTGCGCGTGCGCGCGCGGGTGTGCGAAGTGCACGCCTCCGGAGGTGCTCCTCGCGGGACCGGACAAGGAGGGGGCGCTGCGGTTACTCAGCGG
>SHYZ01000005.1 GCA_009692535.1 Myxococcales bacterium
CACCCGGTCCGTAGAACAAAAAAGATCGCCGTCATCGCCGCGCGGTCGTCCACCCGCGGTCGATGACATCCAAGCGGATGCGGTTTGCCCGGTGGGAGCAACGACTTCATCTGCTCCCACACCGCGTCCGGTATCAGCCAGCCGTCGCTCCGCACCAAGAGTCCCACGCCACCCCCCTCCCTGCGGACGGTGCTGGCGCCCATCCTACCGTCGCGGGGCTCCTACCGGGATAGGCTCTAAGCGCGATCGCCGAAGACAACGCTTTCGCGCCGAGCAGATCCGGCACGTCACGCTCGAGTCGCGAACGAAATGCGTTCGGCGCCGCCATGCACACGTTTCTAGGATGCCGCGCCTCGATGAAGACCTCACCCACCGCCGATGCGACCCCGCGCGCATTACCTGCTCTCGAGGCGCTCCTGCCGTCGCAGAAGGCGCGCATCGCGCGACTGCTGGTGATGACCGGCCGCGCGCTCGACCCCGCCGAGTTCTCGGCGCGCGCGCAGGCGCTGAACCGCGACGAGGCCGTGCGCCTGGCCGAGTTCGCGCGCAGCGGGCTCTGCACGAGCGTCGAGAGTCGCGTGCCGTCGACGGACGGCTCGGTGCGCCTCGTCGTCCGCCTCGCCGACGGCGAGATGGCCGAGGCGGTTGCGATGCCGGTGCGCGCGGCCTGCGTCTCGACCCAGGTCGGCTGCGCGGTCGGCTGCCGTTTCTGCGCGAGCGGAATGTTCGGGCTGAAGCGCAACCTCACGGCGGCCGAGATTGTCGAACAGGTGATCCACGCCCGCCGCGAGATGCGCATCGACCGCGTCGTCTACATGGGCATGGGCGAGCCGTCGCACAACGTCGCAAACGTGCTCGAAGCGGTGGCGATCCTGAAACAGGACGCCGGGATCGGACCGGCCAAGCAGACCTTCTCGACCGTCGGCTCGGCGAAGGCGTTCGCCGCGTTGTCGGCCGCGAGCGTGAAGCCGTGCCTTGCGCTCTCGCTTCATTCGGCCGACGAGACGATTCGCCGAGACCTGCTGCCGCACGCGGCGGACGAGCCGCTTGCCGACCTCGTCGCCGGCGCCGCCCGTTACACCACGCTGCAGAAGAAGCCGCTGATGATCGAGTGGGCGCTGCTCGCCGGCGTGAACGACCGCGACGAGGACGCCGATCAGCTCGCGACGCTGCTCCGCGGCGCGCGTGCGTGCGTCAACTTCATCCGCTGGAACCCGGTCGCGGGGATGCCGTTCGCGCCGACCTCGTTCGAGCGCGCCGTCGTGATGCGCGAACGCGTGAAATCGCACGGGATCCTCGCCACGATCCGCGCCTCGACCGGCACCGACGTCGACGCCGCCTGCGGTCAGTTGCGCCGGCGCAGCGGGATCGTGACCGATGCGGTCGCGCCGGGACGAAGCTCGACGTCGATCGGTTCGGACGGCAGGTAGCCGGGCACGTCATAGACGACGAGGCTTGCGATTCCGGCGTACTTGAAGAAGAAGCCGCGCCAGGCCGGTGAGTCGTCGATGGGAGCGGCGCGCACGTGCTCGATCGGCTTGGCGCCACCGCTCGCCACGACCGTGTAGGCGGGCTCGAACGGGACGATCGCGGCCCGATCGCGCAGCACGATGGTGAGTTCGGCGGGCACGTCGGCGTCCGTTCCGTCCGCGGCGCCCTCCTTGAGGATCTTCGCCGGCTCGCTGACGACGGGCGGCGCGATCTCGACCACAAGATCGCCACCCTCCGCACCCACCTGCTGGGTTGGCAGCCCGATCGGCATCCCCCGCGCCCGCAACGCACGCAGCGTGAGTTCGCCGGGCCACGCCTGCCCGGCATCGAACCGCAGCACGCCCTTTTCTCCGGTCGCCACGAGGTCGACATCCCAATCGGCGGTGATGAAGCCAAGTCCGCGCCTGAACGACTGCCGGCAGTTGATCCGCGCCGGCAGCTCGTACCCTCCGTGCGCGAGCCACTCGGACGCGACCACGAGCGTGCCGGCGCAAGCGACCAGCGCGATCGGTGGCGGCGACGTGCAGGTCAGCTCGACCCGCGCCTCCCGCCCGGGCTCAACCCAGGTGTCGGCGCACGCGACCAGCGGCACACCGCTCGCTGCCCGGTCGTAGACCGCGAACCGCCATCGGCCCGCAGCCAGCGCGTCGAGGCGCACCTTGCCACCCTCCACTTCGTCGCTTCGCACGTCAGGCAGTAACGGCCCGAGCGCGCGTCCGAGCACCGCGCGATCGTCGGACGCGTTGCCCGCTTCGCGCAACGACCGGAGCGACTCCATCGCTCTGCGGATGAGTTGCACGGTCGCTGCCCTGCTGCTGGGCGTGCGGTCGTGCTCCTTCAACTGCCGAGTCAGATCGGCGAGCCCGCGGTCGAATCGCTCCGTTTGCCGCACGGGTTCGTATCCGCGGATCTCGAGCATCGGGAAGCCGCCTTCGTCGCTGTCCGTTGCGTTGGTGATCGCGACGATCACGCTGCCTGCCGGCCGCAGTTCGATGAAGCGTTCACCGCCGCTGGTCCAGTCGACCCGCAACGACGCCAGCTCGTGCCCGGCGGCGGTGACCCAGAGGCGTTCGATGCAACGCGCCGCGGGTGCGTCCGGCGCGAGGTGAATCGGCGCGTCGCCGTGAAGCCAAAACGGGAGACCGCGCGGATTCGGTGGCGTCGGTCGCCATCGCCCCTCGTGCGGCTCCATCCGCGCCTCATTGAATTCGCCGAGAAGGCCCTCCACGCCCTCGTCGGAGCGGTCCTGCGGATCGCGCCGCACCGTGACGTCGCGCAGCTCGGCCTTCGTCTCCGCGTCGAGGACGTGCAGCAGCACCGGCTGGGTGATGATCGGGATCGATTTCGCGTCACCTGACGCGAAGTCGTCCTCTTCACCCGATTCCATGCCCGCGCGCGGCCGCACCACCGGATCGTCGTGGCGCTCCGCCTCGGGTGCGATCGCCGGCAAAGTCGCCGTCGACCGTCCTACCGACGCCGGCGCGCCACTCACGACCGGCGGCGCGAGCTGCGGCGAATCACCGGCGCCCGCGACCCCCCACCAAGCGGCCGCCGCCAGCCCTACTGCGAGGAGCAGCGCGCCGAGCGTTGCCAACCGCTGCGACCCACCGCGATTCACTTGATCAGCAACTGCTCGAAGCAGAGCGCGCCGACACCGCGGGCATTGCGCATCCACGCGCCATCGAAGGGATGACCGCGGTAGCTCAGCCGCCTCGCAGTGCTCGGTCCAGCGAGCGTCAGCGTGACGACGTCGCCTTTCCCGCTTCCCGACACGACCGCGACGCCGTCACTCAGCACGAAGTCGACCTCGGCACCGGCTTCGAAGACCATGTGGCAATTCGGGTCGCGGAAGGTGAGGTCGATCTTGGTGTGGGTCGCATCGGTCCACAGGATCGACTTCAAGTTGGGAGCGTCGATCTCCGCGGTGTCGGTCGAGTCGAAGAAGTCGCGGCGCAAGAGGCGCGCGAGCTTCTCTCCGAGGTCGCGATAGCCGGCGTATTGGTAGTGGCAGCCATCGTGTGCCGGCACCGCAGTCGAAGCCATCACCTGAGTGTCGGTCCAAGTCGTGATCAGCTTGCGCTGGATCTCCATCAGGTCGTGACCGCCGACGCCGCAGTCGTTGCGGATCTGCACCACGTAGACCTGCTCGATCGCCTGGAAATCGACGGCCCAGTCGGCGCGCAAGTCGTTCCAGCCGGTCAGCCATGACGACGGATTCCAAGCGTCCGACTCGCCCTGGTACCACAAGAGCGCCTTGAAGCTGCTCGCGGCGCCGGCCTCGCGCATGCGCATCAGCAGACGGCCATAGATCGTCGACGGGTCAACCGGCCAAGCATCATTGCGCTGGTGCAACCAAATCGAGGTGCCGCCCACCGCTCCATTCACGATCGCGATCGGCACCTGCTCGCGCTCCAGCAGATACTCCGCCATGCGCAAGCCCCACTGCCCCACCGCGGCGTGGGTGAACGACACTTCGCCATCGGCGCGATCCCAGTGCAGGTCGTACCTGGTGGTTCCGTAGATCGACGTCGTGCCGAACGTCCGGATCCAGTGGTGCTGCGACTGATTCGCCAACTGCTCGCCCCAATAGTCGGCGGCCTGGGCGTTGCTCTGGCCATGGACGACGTAGAGGTCGCCGACCGTCACGTCGGGGACGCGCGCGACCAGGCGCGCCCCGTTGGCCTCATTGATCCAGACGCTGAGCTCATGGTCGTTCAACCCGGCGTTTTGCGTCACGTCGAGCACGAACGGCGCGCGGCCAGTCGGCTGGTAGTTCAGCAGCTTGGTCTGCCGCCACCACGGCGCTCCATTGCGCGTGACCTCGAGCGTGACGGAGACGGCACCCGGCGAGGTCACGGCGCCGCTCACCACCACGTCGGCCTGCTGGTTGTCGTCACGCTGAAAGAGCTGGCCCGGCCGCGGGAGCCGAGTCCACTCCACCGTGGGGGCGGGAGCAAACCAGCGGCGCCTGAGGTCATCATGCAGCTGGGCGAGCTCCGGCACGCCGAGCTCGTGATCGAACAGCGCAACCTCGGCGATCTGCCCGGCCATGAAGTTCGACCAGCCGAACGCTCCGAGCTGGAGGGTCGGATCCCAATTGCCGGATGTGTTCGTCGCGCGCGCGACCAGTTGGCCGTCGATGTAGAGCGACGCGCGTCCGCGGATCGCCTCGTAGCTCGCCACCAGCACGAAAGGCACGCCGACCTGCACAGCGACCGGCGACTGGACGATGTCGCCGGAATGGAAGATCCGCGCGTAGGGACTCCAGCCGAAATAGAGCGCGTGGTGGCTCGCGCTCGACACGACATTGTTGGTGTAGCCGAGATCGTCGAGCTGGCAGACCACTGCCTTGGTGTAGCTGCCGGTCGGCATGCCGACGCCCTGCAGCCAGTCGTTGCCGTCGAAGCGGACGGCCGGCATCCCGCCGATCGCCACCGGCAGCCACTCGGGCTGCGACTCGCCGTTGCCGCTGCCAGTCAGCACTGCGCCGCTGCCGCTCGCGTCAACCCAGCGCGTGACGAGGTTCGTGAACCCGCGTTCGACGCCGACGTCGGCGCGCCACCAGCCGACGCGACCGGCCCGCGGCTCGCCCTCGCCCGACTGCATCGGCGCGCCGGCACCACCGCCGACCTGCGCGGAAGCGAGTCCGGCGAAGAGCAGCCACGCGGCGATTCCAGCGAACGAGAGACGACGGAAGTGATGCACGCGAGTCTCCAGCACGTTTCAGGTCGCCGCCATGATCGGCCGCGAACTCGCTGACGCAAGGCACGACCGCCCTCGCCGCGTGGCGCTACCATCCCCGCTCCACCGCGCCCGGGATGGAAGACGATGCCGACCGGCTATCTCGCGATCGTGCTGCATGCCCATCTGCCGTTCCTCCGCCATCCGGAGGATCCGACGGTCATGGAGGAGCGCTGGCTCTACGAGGCGATCGCCGACACCTACCTGCCGCTGCTGCGGCTGTTCGAGGGGTTGGCGCACGACCGCGTGCCGTTCCGCTGCACGCTGTCGCTGTCGGCGCCGTTGCTCTGCATGCTGCGTGACGATTTGCTGAAGGAGCGGATCGGCAAGCACCTCGATTCGATGATCGCGCTGGCCGACAGCGAGCTGGAGCGGACGAAGAAGGAGCCGTGGTACCAGAAGCTCGCCCGCATGTACGGCGAGCACTACCGGGCGCTGCGCGGGACGTGGCGCGCGCATGACGGCGACCTCGTCCGCGCGTTCCGCCGGCTGCAGGACGCCGGCACCGGTCTCGAGGTGATTACCTCGAACGCGACGCACGCCTTCTTCCCGCTGATGGACAAGAACTGGAACGCGATGCGGGCGCAGGTCGAGCTCGCCGCCGACCTCTACGAGGAGTGCTTCGGCCAGCGCACGCCCGGGATGTGGCTCGGCGAATGCGGCTACGTGCCGGGTTGCGATGCGCTGCTGCGCGACGCCGCCATCCGCTACTTCTTCGTCGACACCCACGCGCTCGAGAACGCGTCGCGACCGGCGCTGCACGGCGCCTATTCGCCGATCTACTGCGAAAGCGGTGTGGCCGCCTTCGCCCGCGACGCTGAGTCTTCACGCCAAGTCTGGAGCGCGAAGGAGGGCTACCCGGGCGACAAGCACTACCGCGACTTCTATCGCGACATCGGCTTCGACCTGCCGGTCGACTACCTGAAGCCGTGGATCCATCCCGAGGGCCATCGCCTCTACACCGGCTTCAAGTACCACGCGATCACCCACGACCAATTGCACGACAAGTGGGTCTACGACCCGGAGATCGCGCGCGGCAAGGCAGGCCTGCACGCGACTCACTTCCGCGAGGCGCGGTTGCGACAGGCACAGGAACTCGCCAGTCGCATGGACTGCCCGCCGATGATCGTCGCGCCGTTCGATGCCGAACTGTTCGGCCACTGGTGGCACGAAGGCGTGCAGTTCCTCGACGACCTGTTCCGGCAGCTCCACTTCGACCAGCCCGGCGGGGACGGCAAGCGAGCCGCGAGCGACGCCGCGCGCGTCGAGCCGATGTCGCCGCGCGAGTACCTCGACCGCCACCCGACTCACCAGGTCGCGACGCCAAGCCAGAGCAGTTGGGGCCAACGCGGCTTCAGCGAATACTGGCTGAACGAGACCAACGCCTGGATCTACCCACACTTGCACGAAGCCGCCGAGCGGATGGTCGCGCTCGCGCGCCGCTTCGCTCCGCCAGCAGCGCCGCCGACCGACCTTAAACGGCGCGCACTCAACCAGGCCGGCCGCGAGTTGCTGCTCGCGCAGTCGAGCGACTGGGCCTTCATCCTGAAGACCGGCACCACCGTCAGCTACGCCACGCGCCGCACCCACGAGTCGATCGTCCGCTTCACGCGACTGCATGACGATCTGCTGGCCGGCAAGGTCGACGTGCCGTACCTCGCCGCGCTCGAACAGAAAGACAACCTGTTCGCGGGGCTCGACTACCGGAAGTGGGCGTAGCGGCGGCGGGTCCCCGGCACGCACCATCCGTCAGAGTCACCGCCAGCGATCGCCAACGTCTTCGGCGGTGTGACCTCTCACCCCCACGACGCCTTGATGCGCGCCATCTTCGGGCAACCCGAGCATGCTGCCGCGGAACTCCGTTGCGTCCTGCCCGAGCGAGTCGAACGTCCACTTGACCTCGACGCGATGCAGCGACTCGACACCTCCTGGATCGATGTCGAATTGCGCGGCAGCGCTGCGGACCTGCTCTTCCGTGCTCCGACCCGCGACGGCGGCGCAACTGACGTCCTCTTTCTCCTCGAACACCAGAGCGCCCTCGACCGACGGATGCCGATGCGGCTGTTGCGCTACATGGCCCGGATCTGGGAGCGGCAACTGACTGAGGAGCCGCGCGCGCGCGCCTTTCATCCGATCATTCCGGTGCTGCTGCACCACGGCCCGCGCGCGTGGCCGTGGCCGACACGGTTTCGCGACTGCTTCGCAGGTGGCAGCGCGCTGCACCGATCGCTCGCCCCGCACCTGATCGATTTCGACTTTGTGCTCGATGATCTCGTCGTCCGGACGGACGAACAGTTGCTCTCACGCTCGATGGGTGCTGTGGGACGCCTGGCGCTGATCGCGCTGCGGAACGCGCGCTCGACTCCGTTCCTCGCCGGGCACTTCGCGGCGGTGCTGCGCACGCTGCGGGACGGGCTGCGCGAGCCTCAGGTGGTGCCGGCATTGGCTCAGCTCGTGCGCAATGTTCTGACCGTCGGTGAAGGCAAACCCGAGCCCGTTCGTGCGTTGCTGGTCGACGCCCTTCCGACGCAACATCGGAGTGATGTCATGAGCACCGCCGATCTCCTGCGGGCCGAGGGCCGCACCGAGGGCCGCACCAAAGGTCGGCTCGAAGCGCGCCGGGAGAGCCTGCTCGAATTCCTCGAGTCGCGGTTTGGTTCGGTCAGCGCGACGGCGCGCCTGAGGATCGCGCAGGCGTCGCTCGAAACGCTCGTCCGCTGGATCCGAAGCGGCGCCGTCGCGCGCACGCTCGAGGACGTCTTCGCGGAGTGATTACGTCGCGGTCCCGCAGGGCGCGGTGCGCGGACGGCGCAAGAACGCTGCACCGCGTCGAGGGCGGCAGGAGACGCGGCATGGCGACGAGCTCGGATCGAGACCCGACCAGCAACTGGTCGAAGGCGTGCGATCTCTTTGCCAAGTGGTACTTCGAGACCGAGATCCGCGACCGCATCGCCGACGACTTCGAACAAATCTGTGCCAACCATCCCGAACTCGCCACCGAACTGCGACGCATTCAAGCCTTCGGAATGGAGATCGCGGCACGGCTGCCGGAGAGCATGCGGGCCGCCGCGATCCACGAATTGACCGTGAAGTACCCGAAGACCTGAGCTTTCGGCAGGACCACCGCTGCGGCCACGCCACCCTTGATCAGCGCGCGCGACCGGGCACGATGCGCCGCTCTCATGAAGATCCTCTTCGTCTCCTCTGAGTGCGCCCCGTTCGCGAAGACCGGCGGGCTCGGCGACGTGGTCGGGGCGCTGCCAAAGGCGCTGGCGCAGCGTGGTCACGACGTGCGAGTGGTGATGCCGCTCTATGGCGGACAGCCGTCGCTCCGCTGGGACGAGCTGCCGCAACTCGAGGGCGCGCTCACGGTGCCGATGGGCTTCGGGCCGGTGCGCTGCGGCGTGAGAACCGGCCGGCTGCCCGGTCGCGACGGACCAAGCGCGGTGCGGATCTACTTGCTCGAACACAAGGGCTGGTTCAACCGGCCGTTCCTCTACGGCAGCCCGACCGAGGCCTACGGCGACAACCTCGATCGCTTCGCCTTCCTGTCGCGCGGGGCGTTGACGCTCTGCTACGCGTTGAACTGGATTCCCGACGTCGTCCATGCGCACGACTGGCAGGCGGCGCTCACGCCCGTCTACCTGAACACCGTCGAGCGGGACCGGCCGCTGCACGCCGCCGCCTCGGTGCTGACCATCCACAACCTCGCGTTCCAAGGCGAGCTCAACCCGCGCGATCTCTGGCGCGCCGGCCTCGGCAACGAGCAACTGCACGGCAAGAGCCTCGAGCACTTCGGCGCGTTGAACCTGATGAAAGGCGGCCTCTGGCACGCCACCTTCCTGTCGACGGTGAGCCCGAGCTACGCGCGCGAGATCCAGCAGAGCGCCTTCGGCTGCGGCCTCGACGGCGTGCTGCGCGAGCGGGCCGGCGATCTCCGCGGGATCCTGAACGGCCTCGACGACGACGAGTGGGATCCGGCGCGCGATGCGCTGATCGCGCAGTGCTACTCACGCGACGATCTGAGCGGCAAGGTGGCGTGCAAGGCGGAATTGCAACGCGAAGTCGGACTGCCGTCGAAGAGCGAAGTGCCGCTGATCGCGTGGGTCGGCCGCTTCGCGTACCAAAAGGGCATCGACGTCGTCGCCCACGCGCTGATGGGCCTCGTCCACGAGGACGCGCAGTTTGTGTTCCTCGGCACCGGCGACTTGAAGATGGAACAGTGGCTCGCCGAACTCTCCGCCCGCCATCCGCAACGCCTACGAATCGTCTCGGGATTCGATCCCGCGCTCGCGCACCGCATCGAGGCCGGCGCCGACTTCTTCCTGATGCCGTCACGCTTCGAGCCATGCGGCCTGAACCAGATGTACAGCCAGCGCTACGGCACCCTGCCGATCGTCCGCGCCACCGGCGGCCTCGCCGACACCGTCCGCAACTACAACGAGCGCACCGGCAGCGGCACCGGCTTCGCCTTCAGCGAACTCACCCCGAGCAGCCTCTACGACACCGTCCGCTGGGCGCTCGACACCTGGTGGAAGCGCCGTCCCCACATCGACGCCATGCGCCGCGAAGCAATGGGCCTCGACTGGAGCTGGAGCCGTTTCGCCGGCGAGTACGAGCAGCTCTACAAGGACGCGTACGCGCGGCGGCGCGGCCATCCGTGGCGGGGGTGAGCGGCATCCGAAGAAGAGCAAAGGAGAGCGCGGAGCGCCGTAGCGGCAGACTTCCCGCGACGCGACGCGCTTTCGCCAGTCGCGCGGATCACCACTCCTTAGCCAAGGTCGATCGAAGTCATCTGGCCGGCCTTGACCTCGACCACCCAGCGATAGGCTTCGTGCGCCACCGTCGCTGTAGGCAGCTCTTCATCGCTGCTGCTCCGATTCGGGTCGCCCTTCCAGAAGCCGACGCAGTAGAGGCCGGCGGGGATCTGGTGCAACGCGCGGCGCGAAGGGACGCTGCCCATGGTCATGCCGCTCTCGTGCGGATAGCCGCAGCGCGCTTCGTCCGACTCGAGCGAGACGACCTGGAAGCGCCAGCCCGACTGATCGCGGAGCTCGCGCGGGAATCCGGTGAGTTCGAGATCACCCGCGGGCAGCAGCATGATCGGCTGCTCGCGAAGGCGCACGGGATCACGCTGGAGCCGTCGCGGCGAGAAACCCTCGAACCAGGCGATCAGATCGGCCTGCTCGGGCGACGCGATCGCGAAGCAGCCATCGGCATCGCTCTCGACGATCGGCTGCGCCGGATCGAGCGGATCGCCCGACAGCGGGTCGACGAAACCAAGCGATGCGTGATTCCGAGGAATCACCGATCCGGACGCCGGCGAATGGAGCGCCCGCGGCGTCGGTGACGACCCCGAGGAGTTGCGGCGTTGAAGGAAGCGCGAGTTCGCCGAGGTCGACGATCCCGGGGCCGGTGATCTCGAAGTCGCGCCCGAGATCGCGCCTCGGGACTTCGAACCGATAGCGGCCTGGCCGGAGCCCGGTCAGCGTGACCACGCCATCGGAACGACCGAGCGACTCGTATGGCCCCGAACCGAGCGTGCCATCGTCGCGGAGCCGCCGCACGAAGAGCTCGAGGTCGGGCGAGACGGCGCTGCCGTCGCTCGCCACGAGCTGGACGTTCACGCGCGAATCGAGCGCAGGGGCCGTCAGCGGCAGGACGACCGCCTCCCGACCGGGTGCGACCTGCAGCTCGGGTCCGAAGACCATCCTCCACGCACCGCCGGCGCCGGGCTCACGCCACGACCAATAAATGCCAGCCACGCAGGTCGCGTCGGTGATGCCGCGGAGACAGAAGCTCGACGCCTCGACACGCATCATGCCTCCATGCGCGAACGTGGTCTCGAACGTGAAGTAGAGATTGCCAAGCTCGAAATCCTCGAACGGCTGGGCCGGCTCGATCCGACCATGCACCGTCTGCGCGTCGACCCCGAGCCCTCCGATCAGTTCCACGCCGGTCCGGTGCTCGCCAGCGCTCAGCATCATCTCCAGTCGATCGCGCCGCTCCGGCCACGCCGGAGGCTTTGGCCCTGCGCCGATGCGCATCTCGCTCGGATGCTCCCGCCCGTCGATCGAGAGCGATCGCGCACCCGGTGCGAGCCGGTCGAGCCGGAACGAACCGTCCGCAGCCGTGACGGTCCGGATCGATTCACTCGGGTCGTGGCAGGCGACGATCGCGCCATGGATCGGTGCACCGTCCGGATCGACCACGCACCCCGCGACCGACGCGAGTCGCGGCACGACGATCCGCACGCCAGCGATCACGCCGCCGGCGATCAGCACTTGGTCGCCCGGAACCGTGACGATGCTCTCGGGACGGCCAGCAGCCACTCGCAATCGAACCGCGCGCGGCGATGCTCGCGCCGCTCCGCTCGACCTCGACGCGCGCGCCGCTGGCGGGCGTGCCGTCGTCATGCACCACCACGCCGGAAAGCGAGACGCTTCGTTCCACGACGCACTCGAGCGTCCTGGCAGGATCGAACCTCGCGATCGCGATTCCGGACGGCGCAGCATCGCTGGACAGCACTTCATCGTCGTCTTCGAGCCACAACGCGAACTAGCGACCCGCCGCGACCGGCGCCGCGACATCGAACGCTCCGTCGTCTGCGCTCGTCGCGCGCGCGAGCACTGCGCTCCAGCACGACGGCGCGACCGCGATCACGCGCCCCGCCAACGCAACGCCTGCGGGATCGCGCAAGATGCCGCGCAGCCGAAGATCCCCGGCGGTGAACACGGCGCGCTGCTCCGCGACCGCGGTCTCGCCTGGCACCAACGTGACCCTGAAGTCATGCGGCTGGAACCGCGAGCTCGAGCTCCAGACCTGGAAGCGGTAGTCGCCCGATGGCAAGCCGTGGGTGATGAGGTGGCCGTCTGCCGGGATCGCAGACCCTTCCAATGAGCGCGGGAGTCGAAAGCAGGAGAACTCCGAGTCCTTGGTGCCTTCGAGCGTGAACGCGAGTCGACCGTCGCGGAGCGGCGCGCCGGCGGCGTCGAACACTCGCAGATCAAGCACGGCCCGCGGCTCCGCCGTGAGGATCACGTCGACCGATCCGTCACCCATGGCGATCGGACCGAGTCGGCGCTTCGCGAAGCCGGGCGCTACGACATCGATCCACGCTCGACACTCCGGCACACCATCGAGCGCAAATCGTCCTTCGACGTCGGAGGTCGCTTCGGGCCAGCGCCACTGGTCGAAGAGCGTCTCGTCGAACGCCAACACGCGCGCTCCGGCGATCGCGACTCGCGCTTCGTCGCGCACGACGCCCGCGACACTCCTTGCCGCGAACAGCGCCGTGGTCACCCCCCGTTCCGACGTCGTCATCGCATCGAGCGTGAGCTTGCGCCGTGCGCTCGTGAAGCCCTGCTTTCGGAGGATCACGACCGACGTGCCACGCACCGCGTCGTCGAACGAGTAGTTGCCATCGGCGCCGGTCATGACCGTCTGCGGCACGGCGCCCTCGAGATCGCATCGCCAGTCGTCGTAGAGCTCGACTGTCGCGCCCTCGATCGGGCGGCCCAACGCATCGACGACGCGACCCGTCACGACCCGCGCACCACTCGGTGGCGCCGGCACGTCGCGCATTGCCGCCAGCAATCCTGGCAGCGCTTCCGCGATCGCATCGCCGGCCTCGGGCGCGCCGGACGCGACCGCGATCAGCGGCTCGCTCCCCACAGCGTCGGGCTCGACTCGGATCCGCCACCAGACGCCGCCCACCAGCAGCAACACGACCGCCGCCGCCGCGAGAAGGGTCGCCGGCACGCTCACCGTCGCCTCGAACGCAAATGGCGCCAAGGCATGCAGCCATCGCTCACGCGCCCCCTCGCTCCTGGCGTCGAGGGCGACGCGCAGCTTTTCCACCGCGCGCTGCAACTGCGTTCGCACGGTGGCCACGGGCAGGTCGAGCCGCTTGGCGATCGTCCGCGGCGGCAGCCCCTCGAAGAAGCGCAACATCACGACGCGGCGGTAGTTCGGCGCGAGTTGCTCGACAATGGTCGCTGCCGCGCCACGGCGAACCACGCTGACTGGACCACATCGTCCGCACGATCGTCGTTGCGCACGAGCGCCCGGGCGAGCGCCCGCACGAACTGCCCGTGCTTCAGCAACTCTTCCCAAGGCAGGGTGAGGTCCGCCGTCGCCATGCCGCTCTCCGAAAGCGCCGCGACATCGAACCACTCGGCGCGGCGCCCCTCCAGATGCCGCCGCTTGCGGAATCGACTCAGCGCACCCCACAGAATGGACACGTCAAGTCGAAGCCGAGCGAGGCCGCCCGGGACGAGGAGACCGAAGCAAGCGGCCGCGTCCTTTCCTACACCCCCGCGCCGGCTCGGAGAGCTTGCCGATCCGGCGAAGAACGCAGCCAAGCCGCCCAGTCATCTGATGGGTCGCGCGCCCGAATCGTCCAGCAGCCGCCTGAAGACCCGTCTCCCCACACGAGACACTGCGATGAGGCTCACGCTCCCGATCGTCGCGACCGTTGCGCTGCTGCCACCTCTCCTCGGAAAGCCGGCTCCGGCGTCGAGAACGGCCGGTGTCACGTTTTCGGAAGCGGCGCTCACGGTCGGCGCACGCTTCGAAGTGACCGCCGCTCACACGATGAAGATGTCGCAGTCCGCGCGGGTGGGCGGGCAGGAGGTACAGAAGACGCCGTGGCTGAGCGTTTCAACGGCCGCCTGCACCGTGACCATCGACGGCGCCGAGGCGACTTGCGCAACGGCAGCGACGCTGGTCTTCGGCGCCTGCAGCGAGGTGGCGCCAGATCCGGTGGCGCCGGCAGCGCCCGAGCCCCGCGCCGTCTCCGGCAAGACCTTCGCCGCGAAGCGCGGCGAGGAGCGCTTCGTCGTGACGGGCAAGGAGGTCGACGTTGCCGGGGACGACAAACTCGAAATCGACATGCTGGTCGATCACCTCTTGGGATCGGCGCCGCTCGCGGAGGTGCTCGCGGGCAAGACCCTGAAGAAAGGCGATCGGGTCGAGGTTCCGCTCGAGCTTGCGCAGGCGTGCTTCACATTTTTCAGCGGAGACGCCGACGTGACCGCGTTCACGCCCACTCTCGCGCAGGAGCCTGGCGCCGGAACCGAGGCGATCGTCTTCGACGCCACCGCCAAGATGCAACTCGGCGCCATCGGGGAGGGGCCGGTCCCGATCACCATGGAGCCCGCCGACACCTGGACCATCGCCCGCTCGACTTGCCGCCTCGTCGGCATGGCGATGAAGGGCCCGACCACGATGAACGGCTCGATCGACGAAGGCGGCATGAAGATGGAGATGAAGGGCAGCGGCGAGTGGAAGCTCGACTGGAGCGTGGCGGCGAAGTGAGCGCGTCGAGGCGCAGTTCGGTCCCCTCTACACCACCTTCTCCTTCCACTTCCCGCGCCGGAACAGCAACCCCGCGACCACGGTCGAGAGCGCGAACGCGGCGCTGATCGCCCAGAAAACGCCGGCGGGGCCGAGGTAGGTCGGGACGGCGAGAGGGACGGCGATCGCGGCGGTCGGTGCGTCGGGGAAGAACAGCACCCCCGCCGCCATCAGCCGCGCGAACGGCTGTTCGAACAGCCAGAAGCAGGCGAAGTTGATCCAGGTCGGGGTCCACGGGTCGCCGGCGCCGTTGAAGGCCTGGGCGAAGACCATCCCGAAGGCGAAGAACGGGAAGCCGTAGCTGATGGAACGCAGGCAGTCGATGGCGTGGGCGGCGACGACGGCATCGTCGCTGAACGCGGCGACGATCTGCGGTGCGAAGCCGGCGAAGAGCGCGCCGACGCAGGTCAGCACCACGAGGTTCCACTTGCCGGCCAGCCAGACCGAGCGCGCGGCGCGATCGGGATCCTTCGCGCCGAGACTCTGCCCCACCATCACGGCCGCGGCGCTGGCGAGCCCCCATGACGGCAGCAGTCCGAACAGCACGACGCGGATACCGATGGTGTAGCCGGCCACCGCCGGCTCGCCGTAGCGGTTCAGCACCTTCACCAGTCCGAGCCAGCTCGAAGTCATGACCAGGGACTGGAACGCGCCGGTGCACGCGAGGCGCGTGATCGAGCGCAGCACGTCGCCGACGATGCGGAAGTGGCGGCGCTCGATGTGGAACTGGCCGCCGGGACGCGTCAGTCGATACAGCTGGTAGAGCACGCCGATGCCGCGACCGGTGTTGGTGGCGACCGCCGCGCCGGTCACGCCGAGTTCCGGGAACGGCCCCCAGCCAAAGATCAGGAAGGGATCGAGCACCAGGTTGATGCCGTTGGCGAGCAAGAGCACGCGCATCGCGATCGCCGCATCGCCGGCGCTGCGGAAGATCGCGTTCATCACGAACAGCAGCACGATGGTCGCGTTGCCGCAGAACATCACCGTCGCGTAGCTGCCGCACTCGTCGATGGTGGCCTGCGACGTGCCCATCAGCGCCAGGAGCTGGCGCGAGCAGGCGCCGCAGCTGACGGCCACGATCGCGGCGACGCCGATCGCCATCGCGATCCCCTGCACGGCGGCGACCGCAGCGCCATCGCGCTGCTTCTCCCCGATGCGGCGCGCGACCGTCGCCGCGACGGCGGTGCTGATCCCGATGGCGAGCGCGTAGAGGATCGACAGCAGCGCTTCGGTGTTGCCGATGACCGCGACCGGGTTGACGGACGAGCCCGGCGCGCGCGCGATGTGCGACACCCAGTAGATGTCGACCAGCGCAAACAGCGCCTCCATCGACATCTCGATCACCATCGGGATCGCGAGCAGCAGGAGCGCGCCCGACATCGAACCGGCGGTGTAGTCACGCGGCCGGCCGGCCAAGGCATCGGCCACCGCGCGGAACGGCTTGCGCCACCCCGGCGGGGCTCCGGGCGACGGCTCCGCGGTCACTGCCGGCGGCTCGCCTTCGGCGGCGGACGGTACGAAGTGGCGCGCGCACCGCGGGGGCCGCCACGCCCGTCGAGCAGCCAATCGGTCGCTTTCGGTTCCGCCAGCGAATCGACCAGCAAATCCGGCGCTGCGGCCTCGAGGTCGGCGCGGGGGACCGGTCCGCTGGCGACGGCGAGCGCCTGGAAATTGTTGGCGCGCGCGGCGGCAACGTCGAGCGCGGTGTCGCCGATCACGACCACGCGACAGACGCTCACTGGCGCGCGCATCTGCGAGGCGCCACGCTCGGCCGCCAATCGGATGAGTTCGGGCCGCGACTCGTGGTCGTCGCCGAAGCCGCCGAAGCTGAATCGCCGCCAGAGCGACGCGCGTTCGAGCTTGCGCTGCGCCCCCGCCCGCACGTTGCCGGTGCCGAGCCCGACTGCGATCCCGTCGAACCGCTCCATCAGGTCGAGCAACGCAACCACGCCATCGAGCACGCGAAAGCCCTTGGCGCGCTTGAGCTCGCCGTCGAGGCGCTCGAGGTAGCGGGCCAAGACCGCGTCGATCGCCTTGTCGTCGACCTTCGTCTCGTCGGTGACGTGGCCGATGCCTGCCAACGCACGGCGAATGATCGCGCGGTCGGTCATTCCGGCGAGCGAGAAGGCGGCACACGCGTCGGCGCGGCCGTGCAGCTCCTCGAAGGCGCGATCGATGGCCATGCGACCGGCACCCGACGTCGCCACCAAGGTGCCGTCGAGATCGAACAGGATGACCGTGGGTCGGAAAAGCATGCGCAGCGGAGCATATCCCGGTCGATTCATGAGCCCCGTAGCGAGGCGACGGGATGTCGGTGCAGGACGAGGATGGAAATCGCGGTTCCGACGATGCGGGTCTCAAGACCCGCTGAGGACGGAACGCGGTTTTCCGACGAAGTCATGCGCCGGCAGACCGAGCCGAGGTAGGGACTCATGAATCGGCCGGGATCGAGCGGCCGCGACGGTGCCGCTCGCGCGAAGCAGCGCTACGCTGCCGTCCATGCCTCGTGCGTTGCGTTTCCTGCTGCTTGGCGTGCTCGCGGCCTGCGACTCGAAGTCCGCGCCGCCGACTGCCGATCTAACTGCCGACCAGACCGCGGCGCTCGACCAGGCGCGCGTGCTGGTCGCGGTCGGCGCGAAAGCGGAACCGCACCAGGCGCTCGAGCTGCTGACGACCGCATTCGGACCGGCGCCGCGGCACGCGGAGGCGGCGTTCCTGATGGCGCGCGCCGCATTCCGCGATGAGCAACGGCCGCGCTGCACACAGGCGCTCGACGCCTACTTCGCGCTCCCCGCGGCCGACCATCCCGACTGGAGCGCCGAGGCATGGGTCCTGCGCGGCTGGCTGCTCGAACGCGAGGGGCGCTTCGCCGAGGCGCCGCCGCTCTACGCGAAGGCGCTCGAGATCCAGCCGCGGTACGGCTATGCGATGTTCCGAACGGGGAACGCGTTGGCCGAGGCGGGCGACGAGGCGGCGGCGCTGCCGTGGGTGGAGCGCGCGCTGGTCGAGCGGCCGGCGCTGCTCGAAGGTCACTTCCTGCGCGCGCAACTGCTGCGGCGACTCGGCCGCGGCGAGGAGGCCGAGCGCGCCACCGAGATCCACCGGCTGGTGAATCAGGCGGGCGACAACGGCGCGTCGACGCGCGAGGCGCTGCAGGAGAAGTTCGCGGCGCTCGAGCAGCTCGAGACGCGCTTGCCGCAGTGGGTCGAAGGGCGACTGCAGCTGGCGCGGATGCGCACGAAGGTCGGCCAGGGCGCGCTGGCGCTGCAGCAACTCACGGCGCTCCTGCGCGAGCGGCCGGTGGGGCGTGACGGCTGGCAGCTCTGGATCGAGCTCGCTCGCGTCCAGATCGGCAACGCCTCTGCACGCACGGAGTTCGATCAACTGCTCGGCGCCGCACCCGACCTGCCGACGGAACTGCGGTCCGAGCTCCGGGCGCTCGCGGCCAGGGGCTTGCGGCAATGACGGCGATGGCGGAGCGCCAAAGTCACGCTGGAAGCGAGCCGACGGTCGCGGCGCGAACAGCAGTCGCGTGGGGCTCGATCGCGCTCGTCAGCCTCGTGCTGCTCTCCTGCGACGGCGATCCGTCCACCGCACGCACGCCGACGATGAACGATGGCGCCGCTCGGTCGCCCTGCTTCGTCGACGTGACCGCGGATCTGCACCTCGACTTCGTGCACGAGAACGGCGCAAGCGGCAAGCGCTGGTTCGTCGAGACCAATGGCTCGGGCGCGACGTGGCTCGACTTCGACGGCGATCGGCGCCTCGACCTGTTCCTGATGCAGGGCGCGGCGCTGCCCGGCTTCACCGCGACACGACCCCTGCACGACGTGCTGCTGCGCGCGACCGCGCAGGGTTTCGTCGACGCGACACCGGCGGAGATGCGGGGCGAGTCGGCCCACGGGATGGCAGCGGCGCACGCCGACTACGACAACGATGGCGACCCCGACCTCTACGTGACGAACTACGGCCCGAACGTGCTGTGGCGCAACGATGGCGGCGGTCGCTTCACCGACGTGACGACGGCGGCCGGCGTCGCGGACGGCGACCGCTACCACAGCTCCTGCGCGTGGGCCGATTTCGACCGCGACGGCGACCTCGACCTCTACGTCGCCGGCTACGTCGACTTCCGCGTCGGCGATGGCAAGACCTGCGGCGAACCCAAGCGCGGCCCTGAGTTCGCCAGCTATTGCCACCCCGACATGTACCAGGGGATCGACGACACGCTGTTCCGCAACGACGGCAACGGGACCTTCACCGACGTGTCACGCGAGGCGGGACTTGCCGGTGCGCGCGGCAAGGGACTTGGCGTCGCGATCGGCGACTTCGACGACGACGGTGACGCTGATGTCTTCGTCGCCAACGACTCCGACCCCAACTTCCTCTGGCGCAACGACTCGAAGGACGGTGCGCTCCGCTTCGCCAACGTGGCCGCGCTTTGGGGCGTCGAATTCAACGGCGAGGGGCGCACGCAATCGTGCATGGGCACGGCCTTCGGCGATGTCGACGGCGACCTCGACCTCGACCTCTTCACCGTCAATCTCAGCAACGAAACCAACACGCTCTGGCTGAAGGAGGGCGATCACTTCCGCGACCGCAGCTACGCCAGCGGGATGGCCGGGCCGTCGATGCCAAACGTCGGGTTCGGGACGCTGCTGGCCGATCTCGACAACGACGGCGACCAAGACGTCGTGGTCGCCAACGGTCACGTGCTCGACAACGCAGAGCTCCTGCTGCCGGGCATCACCTACCGCCAGCAGGCGCAGCTTTGCTGGAACGACGGCACGGCGCGCTTCACCGTGGCGACCCCGTCCGACGCCGGGAGCTACTTCGGCGAACGCCACGTCGGCCGCGGTCTCGCCGCCGCCGACTTCGACGACGACGGCGACCTTGATCTGCTCTTCACCCACAACCGCGAGCAGGCGCAACTGCTGCGGAACGAGCGCGGCAGCTCGCGCAGCTGGATCGGCTTCGAGCTGGTCGGCAAGCGTTCGCCAAGCGACGGCTCGGGTGCGGAACTGCTCGTGCGCGCTGGCGACCGCACCCTGCGCCGCGCCACGCGGATCGGCGAAAGCTACTTGTGCGGTCACGATCGCCGCGTCTTGGTGGGACTCGGCGACGCTCGCGACCCGGTCGACATCGAGATTTTATGGCCCAGTGGCACCCGGCAAACGTTGCAGCAGCTGCCGACCCGGCAGTACCACCGCGTGGAGGAGCCGCGGTGAATTCCACGCGGTCGGAAGAGTTTCTGCGCACCGTCACTCGGCGCTTGAGTCGGCTCTTGGCGGGAACAAAGCGACTGGTACCTGCCTTGCTCAACGTTGGCGGCACCGAGACCACTGCAGTGGAGTTCCAGAACACCGATGAGCCTCGTTCCGATCCTCGTCGCAGCTGCCCTGCTCCTGCTTGCGATCGCTTTCGGGTTCCACTGCCTGCTGCTGGCGTGCGACAAGCCGAAGCCGATCGAACCGGCGCACGACTCCGACAGCGTGACGCGCCGCCCGGCGCAACACTGATCACGGCAGCGCCGATCGAGGCGGCACGGCGCGGGAGGGTGACTCGCCGTCTGGTTCAGCTGGCACTCACCCTCACGATCGCCGGCTGCCACCGCGACGCCACCTCGCCCGCTGCCGTTGCGGTCGCGCCACCCGCTGAGCCTGGCGACCGCGCGCGCGCGCTGGCCGAGTTCGAACGCGGCCAAGCGCTCTTCGCGAGCGGCGATGTGGCCGGTGCGCGTGCCGCGTTCTCGAGCGCGACCGAGGCGGACGCCGCCTTCGCGCCGGCGTGGACGCAGCTCGGCCGCACGCTCGTGACTTCGAGCCAAGGCATGTCCTTCTCGCGCGCCGTCGACTGCCTCGAACGCGCTCTTGCACTCGACCCGACGCAGTTGGAGGCACACGCAGGCCTCGGCGTCGCCCACTTCGGCCTGGTCGACTACGAAACGGCGCAACGCGACTTCGACAACTACCTCGAGACCGGCGGCGACGCGGCGCCGGCCGAGCGACGCGGCGACGCGCACCACCATCTCGGCGTCCTCGCGCGACTTCGTGGCGACTTCGCTCTGGCACTCCTGCATCTGACGAGCGCCGCCGAACTGCGGCCTCGTTTCGCCGACACCCGCTACGAATCCGGCATCACCGAAGAGGCCGCCGGTCGTCCCGAACTCGCAGTCTCCGCATTCGAGGCCGCGCTCGAGCTCGAACGCAACCATCTGCCGAGCCACTTCCGCCTCGCGCGTCTCTACCGCCAGCTCGGCCGCGAGGCGGACGCTGCGCGCGCCGAGAAGATCCACCGCGCGCTGAACGCGCTGTTCGACAACTCGACCGGGCGCGACCAGCGCGACCCGCGGCGCCGCGCCGAACAATGGGGCGAGATCGCCCTGCTCGATCCGCGGAACCGCACGGCGCGCTTCGAGCATGCGCGGGCACTGCTCGAGCTCGATCGAGCCGCCGAGGCGCAGCTCGCAGTCGACGGGCTGATCCGCGACCACGCCGACTATTTCGACGCGCACGTCTTCGGCATCGACCTCGCGCTGCGAAGGCGCGATCGCGGGGACGCGGCGGCACGGGTGAGGGCGCTGCGAGCGGCACTGCCGGCCATCGGCGCCGAGGCGCTGCCGGCGGCGATGCGACCGCTGTGGGAGACGTCGTGAGGCGCCGCGCGATGCGAGCGGCGCTGCCGACATCGTTGCTGTTCGCCGCGGGCGGTTGCGGAGGCGACGACGCCACCATCGACGACGCCGCCATCGTCAACGCCGCCACCGGCTTCGTCGACGTGACGGCGGCGAGCGGCATCGACTTCCGCCACGTGAACGGCGCCTCCGGACAGATGTACTTCGTTGAAACCAATGGCTCGGGCTGCGGCCTGTTCGACTACGACCGCGACGGCGATCTCGACCTTTACGTGGTGCAGGGCGGCGCACTGCCCGGCTACGTCGCACCGGACTCCGTAGCGGGGTCGGGATCGGACTCGAAGGCATCTCCCCTCACCAGCCGCCTGTACCGCAACGACGGCAACCTCCACTTCACCGACGTGACCGCAGCGGCTGGCTGCGGAGCGACCGTCTACGGCACCGGCTGCCTGTGCGGCGACTACGACGGCGACGGTTGGCGCGATCTGTTCGTGTACGGCCTCGGCCGGAACCAGCTGTTCCGCAATCGCGGCGACGGCACGTTCGAGGACGTGACCGCGAAGGCGGGCGTCGGCGACGAGCGCTACGCCGGCACCGCGCTCTGGGCCGATTTCGACCGCGACGGCGACCTCGATCTCTACGTCGGCAACTACGTGAAGTGGAGCCTCGCGCTCCACCGCACCTGCGCGCTGCCGCCGGCCGCGCAGTCCTACTGCCATCCCGACGTGTTCGACCCCGAGCCCGACCTGCTCTACCGCAACGAGGGCAACGGCACCTTCACCGACGTGACGTTCCGGGTCGGCATCACGCGCCGCGACGGCAAGGCGCTTGGCGCCGTGGCGAGCGACGTCGACGACGACGGCGACCTCGATCTGTTCGTGGCCAATGACTCGACGCCGAACTTCCTCTATCGCAACGACGGCGCGCCGGGCGAACTGCGCTTCACCGACGTCTCCGAGGCATCGGCGGTCTCCTACGACCGCGACGGACGCACGCAGGGGTGCATGGGCTGCGATTTCGCCGACATCGACGGCGACCTTGATCAGGACCTGATCGTGACCAACCTCGCGATGGAGTCGAACGCCTTCTACCTGAACGACGGCGCCGGACACTTCGACGACCAAGCGGCGCTGCGCGGGATCTCCAGGAGCTCACGGATCGACTTCGGCTGGGGCGTGCGCTTCTTCGATTTCGAGGACGATGGCGACGCCGACCTGCTCACGGTGAACGGCCACCTCCACGCCGGCGTGACGCTCTACGACGCGTCGCAGACTTGGGCGCAGAAAGCGAAGCTGCTGGTGAACGATGGCAAGGGACGCTTCACGCCCTGCGGCCCGTCCGCCGGCCCGTTCCTCGAGCAGCCCGTCGTCGGTCGCGGCCTCGCGCTCGGCGATCTCGACGGCGACGGCGACCTCGACTTCGTGATCAACTGCAATTCCAACTCCCCCGTCGTGGTCGAGCGCAAGGGCGCCACCGGTGGTCATTGGCTGCGCCTGGCGCTCCACGGTCGCGGCAAGAACGGCGACGCGATCGGCGCGCGCGTGGAGGTCGTCGCCGGAGCGGCGACGCAACGCCAGGAACTGCGCGGTGCCGCATCGTTCGCCTCGTGGCAGGAGCTGACGCTGCACTTCGGTCTCGGCGCCGCGCTTCGCGCCGAACGGATCACCGTGCGCTGGCCCACCGGCGACCACGAGGAATTCGGCCCGCTCGACTGCAACGACGTCCATCGGCTCGAGCAAGGGAGCGGTCGGACGGCGGAGTGAGTTTCGCCGCTACGAACCGTTCAGCCGGTTCAGCTCGCGAACCCGGCTGGGCGCTACCGCTCGGCTCTACCGCTCCTCAGGGAACGGGTCCGCAGGCGGCGGGGAGAGCAGAACGATCTCGCGCAGGCGGCAGGAGTTTGCGGAGGGCGCCGCGGCGGGCGAAGCGTCTGGCAGACGCGGCGGCGGACGCTGCGGCGGCATCACGAGCTCGAGCGTGAAGCTCGGGTAGTCGATCGGGCCGCGCGAGGGTGGCGGCTCGAAGCTCCACTCGAGCCGTTCGATCGCGGACCCGGACACGGTCTCGCCCAACGCGCGCACCGCCACTTCGACGGACTCGAGCCGCTCGCCGGCGAAGTAGCGCATCCGCATCGACGGCCGCGCGCCAGCGGCCATCTCGCCACGCACCACCATCTCGACGGCGAGCGGCGGGCGCTTCAGCACGAACTCGGCCTCCTGAGCGGCATCGAGCCGCCCATCTTGAGCCACGCCTCGGAGCACGCTCAGTGGCAGCGGCCCGCGATCGAAACTGATGATCGATCCGATCTGCAGTCGCACCAGGTTGATCAGCGACTCGTCCTGACCGCCGCGTTGCGCGAAGCGTTGCTCGATCTCGTCGGCACGATCGAGCACTGTGGCCGGCGCGTTCGCGCTCGCCGCGATCAGGCCGCGCTTCGTGAGCACAGTCCAGACGCTCTCGGCCGTCTGCGCGTGCACCGCGGCCGAAGGCCTGCCGCCGACGCGCAACTGCGGGTCGAGCTCGAACGGCGGCGCGTGGATCACGACGTGGCCGCCATTCAACGCCGTCTGCACCAGCCCGAGCGTGAGCAGCGTCGGACCGGTGACAAGCACGATGAAGCTGCGCTGCTCGTCGCGCATGCGATTGCAGAGCGACGTGAATCGATCGGTCGCCTCGCGCCGCGCACGCAGGCGCGACAGTCCATGCATCTCGGCGAGGACTGCCCGCAGCAGCCGCTCTTGGTCGGCGTCGCATCGATGCGCCAGCACCGCCTGGGTCAGCAGGTCGAGCCGGTGGCGCAACCGCCCGGTGGCGCGCGCAGTCCAGCCATCGCGCGAGATGAGATCGAACACGTTCGATTCCTCGGCGTCGCGCTCCTGGCGTCGGCGAAGCAACGCGAAGGCGTCGACGAGGCGGCTCGGGCCGAGCTCGAACTCGGCGAATGGCGGCAACGGATCGCTTTGCATCGAGAAGAGCGTCGCGTCGCCGCCATTGAACGTCGGATCGAGCTCGACCACGACGACATCAGCGCCCGCTGCGTGGCGCACCACCGAGATCGGCGGGCCGCCCACGCTCGGGGCCGTTCGCGGCATCGCGAGCAGCCGCTCGATCGCGGCCACCCGATCGTCCGCGCTCCAGGCGATCACCTCGCTGAAGCCGCCGGCGAGGGCGTGCGGCGCCAGCTGCTCGGGGAAGCGCTCTTCGAGTCGCAGACCGGCTCCGGCAGTGAACGCCCCACCGACCAGCAGCAATGGATGCGCGGATGGGATCGTGGCTCGTGCACCGGCGCCGCCGCGCTGCGCCTCGCTGTCGGTGCGCCAGGTGGCGGTCTGACAGAGCGCGTCTTGATCGGCGCCGCGCGCCGCATCGGGGTTCACGACGGTCGCCGGCAGCGCGATCCGCGCACCGATCTCGGCCGCGGCCAGCAACACGATTGCGAGGACTATCCGTCGGCTCATGGCGCGCGACGATAGCTCCCACGTAATCTGCCGATGGGCCGCGTCCGGACCGCGACGATCAGGGCCGAGACGAGGAGAGCGCGATGTTGCTGTCGCTTGCTGCCGCGTGGTCGACTCTGCTGGCACAGGTCGTCGCCCCAGTTCCGGCGCCGACTCAGGAGTCGGTCGAGTCGCCCACCGCTGCGGCACCTGCAACCGACGCGCCGGCAGCGACCCCTTCGCCGGCAGCTCCGGCAGTGCTGCCTGCGGCGTGGTCCGATCACCTGCTCGACGAGGTGCGCTGGCGCTCGCTCGGGCCAGTGAACATGGGCGGGCGCATCAGCGACCTCGCCGTCGACCCGCGTCGCCCCAGCACCTTCTTCGTCGCGGCGGCAAGCGGCGGCGTCTGGCGCACCGACAACCACGGCACCACCTTCACGCCGGTGTTCGAGACCGGGCCGACCGCGTCGATCGGCGACATCGCCATCGCACCCTCCGATTCGGCGATCGTCTGGATCGGCACTGGCGAAGCCAATCCGCGCAATTCGGTGATCCCCGGCGCCGGCGCCTGGAAATCGATCGACGGCGGCAAGACGTTCCAGCCGGTGGGTCTCGCTGACACCCGCCACATCGGTCGCATCGCGATCCACCCGACCCGCCCCGACACCGTCTTCGTCGCAGCTGTCGGCCACACCTGGGGATCAAACGCGGAGCGCGGCCTCTACCGCACCGACGACGGCGGCGCGACCTGGAAGAACGTCCTCTTCGTCGACGATCAGAGCGGCTGCATCGACGTCGCCATCGACCCGCAGGAGCCGGCGATCGTGCACGCGGCGACCTGGCAACGGCGCCGCGACGCGTTCGACGGCGGCGATCCGGTGGTGCAGACCGGACCCGGTTCGGGGATCTGGCGCTCGACCGATGGCGGCGAGACGTTCGTTCGCTCGACCGCGGGCCTGCCGACCGTGCCGCTCGGGCGCGTCGGACTCGATCTCTTCGCCGCCGACTCGCGCATCGTCTTCGCCGTGGTGCAGACCGAGCTGACCGGCCGCAAGGCGCCCGGACAGACGACCGAAGAGGGCGGGCCGGCGTGGCTCGGCGTGCGCGGTGAGGCGAGCGACGCCGGCTACCTCGTCTCCGAGGCGCTGTCCGGTGGACCGGCGGCCAGCGCCGGGATTCTGAAAGGCGACCGCGTCGCCCGCATCGCCGCCGCGCCGATCCGCACGTTCGAGGAGCTGCGCCTCGCGCTCGACCAGCACCTCGCCAGCGAGGAGTGCGAACTCACGCTGCTGCGCGAGGGCACCGAGATCACGATTCGCGTCAAGTTCGGGCGGCGGCCCGGACCCGCCGGCGACTTCGGCGGCGAGCAAGGCGGCCAGACCGCCAACGCGCAGTCACGGCAAGGCGACCACGGCGTGGAGACCGGTGGCGTCTTCCGCAGCGACGATCGCGGCGCCACCTGGCAGCGCGTCAACAGCCTGAATCCGCGGCCTTTCTACTACTCGCAGATCCGCGTCGATCCGCGCGACGCGAGCCTGCTGTTCGTGCTCGGGATCTCGTTGCATCAATCGAACGACGGCGGCACGACGTTCGACGCGCAGGGCGCCCGCGTCGCCCATCCCGACCACCACGCGCTCTGGATCGACCCGCGCGATTCCGACCACCTGCTGCTCGGCAATGACGGCGGGCTCTACGTCACCTGGGACCGCGGCACGACGTGGGAACTGCTCGACAAGCTGCCGCTCGCGCAGTTCTACGGCGTCGCGGTCGGGATGGACCGCCCCTACCGCATCGCGGGCGGACTGCAGGACAACGGCAGCTGGGCGGGACCGAGCGCATCGCTGCGGCGTGGCGGCATCCCGATCGACGCGTGGCAGTACATCAACGGCGGCGACGGCTTCCACTGCGCGATCGATCCCGATGATCCGGCGATCGTCTATTCGGAGAGCCAGAACGGCGCGCTGGCGCGGATGGATCTGTCGACCGGAACGCGCGCCGACATCCGGCCGCCGGGACAGCGCTTCTGCTGGAGCACTCCGATCGTGATCTCGCCGCACAACGGGCGCACGCTCTGGTGCGGCGGCGAGTTCCTCTGCCAGTCGGTCAATCGCGGCGACACCTGGACGACGGTGAGCCCCGACCTCGCCCGCACGCCGCGCGGCAGCTTGAGCGCCATCGCCGAGTCGCCGCTGGTCGCCGAGGTGGTGGCGTGCGGCACCGACGACGGTGCGCTCTGGCTGACGCGCGATGGCGGCCGGACTTGGGAGAGCCTGATCGAGCGGCTCCCCGACCTGCCCGGCCCGCGCTACGTCGCCGACCTGCTGTTCTCCCAACATGAGCGCGAGACGCTTTTCGTGGTGCTGGACGGGCGGCGCAGCGACGACCAGGAACCGTGGCTGTTTCGCAGCCGCGACTTCGGCGCGACCTTCGTGCGGCTGCGCGACGGACTGCCGGCCGACAACCTGCACGCGCTCGCCGAGTCGCCGCGCAAGAGGGGCGTGTTGTTCGCGGGCAGCTCGCGCGGGTGCCACGTCTCGCTCGACGATGGTGATCGATTCGTGGCGTTCGACGGCAACCTGCCGACGGTGCCGCTGTTCGACTTGGTGATCCATCCGCGCGAGCCGGAGCTGATCGCCGCCACGCACGGGCGCGGGATCTGGATCGCCGACATTGCGGCGGTGGAGCAGTTGACGCACGAGACTCTGGCGAAGCAGGTCGAACTGCTGGTGCCGCGGACCGTGGCGTTGGCGCCGCGGCTGGCCGGCTCGAGCTCCTACTCGGCGCCGCGTTTCCAGGGCGAGAACCCCTACGACGGGGTCGAGCTCTGGTACTGGCTCGGACCCGGCGCGGGTGACGCCGTCGACGCGGTCGTGCTGGCGGTGAAGAACGTGAGCGGGACGACGATCGCGACGCTGAACGGGGCGGGCGGCGTCGGTCTGCACGCGGTGCGCTGGAACCTTGCGCTCGATCTGAACGTGCCGGGAATGCCAGCGCTGCGCGACGGGCGGCTGCAGCCGGGCGACTACCTCGTCTCTCTCGCGGCGGGCGGCGAGACCGACAGTGCGCCGCTGCGCGTCGAGCGCGATCCGGCGTTCGAGCCGCGTGCGTCGATCGGCGCGCGCGACTTCTGATGGGCGCGAGCGACCGTCCATTCCGCGCGGCGATCTTCGATCTCGACGGCACGCTCGCCGACACGCTGGCCACGATCGCGGGGATCGCCAACTTCGCGCTGCGCGAGCTCGGCCTGCCGCAGCATCCGCTCGCAGCGTTCAACGACTTTGTCGGCGACGGTATCCGGCTGCTGGCGCAACGCGTGCTGCCAGCGGAGCGCCTCGCGCGGGAACCGGAGTTGCACGAGCGGCTGCTTTCAGTGATGCGAACGCGTTACGCGACGCACGTGCTCGACGGCGCCCGGCTCTACGACGGGATCGGCGAGGCTTTGGCGCAGTTGTCGCAGCGCGGCGCCGCGCTCGGCGTGCTGTCGAACAAGCCCGACGCGTTGACGATCGCGACCGTCGAGGGTCTCGGGATCGCAGGACGCTTTCGCGCGATTCGCGGCCAGCGCGACGGCTGCCCGCCGAAGCCTGATCCGACGGCGGCGCTGGCGGTCGCGCTCGAACTGGGATCGACGCCCGACGAAGTGCTCTACATCGGCGACACGGCGACCGACATGGAGACCGCGCGACGGGCCGGATTCGCGGCGGTCGGCGTCCTGTGGGGCTTCCGCCAGCGGGCGGAGCTCGAGCGAAGCGGCGCGCGCTGGCTCATCGCCCACCCGCGCGAGCTCGTGGCGCTGTTCGACGGCGGCAGGGGAATGGGTCGTTGAATCGCGCGCGAACGGGGAGCTGACGATGGGCTACCCGCCCGAGATTCCGAACGCGATCCCGGGCGATCGACTCCTTCCGCGCCGCTCCGCGCTGCAACGCCTCTGGGACCGCGCGGTTGTGCCGCTGGTCGAGCTGTTCCGCCGCCGAAAGCGGACGCGCGCCGATGCTCCGGCCGCGTTCGGCCAGGGCGTCGATCCGCGCCGCCCTCCGATCAGCGCCGCCGAGCGGGCCCGCCTCGACGTCGACCATCTGACCGACCATCTGACCGACGAGGTGTCGGACGACCTGACTGACCGGTGACGAAACCGACGTTCTGTGTCTGGATCAGAATGTCGGTTTCGTCACCGCTCGGCCGGTCAGTCGCGGAGGACGGTGACGCTGCCGAATTGGACGTCGAGCTCGACGACGAGCTGCGCTGACTCACCGCCGGCGAGCGCGTCGGCCCAGCACCGCTCGCCGTCTTCTGGCACGCCGTCGACGTCGACTTCCGCGAAGGTCGTCTCGCGGCCATCGATGCGCACGGTCAGCCCGCGCGGGACGCGGATCTCGATACTGCACGCACCGCCCTCGACTCGAAGCAGCGCGACGCGCTCCCAATCGCCCGACAGATCGACCACGAATTCTCCGCACGACAGGTCGAAATCGATCGTGCTGGCGCGCGCGTGCCCGATCCCGCGGAACTTGAAATCACCCGCGCCGGCCTCGATGGCAAGCCGCTCCATTTCGATCGGATTCGGGCGAGTGAACTCGAGCGTGCTGGAGCACATCCCGAGAGACACGCTGGCGCGGCGCAGCGGCACACCGCCGAGATCGACGCTCCCGTCATGCATCGCGAGTTCGAGATCGAGCGCCACGGGCACCGTCCCGCCAAGGCGCACCGCCCACTCGTTCACCGACTCCGCGTCATCGAAGAAGTTGAGCCGCGCGTCGGAGTGCAGCCACCCGCGCACGTCGATGTGGCGCCCTTCGCGCTCCGCCTCGACCCGCGTCGCTAACTCCTTGATGTTGTCGCGCGAATCGATCTGCACGAGCGCGTCGCCGCCAGCCTTCAGGTCGACCTTGCCACCGTAGAACGACAGCGCGATTTCTGCGGCCTGCGCCCCATCTGCAGCGATCTCGTGGTGCTGCGCGACCAATGGGCCGAGGTGGGCGCGCGGCCTTAGCTGGCACGCCGGCGCGGCGAGCACAAACATGGCAGCGATGGCGCTGGCAAAGGATCGGATCGACATCGAACGGCTCCCGGCAAAGGCGCGAGGGAGGTGCGGCGTCGCCTTGCGGTTGGAATCTCGTGCTCGAACGCCGCGATCGCGGCCACTGCGATCGCCACCGCCGCAATCGCCACCACCGCCCGCGCCCGCCATCACGCCGTCGGCGGCCCGCGCCCCTTCAGAAAGCCCTCGATGATCGCGACTTCGCCCTTGCTGCCGATGTACAGCGGCGTGCGTTCGTGCAGCTTCTTCGGCGTCTTGTCGAGGATGCGCGTCGCACCGTCGATCGCGCTGCCGCCCGCCTGCTCGATCAGCAAGGCCATCGGGTTGGCTTCGTACATGAGCCGCAGCTTGCCTCCCGGCGCCTTGGCGGTCGCCGGATAGAGGAAGACGCCGCCCTGCATCAGGATGCGATGGAAGTCGGCGACGAAGCTGCCGACGTAGCGCGAGCTGTAACCGGCCTCCGGAGTCTTGGTCCACGCGAGGTACTCCTGCGCCTCCTTCGGGAAGGAGCCGGAGTTGGCCTCATTGACCGAGTAGATCCTCTTGCGATCGGGGACCTTCAAGCGCTCCTGCACCAGGACGTAGGCGCCGATTTCGGGATCGAGCACGAACTGGTGCACGCCGTTGCCAGTCGTGTAGACCAGCGTCGTCGCGCCGCTGTAGAGCACGTAGCCGGCCGCGACCTGCTTGGCGCCCGCCTGCAGGATCTCGGTCTGCACGTCGCCGCCTTCGGCCCACTCGCTGCGGTCGGGCCGCACCAGGATCGAGAAGATCGTCCCGGTCGGGATGTTGACGTCGATGTTGGACGAGCCGTCGAGCGGATCGAACAGCACGAGGTACTTGCCGGTGCGCCCGGTCTCGGTCAGGTCGACGACCGTCTCGTTCTCCTCGCTCGCCAGCGCGCCGACGCTGCGGCGGTAGCCGATGCAGTGCATCAGCAGGTCGTTGGCGATGCGGTCGAGCTTCTGGACCGTCTCGCCCTGCACGTTCTGGTCGCCGGTCGATCCGAAGATGTCGACCAGCCCGGCCTTGCGCACCTTCGACGCCAGCACCTTGGTGGCGATCGTGATGCCCGACAGCAGGAAGGAGAACTCGCCGGTCGCCTCGGAGTGGCGCCGCTGGTTCGAGATGATGTGCTGCTGGATCGTGACCAGACCCGGCAGCAGCTCGCTGTAGCCCCCCGCCGCGTTCTTGCCGGCCTTCGCGCCTACCTTCGCGCCTGTCTTCGCGCCTGCCTTCGAATCGTCGCCTGCGGTCGCCATCGTCGTCGCCCCTCTTGCCGAAGGCTACGCGACGCGACCGCTCGCCATCACTTCCGGCGGACGGGCTTGCTGTCGAGCAGCTCCATCCCCTTCGGCAGCTTGGCGAGCTCGACTCCTGCCGCGACCTCACCGCCTGCGATCAGCAGCGCGACGACGTGCGTCGTCCCCGCCGGCAGCGGGCCGGTCTCGACCAGGAAGCGGCCGTCCTTGTCGAAGGCCACCTCGCGCAGCAGCGGGGTCAGTCGGCCATCACCCTGCCGTGCCGCGAGCGCGACCCGGCCACCCGCGATCCGGCCGCTTCCGGCGACCCTCCCATCACTGCCGACCGCCTGCAGAGTCACGCCCTCGAGTTCGGGCAGCTTCAAATCAGCGCGATCGGCGTCCGGGAGCTTCTGCAACTGCTCCGGATCGAGCCGCTCGAGCAGGCGCGTCCGCGTCCGCTCGTCGGTGCCGTAGATCAGCGTCAGCTCGCGCTCGGCGCGCAGCAATGTCGGATCGATCACGCAGAACTTGAGCGACTCACTGTCGGCGTGCGCCTCGCGTTCATAGTTGCGCACCGCAACATCGCCGATCCAGAGAATCGGGTCGAGCGCGCGGACCGGAAAGCGGGTGCCATGGAGTACCACGTGCCAGCCGCCGCGATGGAGCGTCTCCGTGCCGTCCGTCACGGTGCGCCACGGCGGGCTGAAGCGCGCCTCGCGCAGCTCGTAACCGGTCACGGTGAGGCGGCCGTACTCGATCGACGGCGGCGGCGCCGGGACGTCCTGCTTGAACGCCGGAGCGATCGCGAACGCCGGAGCGATCGCGAGGACGGCGACGACAACTGTGGAGGCAGCGGCGAGCGGGCGAAGGCGGAAGTTCATCGCGGGTTCCTCGTCGTCACTTCGTGAACTGCACGTTGTCGAACGCCAACAGGCCGGTGTTGGAGAAGTCGAACACCACCTTGCTGATCTTGGTCAGGTCGAGCCCCGAGTTCTCCTGCGTGAACGCACGCAGCGGGACCATCACCGAGTTCAGCATGCTCTTGCGGCCGGTCCACGGGTGGGAGTAACCGAGCGGAATGGTCGTGAACGCCCTGGCCTCGACCCCGAGACGCTGGCGCACGCCATTGGCGTCCTCGAGTTCGACCGTGAAGTTCTGGCTGCCGCCGGGATTGAGAACCTTGCTGTCCCAGATCTGCGCCGTGCGCACGGAGATGAAGGCGTAGCCGGAGACGTCCTGCCACGCGACCGGGATCGCCGATTCGTAGGTCGTGACCTGGTTCCAACCGACGATCATCCCGCTCGTGTCGTGCTTGAAGCTGCCGTTGTAGTTGCCCGGCCGGAAGCCGCTCTCGATGAACGTGAGCGGGGTCGGGGCAACCGTCACCGCGCCGCCGAGCGAGTTGGTGAAGACGTCGGCGGGCGTCTGCTCGAAGTCGTCGACGTCGAGCCGCTCGCCCGGTTCGTAGTTCCAATGGGTCTCGACGGCAGGCAGCAGCGGCGACTGAATGGTGTCGCGATGGAACGCCAGCATCTCGCGGCGACCCTGCAGCCACGCCATCCACCACGAGGTCATGTAGACCCGGCCAGTGTCCTGCTGTTGCTGCGCCGTGATCCGCCCGCCGCCGACGCCGTCGGAGCCACCGTTCCAAGCCGGATCGATCCAGACGGTGTTCCAGCTGTTGTGGTCGGCGCCGTAGACGAAGGCCTGCGACTTGGTGGCCCGATGGCCTGAAGGCGCAGCGCGGTCGTAGAGCTGCGCGCCGTCGTTGTCGATCACGTCGCCGTCGCTCGACCCCATGATGTTGAAGGTCGGCGTGTCGTCCATCACGAACACCACCGGCCCGCCACCCGGCGGCGTGCTCCAGTTGTAGTCAGTCGGCGCGATCAGGATCGCCGCCGCGATGTTGTAGCCGAGCGCGAGATCCTGGTTGATCTGCACCGCCGCCGCCACGCCCTCGCCACCGCGCGAGTGACCGGCGAAACCGACGTGGTTCAAGTCGAGGCGATCGTAGAAGCGACCGCCGTACGTGGCATCGGGCACCGCCGGGTTGTCCCAATCGGTCCAGTAACGCAGGTGCTCCAGCATCAGCGCGCCACGCTCGATGAAGCGATCGGTCGGGCAAGCGGTGATGTCATATGCGTCGATCGAGATCGCGATGAAGCCGTGGCTCGCCCACAGATCGAGCAGGTAGTCGTAGCCCTTGTGGTTCGGGATCCGGCCGCTGCTGCAGGTGCAGGCACCGCTCATGCAGACGTTGTGGTTTCCGTGCAGGATGAGCACGACCGGAAAGCGTCGGGTCGTCCCGTAGACCGCCACGTTGCTGCCGGCGGTCGCGCCGGGATAGGCGACGACGGCGCGGACGTCGACGTTCTGGTCCTGGTACTGCCCGTACGGGATGTCGTAGGCGTCGATGAAGTCGTAGTCGGTGCGGCCGACCGGGAAGGGCCCGAGACCGGCCGGATCACTCACGACGACCAGCGCCTTGCCGTCGAGCGAGTCGATGATGTCGAAGCCAGGGGTGTACTCGCCATCGAAGAGCGAGTTGGTCGGCGGCAATGAGGGCGGCGGGCTGCCGGGCGCGCCGGCGCCAGGCGGACTGAGCCGCAGCGAGTCGCGGAAGTCGAGGACGACATCGAACTCGAGGCCGTCTCCGACCGGGTCGGGATCGGTCCAAGCCAGCAGGATCCCGGCTGCGACCGTGCCGGGTTTCAGCGACCTGACCTCGATCCCCTCGGTCACGTCGAAGAGCTTCGGCTGTGCCGACCAGCCCGCCGCGTCGCGCGACGGCATGACGTAGATCATCGCGAGCTTCGACTTGGGGTGGTCGGGCGGGATCTCGGAGGGATCGAGGTTCACGTAGACCGAGTTGTGGCGGATGAAGACGTCTTGGCGGCGGAAGGTCGGGAACTTGCTGCCGACCGTGCGACGCCCGGCAAGATTCGCCTCGATGTCGCCGGTCGCGAGCGGGACCAAAGCCGGCGCCGGCTTCTCGATCACGAGGCCGACTTCGTAGCCGTGGAACAGCGCGTCGGTCGAGCGCAGCGTTGTGGTCGCGCCCGTGCGCGGGTCGTTGATGCGGGCGACCAGATCGAAGGCGCCGGTGCGTTGCAGCACCGTCGGCCAGACGCGCGCGGAGAAGCTGGTCGCGCCTGGCGCCAGCACGATGCGCTCCTTCTGCGCGCTGCCTTGTGCACCGGTCACGTCGATGACGTCGTCGCCGTCCTGCCAATCGCTGCGATCACCGACCAAGAACAGGTCGACGATGGCGCCCGCAGGCAGATGGTCGGCTGAAACCCAGATGTCCTGCGCCTGCGACTCGAAGCTGGTGCGGTAGTTGCCAAGACGATCGCTGAACCAGAAGTTCGGCGACTGGCGCTGCGCCAAGCGCGGCACCGCGAGCGACGTGATCAAGCGACCGGCGCCGAAGTTGAGCGGGTCGGCCTGACGTACCTCGACCGTCAAGGTCCGGCCGCCGGGCGTGCTGCCGGCGAGGTAGCTCTCCGCTGTCGCGAAGTCGGCGAATCCCCAGCCGCCATTGCCGCGGCCATCGGGATCCAGCCCCGTCACTCCCGATTCCCACCAGAGCACTTCGGGCTCGATCACGCCGTCGAGGTTGGCGGTCGCGCGGGCGAGGCCGAGCTGCGCGCCGAGGTCATCGACGAGTTGCAGGTCGTACACCATGCGCGGCACCATGCCGTCGACCTGCACGGCGAGCGTGTCGCCCACCTCGTAGGTCACGATGGCCGTGCTGCGCTTTCCCAGCAGCTGGATCGCGGGCGCGGGTCCACCCTGCGCTGCGGCAGGAACGGCGACGGTCGCGACGGCAGTCGTGGCGAACGCCGCGACCAGGAGACCAAACGAGGCGTGCATCAGAGACGTCCTCGGAATGATGAACGCGGTTCGTCTGGAGGTCCAGACGAGCCACGCCTAGAGCAAGACGAAGGGCGCGTTCTAGCCCTCACCCCGGAAACGGGCAATGCTTGGCGGCCCTGCGCGCCTCCGCGTGCGGATCCGAACCGAGGAGCTGCGATGCGCATCGTGAACTGTTTTCTGCTCGCCGTCGCAGCCGGAGCGCTGCTACTGGCAGCTGCCCACTCGATCCCGTCACGCACGGCAGCGTCCGTGCCGCTGCAACCGGTCATCGTGTTCCTGCTCCGCCATGCGGAGAAGGCGCCCGCGCCGCCGAAGGACCCCCCTCTGACGGATGCCGGCTCGGCGCGCGCGTCGGCGCTCGCCGACCTGCTCGGCGGCGCCGGCGTGACCCATCTGTTCGCCAGCGAGTTCGTGCGCACGCAGCAGACGCTCGCGCCGTTGTCGGCGCGCGTCGGCATCGAGATCGCGGCCATCGGCGCGGCGAAACCCGCCGAACTCGTCACGCAGGTGCGTGGGCTCCCCGCCGGTTCGATCGCCGTCGTCGCCGGCCACAGCAACACGATCCCCGCGCTGGTGCGCGCGCTCGGCGGCACGCTCGACGGCACCGTGCAGGGCAGCAGCGGCGAGCAGCTTCCGGACGACGAATACGGCCGGTTGATCGAGCTGATCCTGCCGGCGCCGGAGCCAGCCGCGGCCGCCGCGAATGTGACGACAGCCGCCGTGAAGTCGCTGCGATTGCACGTGGGCGCACGCTGAGCCGATGAACCTCGTCGTCCTCGAAGCCGGCGATTTTGTCGCGCGCATTGGCAGTGGCGGAACTGGCGATGAAGCCGGTGGCGGCGACGGCGGCGGAACGCCCGGCCGGCGCGGCCGCTGGCGCGTCGTGCTGCGCGGGCGACGCTTCGAACATCTGCGCACCGTCCATCGCGCGGAATCGGGGCGCGAGCTCTGCGTCGGCGAGCTCGGCGGCGCCGTTGGCCGCGGCGTCGTAGCAGCGATCGACGCCGAATCGGCGACCCTCGAAGTCGAGCTCGACCACGCGCCGCCACCGAAGCTCGCCGTGGTTCTGCTGCTCGCGCTGCCGCGGCCGAAGACCCTGCGTCGCGTGCTGCAGACGGTGGCGACGATGGGCGTCGCGCGCGTGGTGCTGATGAACTCGTGGCGCGTCGACAAGAGCTACTGGAAGAGCCCGCAGCTCGAACCTGAAGCGATCGCGGAGCAGTTCCGCCTCGGCCTCGAACAGGGCGGCGACACCATCGCCCCCGAAGTCACGATCGAGCGCCTGCTGGTCCCGTTCGCGCGCGAACGACTCGACCCGATCGCCGCCGATTCGACGCGCCTGATCGCCCATCCCACCGCCGCCGCGGAGTGCCCGCGCGCCGTCGCCGGCCCGATCACCCTGGCGCTCGGCCCCGAAGGCGGATTCATCGCCGAGGAGATCGCGCTATTCGAGCAGCACGGTTTCTTGCCCGTCGCCCTCGGACCGCGCCTCCTACGCGTGGAGCAGGCGCTGCCGGCGCTGCTCGCTCGACTCAGCTGACGGGCGCGCGATCGATTGCGCGCCAAAAGGCGAAGCAGGCGATTCCGATGGCCGCGCCGCCGAAGTGGGCCCATGCGGAGATCGAGCCGTCGCCGAGCGCTTGCAACCCACCGAGCAACAACTGCAGCACCATCCAAAGCAAGAACAGGGTCCAAGCCGGCAGCGCCATGAACTGGCTGCGCCAGAAACTGCCGGTGTCGAACCAACGGAACATCTGGATCAGCCTCGGCGGCCGGAAGACGATGGCTCGCGTCGGCCAGCAGAGCACGTAGCAAACGAGCAGCCCCGAGACTCCGCCGCTGGCGCCGATGCACGGGAGGTCGCCGCGTGGATCGATCGCCGCGTGGAACGCATGGCCCGTCGCGGTCGCCGCCGCCAGCAGGAATGCAAGGCGCACTCGGCCGAAGCGCTGTTCGAGGTCATCGCCAGTGAGCAGCAGCAGCCACACGTTCCCGAGCAGGTGCCAGAATCCGGCATGCACGAAGAAGGCGCTGAAGGCCGTGAGACCGAGCGCGCGGAACGCCGCGTCCGGCACGAAGCCGAAGCGCTGCACCGCCGACTCCGGATCGCGCAGCGCCAGCAACCAAGCCAGCACCAGCGCACCGGCAACACTCCAGGTCAAAAGCGGCGGCCCTCGCCCTCCTTCGAAACTGGAATACGCCCCGACCGGCAGCCCGAAGAACGCCAGCACTTGCTTGTGGACTGGGAGGCCGTCGAGGTCGACGGCGTTCCGCCTCGCGCGAACGCGCGAAGTTGTTGCGCACCTGCTCGACGAGGAGCGCGCGTCGCGCCGCCGTCACTGCGTCGTCATCGCGCGCCACGCGCGGTCGAGTCGGCACCTGCGCGATCTCGCGCGGATCGAACCAGACCAGCCGGCACCAGCGACAGATCTCGAGTTCGACTCGAAGCGCGCCCGTCGTCACCGCGATGCGCCGCGCCATCCGGCGGCATGCGGGACAGTCGATCGCGCGGGTGGCAACGCTCTCCGCGACCGCACTCAACAACGCGGCGAAGAACTCCGGTTGTGCCATGCGCTGCAGTGCCTTGACCAAGACCGCGCGCCCGCCACACTTGGCACAGGTGAACGAAGCGTCGCCGAACCACGCCTCCGACCCCAGCAGTGAACTACATTCCGGGCAGCGCATCGCGTCGAGCCTCGCGCACGATCACCCGTGGTGCAAGCGTCCTCACGCCTCCGCCGCACAGCGTCCCGCCAGCGCGCCGGTCGCGAATGCGGCGGTGAAGTTGTAGCCGCCGATCGGACCATCCAAATCGAGCAACTCGCCGGCGAGGTAGAGGCCGGGGACGCGGCGCGATTGCAGCGTGGCGGGGTCGACTTCGTCGAGCGGGACGCCGCCGCGGGTCACTTCGGCGAAGTCGAAGCCGCGGGTGCCGGCGATCGAAAGACGAGTCGCGAATAGAGCGTCGAGCAGGCGCGCGCGCGCGGCGGCGCCGAACTGCGCGAGCAGCAGATTGGGCGCGAGGTTCGCCTGCTCGCAGAGCATTTCGGCGACGCGGCGCGGCAGGAGTTCGGTGACGGCGGTGCGCACGAGGCGTGGATCGGCGTCCTTCATCGCGGTGACGAAACGGGCGTCGAGCTCCTTGCGTTCAGTCGTCGGCAGGAAGTTGATCGCGATCGTGACGCTGGCGACGCTGCCGACCAACTGCTCGGCGACGCTGCCACCGAGGTTCATCGGCGCGGGGCCAGAGAGACCAAAGTGGGTGAACAGGAGCGCGCCGCGCTGCGTGATCGGCCGCTTCGCGCCCGTATTTGCCGGCGCCGACAGCGTCATCACCACATCTTCGAGCGTCACGCCCGACAGCTCGCGCACCCAAGTGGTCGTCGTGACCAGCGGCACCAGCGCGGGCGCGGTCGTCGTGACGGTGTGACCGAGCGCGCGCGCGAATGCATAGCCGTCGCCCGTCGTCCCGACCTTCGGGTAGCTGCGCCCGCCGACTGCCAGCACTAACCGCGGCGCGCGCAGCTCGCGATCGGCGGTCACGACCACGAACGTCTCGCCCTCGCGCTCCACCGCTTCGACCGCCGCGCTGCCGACGAACTCGACGCCCGCATGCGTCAGCTCCGCCTCCAGCGCGTCGCGCACTTCGACCGCGCGATCGGAGACCGGAAAGACCTTGCCACCGGGTTCGACTTTCGTCGCGACGCCGAGCGACTCGACCCACGCGCGCAGTTCGCGCGGCCCGAGCTCGCGCAGCGCGTGGCCGAGGAAACGGCCGCCGGCACGCCCGTACGCTTTCGCGATCTCCGCGGCTTCGCAGTCGTGCGTGAGGTTGCAGCGGTTGCCGCCGCTGATCAGGATCTTCACGCCGGGGCGCGCGGCCTTTTCGAGCAGCGTCACGCGTCGCCCGCGCTTCGCCGCCGCCAGCGCCGCGGTGATGCCCGCCGGCCCAGCGCCCACGACCACCAGATCGGCGCGACCGGCCGTCCCGTCGCTCACGTGCGCCGCAGCAGCGCGATCGCTTCCAGATGGAGCGTGCGCGGGAAGAGGTCGACCCCGCGCACCGCGCCGAGCGCGAAGCCCGGCTTCAGCAACGCCAGATCACGCGCAAAGGTGAACGGATCGCAGGAGATGTAGACGAGGCGGCGCGCCGGGCTGTTGAGCAGCGCCTTGATCAGCCGATCGGAAAGGCCGCGGCGCGGAGGATCGACCACGATGGCGTCGATCGGCCCGGCTTCCGACAGTTTCTCGAGCTGCTGCGCTGCATCACCCGCGTGGAACAGCGCCCGCTCGGAGAGCCCATTCGCGCGCGCGGCCCAGCGCGCCGACTTGACCGCATCGGCGCTGTATTCAATGCCGGCGACATGCGCGCCCGCGCGCGCGGCCCGCAGCGCGATCGGTCCGACGCCGCAGAAGAGATCGACGATCCGCTGCTCGGCGAGCGGCTCCTTGCCCGGCATCGCGGTGCCGTCGGCGAGCATCCACATCACCTCGGCGTAGAGCAGCAGCGCCTGCGCCGAGTTCACCTGCATGAACGTCTGCAGCGATGTGCGCAGCTTCAAGCCGTCGCTCACCTCGTTGATCCAGGCGCGACCGGCCAGCGGGATGGTCTCATCGCCGAGGATCGCATGGTCCTCGTCGTCGGAATGGATGTTCTGCACCACGCCGACGAGGCCCGCGCCGCCGAGTCGTTCGAGCAACTTGTCGGCGAGGCCGCGAATCTTGCCGTAGCCCTTCGCCTGCACCACGATGCCGGCCAACATCTCGCCGGTCCCTTCGCCGATGCGCGCGACCAGATGGCGCAGCATCCCGCGACCGGTGCGCGCGTCGTGGATCGCGATCTTCAGCTCGGCGACGATCGCCTTCGTGGCCAGCAGCACCTCGGTCAACTTCGGGTGCTGGATGAGGCAGGTCTCGAGGTCGACGATGTGGTGGCTGCGGCGCTCGAAGAAGCCGGCGACCGGGCCGCTCTTCGACCAGCCGAACGGCACCTTGATCGAGTTGCGATAGAGCAGCGGCTCCTGCGCCCCGATGATCGGCAGGAACGGCGCGCGCTCCAGTTCCGCGTGGCGGGAGAACGCGGTCTTCAGCTTCTCCTCTTTCGCCCGCAGTTCGTCGGCGTAGGGGATGTCGAGCGACGTGCAACCGCCGCAAGGACCAAAGTGGGGACAGCGGACCGGTTCCGTGGCGGTCGCGGCTGGAAGTACGTGCGTCATCGCAGCCTTATAAGTGGCCGCGCTTCGGGCACTGCGAACGAAGGCGGGAACGAAAACAAAGGAGCCGTTGATGCTGCCTGCCGTGATCGCCGCGTTCCTGGCCGTCGCTGCCGACGGGACCGATCTCTCCTCTGACTTCAACACCCGCTTCACCGGCAAGACGCTGCGCTTCGACTACCACCACTGCGGCGATGCGACCCAAGAGCAGATCGCACCCGACGGCTTCCGGCTCGAAGGCGAGTGGGCGGGGTCGCGCACGCAGCTGGTGGACGCGCTCGACTTCGGCAAGTATCGCTTCGTCATGCGCGACGCGGCGGGCGGCGAGACGCTCTTTTGCGCGGGCTTCTGCAGCATCTACGGCGAATGGGAGACGACCGGCGAGGCGAAGCGGCAGTGGCGCGCGTTCCATGAGTCGGCGCGCTTCCCGGAACCGAAGGCGCCGGTGGTCCTCGCGATCGAAAAGCGGGCCGACGACCTGTCGTGGCGCGAGCTCTGGCGCGGCGACTGCGACCCCGCCAGCCGTTTCGTCGACCGCTCGCCGATCACGCCGCGCGGCGGGGTGATGCCGATCGACGTCAGGGGACCGAGCGCCGACAAGGTCGACCTGCTGATCATCGGCGACGGCTGGACCGGCAAGCAGCGCGACGCGTTCATCGACGACGTCCACCGGCTGATCGGCTCGCTGTTCGCGACCGAGCCGTTCAAGCGCCGCCGCGCCGACTGGAACGTGCGCGCGATCATGGCGCCGTCGCCGCAGCCGGGCGTGACCGATCCGCGGCGCGCGACCTTCGTCGACACGCCGATGCGGCTGCAGTTCAACGCCTTCGACAGCGACCGCTACATGCTCACCTTCGCCAACCGCGAACTGCGCGAACTCGCGGCGCAGGCGCCCTACGACGCGCTGATCCTGCTGGCCAACACCAGCAAGTACGGCGGCGGCGGCATCTACAACCTCTGGGCCACCTGCGCGGCCGACACCGACGTCGCGGCCTACGTCTTCGTGCACGAGTTCGGCCACAGCTTCGGCGGCCTCGCCGACGAGTACTACAGCTCGCAGGTCGCCTACGAGGAGTTCACGCCGGCCGGCTGCGAGCCGTGGGAGCCGAACATCACCGCGCTGCTCGATCCGGCGCAGCTCAAGTGGCGCGACCTGGTCAGTTCCGGCACGCCTCTGCCGACGCCGTGGGACCAAGCCGCATTCGACGCGCTCGACCTCGCCTATCAAAAGCGTCGCGCCGAGGCGCTCGCCGCCAACGCCGACGACGCGACCAACGAAGCATTGATGCGCGAGATCAAGGCGTCGGGCGGCAAGCAGCTCGCGAGCGAGCCGTGGTACGGCAAGGTTGGCGCGTTCCGCGGCGCCGGCTACGAAGCGACTCGCCTGCTCCGCCCGAGCGTCGATTGCATCATGTTCACCCGCAATCCGACCGCTTTCTGTCCGGTCTGCGAGCGCGCCATTGAGCGGGTGATCGACCGCTACACCCGCTGATCCCCGCGGCGCGGGAACGACCTTCCGGTCGCGCGCACTTCACCGACACTTCACCGGCGTCGTTCCGCTGACGATCCCCTTCCTTGCCGCGACGCGAAGTTGCGAAGCCCGCGTGCGCGAAGTTGCTCGAAGTATTGCGAGGGCCGAAACCTGGCCGGCTCCTCGCGCCCGCGCCTCCCCGCGCGGGTGTTCCACTGGGCGCCGAGGCCGCGACGAGTCCCCCCACTCGCTCGTCGCGACCTCGGCGCTCCTTTTCGTGTCACGTGCGCGTCGCCCGCGCCGAATTCCGGCGTAGTTCCTGACGCCGAGCGTCCGATCGCGTAGCGTGCTGCGCCGCGATCGGCCCCCCCGTGATCGCACCATCCGCCAAGAGACCACCTTGCTTTCCCACCGCACGATCGCCGGATTGACGATTCTGTTCGCTCTTCCCACCGCACCCCGCGCAGCCGCAAGCCCGATCCCGCAGCACGAACGCTGGAATGCCGCCGGCCTCAACCGGATCGAGAAGTTCGGCACTTCGGTGGCAATGCTCGGCGACGTCAATCTCGACGGTGTCCCTGACTTCGCAGTCGGTGCGCCCGTCGTCGACGACGGCGGCGGCAACTCCGGACTCGTCCGGATCTTTTCGGGAGCGACCGGGAACCAGATCCGCGAGATCACCCACGCCGACGTCGCGAGCTTCGGCAGTTCGGTCACCAGCGCTGGCGACTTCGATGGCGACGGCCACAACGACGTTCTGGTCGGCGCGCCCGGCGTGAACTCGATCTCGAACTCGGGCGCCGTCTACGTCGTCTCCTCGCTCGGCGGCACGGTCCTACAGACGTTCACCGGCGGGATTCCGAACGCCGGGTACGGCAGCTCGATCGCGAATCTCGGCGACATCGACGCCGACGGCAGCGCGGATTTCCTCATCGGCGCCCCCGACCACAAGAGCACCGTCCCCTATGGCTTCGGCCTGATCGAGGTCCGCAGCGGGGCGACCGGCGCCGTGATCCACAGCCTTCTGGGCTTTGCGGCATCGACCCGCCTCGGCGAGCTCGTGTGCGCGACCGGCGACTTCGACGGCGACGGCCTCTCCGACCTCGCGACGGTCGAGTACGAAGGGCTGACCACGATCAGCCTTCGGGTGAAGGTCCGCTCCAGTGCGACCTTTGCGATCTTGGTGAACGACCTGCTGACACCGCCGTCGGACGCGATCAAAAACCCCTCCATGGCGAGCGTCGGCGATCTCGACGGCGATGGCCGCTCCGACCTGCTGGTCGCCGCCTCGAGTGATGCGCTCTTCGGCCTCTGGGGCAGCGCCAAGGCGTGGGGCAGCGCGACCGCCGCCAGCGTGTTCACGTTGGTCGACTCCAAGGGCGGACTCGGAAAGTCCTGCTGCGGCGTCGGCGATCTCGACGGCGACGGCCTCGACGACTTCGCGATCAGCCGGCCGTTTGCGCCGGGTGGAACGGTCAGCGGCGGCACCATCGACATCTTCGCCGCGGACGATCAGGCGATCCTCTCCAGCATCACCGTGAAGAACTTCGACGCGGGAGCCTCCCTCGCTGGCGGCACCGACTACGACGCCGACGGCGTCGGTGACCTGTTGGTCGGCGCCCCGCCGCTCGTCCTTGGCGTGAGCGGCGGCAAGGCGCAGCTCTACTCGACGGCGACCGCCGCATTGTTGCGCGACAAGAACGGCCGCGACGACCGTGCGCTTTTGAACTGCGGCAGCTGCTTCTTCGACGACATCGACGGCGACGGCATCGCCGAGCTGCTCGCTGGCGTCTCCCCAACGACGTTGCCGGTCGACGCCCGCGAACTCGCGGTGCTCGCCGGCGGCGACGGCCATGAGATCAAGCGCTTCCAGAGTACGGGCCGCGACTTCGGCGGCGCGCTCGCGCTGGCGCCAGACATGAACGGCGACGGCGTCAGCGACTTCGTCGTCGCGTCCTTGAACGCGAACAGCGCGGTCGAACTGCACTCGGGCGCCGATGGGTCGCTGATCCGCGCGTTCACCGATGCGCGCACCAGCATCGGCTACGGCACCAGCCTTGTGGTCGGTGTGCAGCCGTCCGGAGCGGTGCACCTGCTGATCGGATCGCCGCTCGCCGACACGCCGAGGACCGACATCGGCGAAGTTCTGATCGTCGATCTCGCGACCGGTGTGACCATCGCGACGGCGACCGGCAACCTCGTGTCCGAGCGCTACGGTTCGGCGGCGGCGTTCGCTGGCGACGTCAATAACGACGGCACCGGCGACTGGGCCGTGGCAGCGCCGCGGAACAACAAGAATGCGACCGAGGCGGGTCGCGTCGCGGTGATCAATGGCAAGACCGGCACCCAGATCAAGAACATCCTCGGCACGGTCGCGAACGATCGGCTCGGAACGGCGATCGCCGCGATCGACGACATCGACGCCGATGGCGTCCCCGATCTCGTGGTGGGCGTGCCCTTCGCCGGTGCCAACGACACGGGCGAGCTGCGGGTCTATTCGCTGAAGACGTTGTCCCTGCTGCGGACGCTGACCGGCGCCGTCAATGCGGCGAACCTCGGCACCGCTGTGGTGGCGGTCGACGATGCGAACGGCGACGGGTTTGCGGAAGTGATGGGCAGCTGGGTGTCGCGCGATCGGGCCGACCTGATGAATTGCGCGACCGGTCTCCTGCTGCGACCGTTGCTGCCGTCGCTCGCGGCGGAGCGGCTGTTGGTCGCACCGGCGTGGCTCGCGGCGAAGAATGGCGGCGGCGACGGCCCGTTGCTGGCGATCGCGGCCCCGAACGACGGAACCGGAGGCATCACGGCAGGCGCGATCGCGCTGCTCGAACTCGACGACTTCTATTTGCAGATCGCGCCTGACAGCGCGGCCGCCGGCGTCAAGGTCTTCGCATACACGCGCGGCGGGCCGCCAGCCAGCGCGACGGTGCTGTTGCTCGAAGAGGTCAACGGCACGCCGGTGAGCGTGACGCTCGACGCGGCCGTCCTCGATGTGAGCGGCGGCCGGTCGGTCGGCGACACGATCCCGGTCGGACTCTCCGGCACGGTCTGGTCGATCCGCAGCTACGCGATCGGGTTCAGCGGCGGCATGGTCGACAGCCAGTTGGAGACGCTCACGTTCGAGTGACGTCCGACGGTTCGCCCCCTTTTTCGCTGCACGCGGCCCGCCGGAGCCATCGAGACGCTCCGGCGGGTCGCTTCGTCGGGGGTGACGGACCCTCTGGCGCTGCGCTACGTGAGAACGAGCGGCAGCACTCTTCACCGCCGCGAAGCCGGAGGAGCCAATCCATGGTCCGCGCGCTTTCGTTCGCCCTCGCAGTCGCCTCGCTCACCATCGCCCCACCGCTGCTCGCAGCACAAAACGAGCTGTGGACCCGATTCGGAAACGACCGGATCGCGCGCGTCGGCCACGCGCTGGCATGGGTTGGCGATCTGAACCGCGACGGCGCCGACGATTACGCCGTCGGTACGACCGCCGCGAACACGTTGCTGCGCGAAGTGAGCGGGCCGGGCGGCGCCAGCTTCGGCCACTCGATCGCGCGAGCGGGCGACTTCGACGGCGACGCGATTCCCGACCTGATCGTCGGCGCGCCGCTGGCGGACAACGAGGTGGGCGCCGCCGTTCGTGATCTCGGGAGCCGATGGCGGCGTGCTGCAGACGTTCCTCAGCAGCTCGATCCGCGGGCACTTCGGTGAGATCGTGGTGGGCATGGGCGACGTCGACGCCGACGGCGTGCCGGATTTCGCCATCGACGCGGCGCTGCATCGCGAAGCCGGCACGCCGATCCTCGGGAGGGTCGAGCTGGTGTCGGGCGCGACGGGGGCCGTGATCGGCAGCTTCACGCGGAACGACAACGGCGTCGATCCGATCGTGGCGCTGTGCAATGCCGGCGACTTCGACCTCGATGGCGTCGACGACCTGTGCATCGTCGAGCACGCGGGACTCACCACCATCGAACTGCGAGTGCGCGTGATCGCGGGTGCCACGCTCGCCAAGCTCCTCGATGAGAACGTCGTGCCACCGGGCGGCGACATGACCGGCGCCAGCGTGGCGCAAATCGGCGATCTGGATGGCGATGGACGTGCGGAGTTGCTGGTCGCCGGACGCAGCACCGCGCTCTTCGGAGCATGGGGCGCCGCGATCGCCTACTCGCCGGCGACTCGCGCTCCGCTCTTCTCGCTGGTCGACTTGAACGGCGAGTTCGGCCAGAGCTGCACCGGAGTCGGCGACGTCGACCTCGACGGCACCGACGATTTCGCCATCAGCCGCAACAGCGGGATCGACGGCGGCACGGTCGACCTCTGGTCCGGCGCCACGCACGCCGTGCTGCTCTCGATCGAGCAGAACTTCCTGCACCTCGGCGCCTCGATGGATGGCAGCGTCGATCTGGACGGCGACGGCATCCGCGAACTCCTGGTCGGCGCGACGCCGCTCGACGTCGACCGGTCGGCGGGCGAAGCGCAGGTCCGCTCACTGGTCACGGGCAACCTGATGCGGCGGCACGTGGCGAAGAAGGAACCCGAGACGTTCGGCGGCGGCGCCTGCCTGTTCGATGACGTGGACGGCGACGGCATCGCGGAAGTGCTGGCGGGCTTCTCCGATCACCTCGATCGCGTCGAATTCGTGGTCGTGCTGGCGGGCGCCGACGGCAAGGAACTGCAGCGGTTCGCCGCCGCGTCGCAGGACTTCGGCGGCACGCTGCGGTGCGTGCCGGACGTCGACAGCGATGGGCAGAGCGACTTCGCGGTGGCCGGCACCGTCGTCGACTTGAGCTCGGTCGAAGTGCGGTCGAGCAACAGCGGCGCGCTGATCCGGGCGTTCACCGACACGAACCCAGGAATCGGCTTCGGTCGCGCGCTCGCCGTCGGCAAGCAGCCATCCGGTGCGGTGTAGCTCGCGATCGGTGTACCGAACCACTCGACCGCGACGCGCGCGGATCTGGGCCGGGTGCAGATCTTCGACATCGCGACCGGAGCGTCGGTCCTCACCATCAACGGCACCTTCACCGGCGAGCAGTTCGGCGCCGCGATCGCCTACGTCGGCGACATCAACGCGGACGGCGTCGGGGACTGGGCCATCGGCGGGCCTTTCAACGGGGTGATCGGCACCGACGGCGGACGCTGCTCGATCCACAGCGGCTTGAACGGCGCGCAGTTGCGCATCGTGCGCGGCGCCGCCGGCGACCTGCTCGGCACCGCGATCAGCGTGGCGCGCGACAGCAATGCGGACGGAGTCGTCGAGCTGCTGATCGGGACGCCGGGGTTCGGCGCCGGCGACGAAGGGCGGTTGCTGCTGGTCTCGGGCAAGAGTGTTGCCGTGCTGGCGTCGTTCGATGGCGCGTCGGCCGGCGCGGAGTTCGGCCGCGTGGTGGCCAGCGCCGAGTCCGGAAACGGCGACGGCCACGCCGATCTGCTCGGCGCGTGGGCGGGATGCAAGCGGGTCGATCTGGTCTCCGGCGCGAACAGCGCGCTGATGAAGCCGATCGCGCCGCCGTTGTTCGCGCGCACGTTGGCAACGGCGAGCGGCGCGCTCGCGCTGCTCGATGGCGATGGTCCCGGATCGCTGGTGGCGATCGGCGCGCCGGATGACGCAACCGGCGAAGCGAACGCGGGCGCACTGTCGCTGCAAAAGCTCGACGATCTCTACCTGCAGATCACGCCGGAGATCGCGCTCGACACCGCCACGGTGAGCGCAATCGTCCGCGGCGGCCCAAGCGGCGCCGCCTTCTGCCTCGTGCTCGAGGAGATCGACGGAACGGTCGTGAACACGCTCCTCGCCCTCGCCGTGCCCGACGCGAACGGCGCCGATGCGACCTCGGACACGGTGCCGCCCGGAATGGCCGGGATCGTTTGGGGCCTGCGCAGCTTCGCGATCGGGTTCGATGGCAAGGTGGTCGACACGGCGCTGGAGACGCTGACGTTCGAGTGAGCGCCCGGGCGCACGCAGCGCTGCGATCAGACCGCGACCCAGACGTTCTCCTTGCTGCTCTTCACGCAGGCGCGCAGGAACTTCATGCCGGAGAGGCCGTCGCCGACGGTCGGGAAGGCGTTCGCGATGTCCTTCGTGCCGCGGATCGCGAGCGCGAACGATTTGTAGAGGCTGGCGAAGGCTTCGAGGTAGCCCTCGGGATGGCCGGCCGGGACGCGCTGCAGGGTCTTCGCTTCGCCGTCGATCCAACCGTTGCCGGGGCGGCGCAACTCTGGAGCGCGATCCTTCCAATAGACCAGCAGGTCGTTCGGCCGCTCCTGCTCCCACATCAGCCCGCCCTTGGTGCCGAACAGGCGGACCATCAGCGCGTTCTCCTTGCCGACGCAGACCTGCGAAGCGGCGAGCGTTCCGCTCGCGCCGTTCTTCAGCTTGAACAGGACCATTCCGTCGTCGTCGAGCAGTCGCCCCGTGACGAAGCTGGTGAGCGTTGCGTAGAGCGAGTCGAGCCGCGAGCCGGTGATGTGCTCGACGATGTTGGCGGCGTGTGTCCCGACATCCCCCATCGCGCCGCACGCGCCCGACTGCTTCGGGTCGCTGCGCCACTTCGCCTGCTTCTGGCCCGAGTCCTCGAGCTTGTCCGAGAGCCAGCCCTGCAGGTACTCGACATAGACCTTGCGGATCGCGCCGAGCTGGCCCGACTGCACCAGGTTGCGCGCCTCGCGGACCATCGGATGGCCGGTGTAGTTGTGCGTCACGCAGAACTGCAGATTGGTCTTCGCGACCAGCCGTTCGAGCTCTTCCGCCTCCTCGAGCGTGATCGCGAGCGGCTTGTCGCAGATCACGTGGAGGCCGTGTTCCAGCGCCGCCTTCGCCGGCCCGAAGTGGACGTTGTTCGGCGTCACGATCGAGATCGCGTGGATGCGCTGATCGGCCGGCAGTTTCGCCTCGCCGTCGAGCATCTCCATCCAGCTGCCGTACGCGCGCTTGGGATCGAGCCCGAGCTCGCCTCCGGTCTCCCGACTCTTCGCCGCGTCCGAACTGAACGCGCCGGCGACGAGCTGGAACTGTCCATCCATCGCCAGCGCGATGCGATGCACACCACCGATGAAGGCGCCGGGTCCGCCGCCGACCATGCCGATGCGGAGCTTGCTGACCATGAATGCGGGCTCCTGTCACGATGCTGCCGCCGGTTGGCGGCGCCGAATCCAAGGCGGCACAACGTAGCGACCGCGGAAGCGATCGTCGGCGCTGGATCGCACCGTGGGTGTGCACGCGCGATCGCTCGGCTCGATTCGCGGCTGTCCTCACGGCCTTGCGCCACCGACCGTCACTGGGGCGCGAGCCCCGCAGTTCGCGGCGCGGCCGTTGCCAATTGCGCCCCCCGTGCGATCGCGGCACCCAGCTGGCGCGCAATGCAGAGGGGGCAGCATGCGACGAAATCGGGGGCTCGGTGCGTTGGCGGTCGCTTGGCTCGCATTGTCTTGCGACGGCAACGCCATCGCGCAATCGCTCCGTTGGGTCGCGTCCGGCCATCGGGAGCTGGAGCTGTTCGGCTCGACGCTCCGCTGGCTCGACGACCTCGACGGCGACGGCCATCAGGATCTCGCGATCGGCGCGGTATCGGCCGAGGACGGATCCGGCCGCGTCTACCTTCACTCCTCTGCGAACGGCGAGCTGCTGCGCGAGCTTGCGCCGCTTCACGGAGCGATCGCGTTCGGCGCTGCGATCGCAGCCGTCGGCGACTCGAACGGCGATGGCGCGTCCGAGCTGGCCGTCCTCCAGACCTGGGAATCGCAGAACCTGCGAAGCGAGCTCCCGACGCCGCCGATCGTCCTGCGCTCGACCGCGGACGGCATCCAGCTCGCGGAGTTTTCGAGCCGCTCGCGCGGAGAGCTCGAGCGCGATTCCATCGTGACGCTCAGCGACATCGACGGCGATGGCGTCCGCGAAGTGGCGACGACCACGCTTGACGACGATCACGATCGCACGAATTTCACGCCCCCTCGCGGTCCGAGCGTGACGATCGTCTCCGGCGCCACACTCGTCCCGGTGCGCGAGCTTTGGCTCCTCCTCGAAGACCAGCGCGTCGCGCGAATCGATCGCTGCGCCAATGCCGGGGATGTCGATCACGACGGGCGCGACGACCTCATCGCTTCGCGGGCGAGCGTGAATCCGGACTGGCACGATTCGACCCGCTACATCGGCGCCGTCGCCAGCGCCGGCGATCTCGATGGCGACGGCGCCGCGGAGATCGCGGCGGCGCGGCATCCGGTGGTGCCTGACGGATCGTTGCTGCAACGGGTGGCGATCCTGGCGGTGCCAGCCGGTGCCACGCTCGGCGAGCTCGAGAGCGACACCGGTTGATCTCCCTACGCCCCGCCGTTCGGCGCGGCGCTCCTCGGCGGGGAAGACCTCGACGGGGACGGCCAGCTCGACCTCGTGGTCGGCGACAATCGCGGGTTCGCCGAGCGCCACTCCGGCCGCGTCGCAACCTATTCGCTGCCGACGAAGACGCTGTTGCACCAGCGGCTCGGCGAGGATCGCTCCCTCCCGATGAGCGGCGGGGTCGCGCTGTTCGGCGACACCGATGGCGACGGAACCGGCGATCTCGCCGTCGGGGAAACGGACTACGCCTCGGTCGGAAGTGTCGCGATCCTGTCGGGATCCGACGGATCGTTGCTGCGCCGAATCGTCCCGGCGACGCCGAACACGTGGTTCGTGGAAACGGTCGCCGCGGTCCCCAATCTCGACGCGGACGGTATCGGCGAAATCGCTCTCGACGGAACGGCGATCGCCGCGCTCGTGGTCGGCGTGCATCCCGATGGTCAGGTGGAGATCGCAGCGGGATCTCCCGAGTCCAGCGTGGCTGGGCTCCGCCGTGGCGCATTCACCGTCTTTTCCGCCGTTTCGGCGGCGAAGGTCATCCAACGCTTCGGCAGCTTCCCGAGCGAGCGACTCGGCGCCGCGGTCGCGTTCGTCGGCGAGTTGTCCGGCGACCTGCACGGCGAATGGGCCGTCGGCGCCCCCGCCTCCAACAAGTCCGCCGACGCTGCCGGCCGCCTGCTCGTCGTCGATGGCAAGAATGGGCGGACCTTCGCGGAACTCCGCGGCGAGAAGGCCGGTGACTGCTTCGCCACCGCGATCGCGGCACCCGGCGACGGCGACGGCGACGGCGTGCCTGACCTCGTCGTCGGCGCACCATGCATCGGCGCGAACAACCTCGGCCGCGTGACGCTCTTCTCCGGCTCGACCCTCGGCGTCCTCGCCCGTTTCGATGGCAGGGAGGGCGGCCAGCTCGGCGCCCGATTGCTCGACCTCGGCGACGTGAATCACGACGGACTGTCTGAGGTCGTCATGCCGACCGATCTCTGGAACTCCAGCGTCGTGTCGCTCGTCTCGCTGCGCAACGGCGACCGCGTCGCAGCGATTCGCGTCGATCCTCGGTACTTCGGCGAGACCCTCGCCGCGCTGCCGCCGTGGCTGCGCGATTCCAATCCGGGGTCGTTCCTCGTGATCGGCGAGCCGCACGCTGCGCTCGATGGACGCTAATCGCAGGACGGGGTCGTGTTCTTCTACGAGCTCCCCGAGTTGTTCTTCCAGGTGCGTCCCGCTGTCGCGCAGGAAGGCGACGCGGTCCGCGGCGATGTGCGCGGCGGGCCGCCGTTGGCACCGGCGGGGATCTACCTCGCGGCCATCGATAGCGTGCCGTTCGAGCAATTCACCGCGCTCGGCGATCTGGACGCGTTCGGGGCGTGGGTCGCCGGCGATGCGGTGCCACCCGGCTTGTCAAGCGTCGTGTACACACTGCGCGCCTACGCGACCGGGTTCGACGGACGCCTCGCCGAATCGACCGACGTGCAGCTCACATTCGAGTGACGGTCGAACGCGATGCCTCGCGCGTTCGATCGGTCGCGCCTATCGTCCGCGGGCATGTGGACGTCGCGACTCTTCGTGCTGTTCCTCGCCGCGAGCGCCCACGCGAAACAGGGTCGCGTGCCAGAATTCGGCGCGGTGCGATCGGGCGTTCGCGCTCGAGGGCCGCGGCGGACTGTTCGTGTCGGATGCCGCGGCGCTCTTCGTCCCGATCGGCGGCGAGGCGATCGAGGCGGCGTACTTCGCGGTGGCGCCGGAAGAGGAACTGCTCATCCAGGCGTCGCGGTGCGGCACGCCGTCGGTGCGCATCGTCGCGTTCTGGCTTGACGCGATCGGGCAACCGTGCGGCGCGCTGCTTGGCGAGCCGGAACCAGGCACGGCGACGTCCGCTCCGTTCGGCCGCGTCGTCACGGCGCCGCCGACCGCCGCGTGGCTGATCGCCGGCTGGCAAAAACTGTCGGCCGGTTCGAGCTGGCTCGACGCGGCGCGCATCGTCGTGCCCGATCGAAGCGTCCGCGCGCGGCTCGACGGACCGCTGCAATGCGATCCGGCCGGGCGGTTCGTGCGCCAACGGACGGCGCTCCCGGCCTTGGGCCTCGACGCGATCGTCGAGTGGAAGACGGCGGCGCACGGCGTCACGGCGGCGCTCGATCTGGTTGACAGTCGCGGCACGCAACGCGCACTGACCGTCGAACTCCGCCTCCCGCTTGCCGTCGCCGGCGCGACCCTGCAGGCCGAGCCTCGGCAAACCGCGACGCTCGCGCGCACCAACGTCTGGGGCGAGTTCCAGTCGCTCGAGTTCGCGAGCCCAGGACTACCGTTCGGCGACGGTGCGATGGCAACCTACCCGGCGCTGGCAGCGGTCGATGCTCGCGGCCGCGATGCCACCGTCGTGCTCGGCGTGCCACCTGGCGACCCGCATCCGTTTCGGCTGCGCGCGTTGACCGATCCGGCGGGAGGCGTCGTGCTGTCGTGGCCGATCGGGATCTCGCCGCTACCGCGCGCCGCCGCCAGGCGCGCGCACGTCGAGTGGTTCGTCGCGTGCGGCGATCCGCAGTGGCCGCTGCGTTCCGGCCTCGTGCAGAT
>SHYZ01000120.1 GCA_009692535.1 Myxococcales bacterium
CGCGCTGTAGCAGAGTGCGACCACGATCCAGATCAGCGAGATGATCGCGAGGTACTCGGGCAGCATCCGCGAGAAGCCGAACACGAAGCCCGCGAGCATGTTGGCGAGGAGAAATGCCTTGAGCGCCTTGGACCGCGATGCGCCTAGCTTGGGCACCCGCAGCGTCGAGACCATGAGCAACGCGCCGATGAGGATGAGCGCGGGCCAGATCGCGAACAGGTCGCCCTCGACCGACAGCGAGCCGAGCATTCTCGGCTCGGCGAACTGGTCGCCGGCAAAATCGCGCTGGTTGGCCGGGCCGTACTTGAGGTGCGCAAGGAACAACGAGACGAGGAAGCCGCCCGCCAGCGTCGTGGGGATGCCAAAGAACAAATCCCGGCAGCGCGGATCGTCGCCGACTAGATTGTACCGCGCGAGCCGAAAGACGACCGCGAGCACCCAGGCGATGCAGACCACCGAGAGCACGACGTGCGCCGCGCCGGTCTGAAACCGCGAGCCGGGCGCACCCGAGAAGAAGGCGTAGAAGAGCGTCGAGGGCGCCACGCCGAAGCTGAGCAGGTCGGCGAACGAATCGAGTTGGACGCCGAGGTCGCTCGTCCCCTTCACGAGCCGCGCGACGAAGCCGTCGAGCTTGTCGGTGAGGACGCTGAACATCACGAACCAGCCAGCGTCGGCGTACCGGCCCTCGAGGGCGCAGCCGATCGAGAGCGTGGCAAATACGATGCTGGTGAAGGTGACCAGGCTCGGCGCGAGATAGCGGAGCATTTGCCGATTCTGGCCGCTCCGAGGGGAGTCTTGCTGGGTCATTCGCGCAGAGTCTACGTGCGGGCCAAGAGTGGGTCAAACGTCGGCCACGCACGAAAAGATAAACCGAGAGCTCGCATGAGCGGCGACCGAGCCATGCCAGAATCAGCCGACGATGCTCGCGCCGCGTCGCGCCAACCGTCGCTTCATCGTCTGGCTCGGGCTGTCGCTCGCCCTCACGCTCGGCCTGCTGAGCGTGCCGCTGCTCGGCGTGCTCGGCTTCGAGGCCGCGTTCGCCGTCGGCATCCTCGTCGCGTTCGGTGCGGCTGATCTCGGCGCGGCACGGGTACGGTACCTCCGCGCTGCAGCTCCACCCGTCGCAGGAGCGACCGATGCACCAGGGCCCGACGAGGCCGACATTCGCCCCACGGCCGACATTCGCCCCACGGCCGACGTTCGCCCCACGGCCGCGCTCGCCCACCTCGTCCTGCGCGGCTGCGCAACCGCGCTCGTGCTCGTGCTCCCACCGCTCGTGCTGCTCTCGGCCAACGCGCTGCGTGTGCCGCAGTGTGATTGGGCCACCGGACTGCTCTGCTTCGCCGCGCTCCCCGCCACCGCCGCGCTGCTGGGCACCGTAACCGGCGTGGTCGCCGCGCTCGCGAGCGCCCGCTTGCCGCGCCTGGGCCCCGCGCTCCCCTGGCTCTTCATCAGCGGCTCGTTCGCGCTCGCGCTGCTGCGTGTCTACGGCGCGCCGGCGATCTTCGTGTACGACCCGTTCGCCGGCTACTACCCCGGCGCGCTCTACGACGAGAACATTCGGTTCGACGCGCCGTTCCTCTGGGCCCGCGCTTGGCAGAGCGCGCTCGCCCTCTGCGCGCTCGGATTTTCCGCCGCGCTGCTCGACCCCGCGCGGCTTACGCTCACCCCCGCCATGCTCATGCGGCGCGGCGAGGGACGTGGCGCTGCGCTCGCCGTCGCCTGGGTCGCGCTCACGCTCGCGATCACGCTCGGCGCGCTCGCCGGGCGCCTCGGCTTCGCGGTCTCGGCGGCCGACGTCGCCCGCGTCCTTTACGGTGTGCGCGAGACGCCACACTTTGTGATCCGCTACGCGCGCGGCCGCGAACTCGAGCCGCAGATGGACGCGATCGCCGCCGAGCACGAGTTTCGCTATGCGCAGGTCACACGCACGCTCGGCGTCGGACTCAGCGGGCGCATCACCTCGTACTACTTTCGCGACGCGGAGCAGAAGCAACGCTGGATGGGCGCCGGCGGGACGTACATCGCCAAGCCGTGGCGCCGCGAGATCTATCTGCAGCACGACGACTTCCCGCACGGCTCGCTGCGCCACGAGATCGCGCACGTCGTCGCTGGAACATTCGGCGATAGAATCTTCGGCGTCAGCCTCTCGGTGATCGGCTGGCCGCCGCTGCAGGTCAACGCCGGCCTGATCGAGGGCATCGCCGTCGCTGCTGACTGGCCGCCGGCACGCGGGCGCCTCTCGCCGCACGAGTCGGCGCGCGCGATGCTCGACCTCGGTCGCCTGCCCCCGCTCGCACGCCTGCTCTCCACCGGGTTCTACGGCTTCTCCGCCGCACAGAGCTACGCTGCCGCCGGCTCGTTCGTGCGCTTCCTCCTCGAGCGCGACGGCCCCGCAAAACTCCGCGCGCTGTTTACCGGCGGTGGCCGCGACGAGGACTTCCGCGCGCAGTACGGCGCGTCGCGGGCGGAGCTCGAGGCGGCATGGCACAGCGCGCTCGCAAAGGTGCCGGTCGCGGCGGACGACCTCGGGCTCGCACGCGAGAGATTTCGTCGTCCGGGGATCTTCGGTCGCCCCTGCCCCCACGCCGTCGCACGGCGACTCGAGCGTGCGCGCGACCGACACGAGCATGGGGACGACCAAGGAGCGCTCGCGCTCGTCGAGCGCGTCTGCGCGGACGACCCGGATCCCGCGCACCTCTTGCTCCGCGCCGAGGCGCTCGAGTCGGCCGGACGAACCACTCTCGCCGCCGCGGCCTTCGAGGCGCTCGGGCATGACAGCGCAAGCTCCTCCGTGCTGCGCGCCCGCGCGCTCGCCAAGGCGGCAGACCTCCACGCCCGTACGAACGACCGCACGCTCGCGCTCCGACTGATCAACGAGGCGCTCGCCCTCCCCGCCGCCGAGGAGAGCACCCGCCGCGGCCTACTGCTGCGACGGCGCGCGTTCGACCGGGACCAGCCGGGTGCCACGGCACTCGCGACCTTTCTGCTCGCACGCGCCGCCGACCGCGGCGACGCTGATCCCGCGGTGCTCGTGCTCCTCGCGCACGACGTGATCGCCGCGCTGCCCGACGAGGGGCTCGGCCACTACCTGCTCGGCCGCGTGCTGGCCGTGCGTGACGCGCATGCCGAAGCCGCGCCTGCGCTCGCTCTCGCGCACACAAAGGGTCTCGCCGAGCCGCTGCTCGCGCGCGAAAATGATCGCCTGTTGGTGCGCGCCGCGTTCCTCGCGGGCGACCTCGGCGTGGCCAAGGCGGCAGCGCAGCGACTCGCCAGCGACGCGAAGACCGTGGGCCTGACGCTCGAGGGGCAGGACTGGCTGGAGCGGGTGGCCCACGCCGCCCCGCGCCGACTTTCGCTTACGCAGTGACGGTCAAGGAAGGATGGTGCACTCGGCCGGCGAGCAGACGAGGTAGCCGTCCATCGCGGCCCAGTGCGTCACGAGCCACTCTTCGCCCTGCGGGGTCTCGCCCGGCGGCGCCGTCACCTTGGTCACGCGCCAGATCGGCTCCTCGATCGCCTGCAGATCTTCGGACTGGCCGACGTACATGGCCAACGCCATGCTGACGGTGGTGAACGGCTCGCCCGCGCCGGGCAGCACGAACCCGGCCTCGTCCAGCTTGGCGAGCGCCACATCGGAGTCGATCCACGCGGTCGTGATCGTGCGCGAGGTCTCGGTGTTGGCGGTCTGCTCGCTCACGCGAAACGCATCCTGGAGCCAGAGCACATCGAAGCGCTTGCCGCGCCCGAGGTCGAGAAAGGCGTAGCCCCAGTAGCTCTGCGCATCGGCAGGATCGATGACGCCGCCCGACGGCACGATGTGCTGGCCGGAGACCGTGAACGACACCGCGTCGGCCGAGCGTGCGCGGGCCTCGCCGAGCGCGACCGCGAAGCCGCCCTTCGCGGTGTAGCCGGTCGGCACCGGCGCCGCGTCGATCATCGGGGCCGCGTCGACAGTCGGCGTCATCATGGCGTCGTCGCCACTGCAGCCGGCCGCGAGCACACAGAGAGTTGTTACGAGGGTGCGCTTCATCACGTCGATCCTCCAGAACGGGGAGCCGCACGATAGCAGGAGGCGAGCGGATACGTCTGATGAAGCTCTGCACATGCTCGCGCGTATGATTCGCGAGGAGACGCCATGCGAACCCCACCCCATGCCGGTCGAACCCAAAACTTCGCCCCCTGCGCCATCGCCATCGTCGGGCTGCTCGCCAGTCTGCTCGCCAGTCTGCTCGCCGCTGCGCCCGCGCACAGCCGATCGGTGAGTGCGGCCAAGGCCAGCGACCGCACCGCCGCGGTGCTCGCGCTGCTGCCCGCCGACGTGATTTTCGTCGCCGGCGTGTCGGTCACGCGCCTCCGAGCCAACCCCGCGCTCGCCGCGATGGTGCTCGGCGCGGGCCCCGACAGTGGCGTCGCCCGCGTGAAAAAGGTGTGCCGGCTCGACCCGCTGCGGCAGGTCGACTCCGCCGTGCTGGCCGTCGGCGACGGCTGGCGCCCCGCGCTCTACCTCGCCACAACCGGCGTAAGTGAAGCGCAGGTCGTCGCGTGCGCGACCGCGCTCCTCGCCGCATCGTGGGGCACCGCAGTCGAGACCCGTCGTGACGGCGCACAAGTGACGTTGCTCTCCGCCGGCAGTGGCAACACCCGGCGCGAGCTCGTCTTCGTGCTGCCCGGCGTGGTGTTCATCCCGCTCGGTGACAACGACGGCCGCAAGGCCATGCCGCCGCCCGCGACTGGCGGTGGTCTGCTCCACGAACCCAACATGGCGGCCGCGCTCCAGCAGGTACGGATGAGCGGACTCGCGTGGGGTGCCGGGCTGGTACCCGGCGAGGGCGAGACGCGTGTGGTCTTTGTCGCGGCGACGGTGGAACTGCCGTCGGCAAGCCAGGAGCCGGTGCTCGACGCACGCATCCGCTTCATCGCCGCAACCGCGGCGCGCGAGCTCGAGGAGACGCTCAAGCGCGAGTTCGCCAGCGCCGCGGCCGGCCAGCACCCGATCGCTCGACTGCTCAAGCGACTCACGACCACCGTCGAGGATCGGGACGTCGTCGTGCGCGGGCCGCTCGCTGTGGATGCCGAGCTGGTGCGCGAGCTCGGACGGATGGGCTTCGGGCCGTTCTAGGCACCCGTACGTCGGCACCCCTCGCTACGCGCTCAGCCTCGGCGCGCGCGCTCCCTGCCGCGGCTTACATCCCGCTCAGAAAACGCCACATCCGCGTGGTCTCGTCCCACTCGAGGACGAACTCGTTCTGATCCCGCTTGTCGCGCCGCTCTTCCCCGCGATGGCTGTCGACGGTGTAGCTGGCGTCGACCAGCACCTCGACGAACGCGCGCTGCTCCTGCCGCCGCACGCGCTGGTAGCGCAGCGAGTAGCGGATCGCGCTGGCCTTCTGGAAGCGCCCCTCGAGCACCTTCTCGAGCCCGGCGAACCCATAGTCGTCGGCCGCGCTCGGCGTGCCGCTGTCCTCCCAATAGTTTGGCGACGCCATCCGGGCGAGCGCGGCCACGTCGCCCTTCTCGACCGCGATGCGATAGCGCTCGACCGCACCGACGATGGCGCGGTTCTCCGGGCTGTCGGGGAGCTTGGTGCCGATGATGTTCCGCGCCGGCGCGGCACAGCCGGCGAGCAGAACCAGTGCCATCCATGCGCTGCGAGCTCTCATGTCGATGCCTCGTCGGTCATGAACGCGCCGCAAGGGCGGCTCATTCCCGCGTACCCTATCACTCAGCACGGCTAGGTCGAAAGAGAGCTACCGCGGCCACCGTCACCCGAAGGCGAGCCGCGTGACACCGGGCTCGCCAAGCGCGCGCAGCCGGCGCAAGCGATCGCGGTAGCGACGGTAGTCCTTGGTTCGGCGGGCATGGTCGGTCGCGGCCGGGTTCTGCTCAACGTCGAGGTAGCGCGTGAGACAAAAGCGCGCTGCCGCCGCGCGCGCCTCGGTGGCGAGTCCGGCACGCTCCTCGGCGGCGAGTGCTCGGCAGCGCTCGTAGCCGGCAAGGAGCGCGCGAGCTCGGTCGGGCAGGAAGTCGTCGGCGTAGCACCAAGACGTAAGACAGACCGCGAGGTCGTAGAGCCACGGTCCGGCGCCGGCCTGCTCAAAGTCGAGCAGTGCCACCAGGCGCTCACCATCGAAGAGCGTGTTGTCTGGGAAGAGATCGCCGTGGATGATCCCCGAAGGGAGCCGGGCACGCGCCGGCGCAGCAGCAACGAGGTAGTCCCGCTCGCGCGCGAGCTCGTCCCTGACCTCGGCCCACTCGGGGTCGCCGTCGCCAAAGCCCGCGCCCACAGCAGCGACGGTCGCGCGATCCGCGATGGCGAGAAAGTGCAGCGCGTGCGGTCGGTGCTCACGGCCCGCGGCCGCGAGGTGCATCCGCGCCAGCGCCGCGCCCACGGCGGCGCACTCGACCGGCCCGACGGTGCGCGATGACCGTGGCGCACCGTGGAGCCACGGGAACAGCGTGACCAGGCCGACCGACGTTCGCGACCAGCCAGCGCCACCACGCTCGCGCAGCGGCGGGGGCGTCGGCACGCCGTCCGCGGCGAGGTGCGCGACGAACGCTGCCTCCCATGCGACGTCGGCCTCGTGCTTCCCTTCGTTCACTCGCAGAAAGTACGCAGCGCGGTCGGTCGTCAGCCGGTAGTTGGAGTTCACCGTGCCGGCAGCGATGCCCTCGATGCCGCGCGCCTGCCCGAGCGCGAATCGCTCTGCGATCTCTTGCGCCGCGGCGAGGTCGACGTGCGTGAACAGGCCCATGCAGGCCCGCGCGTCCGCGCGAGCGAGACGAGGATAGCAGGGCCGCCCCAGCGCGCCTTGCGTGTGCTGCGCGTGGTCGGTGGTATCGTGGCTTGGTGGCGGGTGGGACGCGGCAGCAGTTGGTCGACGGGCACACGCGCTTCGTACATGGCATTGCAGGAAAAGTTCGGCGCGAGCTGCGCGGCGCGATCCCGGCGGACGATCTCGTCGGCTACGGCATGGTCGGGCTGCTCGAGGCCGCCGAACGGTTCGACGGGCGGCAGGGCGTGCTGTTCACGACCTTCGCGTACCACCGCGTGCGCGGCGCGATCTACGACGGGCTGCGAAAGATGGGACAGCTCAAGCGGTCGGACCTCGATCGCGTGAAGGCGGCCGAGCGCGCGAACGAATACCTGCGCAACCTCGCCGAGCGCGACGAGGGGGCCGCCGCCGCGGGCGCCGCGCCGCCAGCACCAGAAGAGGATTTGAAGGCGATGTACGACGCGCTCGCAGCGGTGGCGGTCACACAGGTGGTCTCGCTCGACGCGCTGACCGAGGCGCGCGGCGAGTTCGTCGGCGAAACGCCGGCGATCGAAGAGGCGATCGCCGCCCGCCAAGTCGGTGCGGGCGTGCGGCGCGCGATGGCCGACCTGCCCGAGAAGGAGCGGCACTTCATTCAGAAGTTCTACTTCGAGGGGAAGACGCTCAACGACGCGGGCCAGGAGCTCGGGCTCTCGCGCTCATGGGCGTGTCGGCTGCACGCACGCGCAATCAACCTGCTGCGCGATCGCCTCGGCATCGACTGAACTCCGCGAGCCGCTCGAGCACAAGCGCAGCCCGTACGCGCACTCACTACTTGGGTTCGCGCTTGCCGTTGTGGCAGGTCATGCAGGTGACGCGGTCCTTCTTCGCGATCGCCTTGTGTACGTTGAGTTCGGCCACCATGTTCATCATCTCGCGCGCGATCAATTTTTCCTTCTTCACGTCGGACTCCATCGCGTCGGTGTCGTGGCAGTGATCGCACTGCACGCCGAGCGCCTCGGCGACCTGCTTCATGTACTTCTTCACGTCGGCCTTGCTCTTGCCGGCGAGCAGCTTGCTGGTGACGTTCTTTACCGTCGCGCCCTGCGCGTGCGCGATCCGCTCGTGCACCAGGGCGTTCGCAAGGAGGGCGAGACCGGCGAGAAATACCGAACCGAGGATGAGTCGACGCATGGGGGCTCCTGGTGGAACGATCGATTGAGACGCAGCGGGCAGACGCAAGGTGGAGACGCAGGGTGCCGGGCTGATATTTACGGCCACCGGTCGATTGTGTGCAAGCGCGGGTGGCTCGCTTGACCCTCGCCGGAGCCGCGTGGGACAAGAATGACGTGCGGTTCGGGCGGGTGGCGCGGTCGGCCGTGGTCTTCGGCGTGGCCGTCGGTTTGGCCGTCGGTGCGCTCCTCGCGGGCGCCTGTACCGCCGAGCTCGCCAGGGACCTCGACGAGCAGCAGGCGCGGGAGGCGCTGGCGACGCTCGCGCGGGCCGGCATCGCGGGTGAGCGACGCATCGCGGGCGACGGGAAGGGTGCGCGCTACCGCATCGAGGTCGCCGCGTCGGAGGCGGGACGAGCGGCCGCCGCGCTCCAGGCCGACGGGCTGCCTCGCACGCGGGAGCAGGGCTTCGCCGAGCTGTACGGTGGCAACACGCTGCTGCCGTCGGCCCATGAGGAGAAGGCCCGTTTTCTCAAGGCGCTCTCTGGAGAGATCGCGATGCTGCTCGAGCGCTTCGCGGCGGTGAGCGACGCCAGCGTGCTCGTGACCACGCCGGTCTTGGGGCCGCTGGCATCGCTCGACGGGTCGCGCGGCCGGGCGACCGCGGCGGTGCTGCTGTCGATTCGCCCCGGTGCCAAGGCACCCGATACCGCCGACGTGAAGCGGCTCGTCGCGGGCGCGGTGGAGGGGATGTCGCCCGACGACGTCGCGGTGGTGTTTGAGGCGCGGACCCCGGTGGCGGAGACCGCGCTCTTTGTGCGTGTCGGGCCGGTGCGGGTGGCGCAAGACTCGCGCGGCGTGTTGGTCGCGCTGCTCGGCGGCGCGTGCGCGGCGGTGATGGCGATGGGCGCGTGGGTGATCATCGGCGCGCGGCGGCTGCACCAACTGCGGCGCGAGCGCGAACGCCAGGCCGAGCCCTAGAAGAAACCGATCGCGAGGAACGCCGCTGACACCAAGGCTGCGTACACGAGAAAGAACACCAAGCAGTAGCCCATGATGTCGCGAAAGCCGAGCCGCGCGACGGCGAGCAGCGGGATCGCCCAGAACGGCTGGATGATGTCGGTAAGCATGTCGCCCCACGCGTAGGCGACGATGGTGTCGGCGAGCGGCACGCCGAGGCGCGTGGAGGCTTCGGCGAGATACTGCACCTCGATGAACCACTTGGCGCCGCCCGACGGCACGAGATAATTCACCACCCCCGAGTACCAGACGACCACGAGCGGATAGGTCTCGCGCGTCGCGAGGTCGACGAAGCCGTCGGCGAGTCGGGCAGCGAGCCCCGACTTCTCGAGGATGCCGGCGACGGCGGCGTAGAGACCGAACTGGAGCAGCACGCCCCAGACGAAGCGCCCGCCGCGCTCCGCCGAGCGGAGCAGCGATGCCGGGGTGCGGTGGAGCAGGAGGCCCGCGCCGAGGAAGAGCAGGTTGACGTGGTTGATGGTCACGCCGGCGAGGCCGCTGCGCATGACGAAGGCGGGCAGGTAGATCGCGATGGCGAGGACGAGCAGGAGTGACAGCCATGGGGAGTGCTCGAGTCGCTCGGCGGGCGTCGTGGGGGCGGCGGGCGGCGTGGGGGCGGCGGGCGGCGTGGGGACGGCAGGCGCATCGACCGCGTCGTCATCGTCGGCGCCAGCCGTGGACGGCGGCAGCGTGGCGCCACCGCCGCGTGCCGGTTGGAGTCGCACCGCGACCAGCGTCATCACGATCAGCACCGCGAGCGCGAGCAGCAGGTTGGCCGGCGAGAGGATGGTCTCGGTGATCGGCACCGGCGCGCCGAAATACTCCTTAACGAACTTCTGCGTCGGGTCCGACGAGGTGAGCGGCGCCGACGCGGACAGCCCCGCATGCCACATGCAGCCCAGCCCGAGGTACGCGGTGGCCACGAGCAGCCGGTAGTCGACGCCGAGACCGCGGCGACCGATGCGTCGCGCCAGCATCGCCGAGGCGACGATCGAGAGGCCCCAGTTGAGCCACGCGAGCCCCATCGAGACCAGCGCGGTCAGTGCGATCGCGGCGCGCGGCGTGCGCGGGGCGGCGGCGAGGCGCGCGAGCAGGCGACGGACCGGAGGCGCGTCGGCGACCATGTAGCCGGTCAGGATGACCATGCACATCTGCAGCGTGAACGGGATGAAGCTCCAGAACCCGTCGCCCCAGTAGACCGCGAGCCGCCACGCCGGCTCGGTCATCACCGGAGCTGCGACGGCGGCGACGAGCAGCGTCAACAACGCCGCGATCACGAACGAGTCGGGCACCCAGCGCGTCGAGTACCTCGTGAGTAGCTGCGCGAGCCGCTCGAGCACCGCTTCGACAGTATCACCCTGCGTGCTAGCTTCGCCGCGTCGTGCGGACCAAGGACTACTACGACGAGTTCTCCGAGTGGTACGAGCGCGAGCGGGGGCACGGCTACCACCGGCTGATCGACGATCTCGAGTTCGAGGTCGTCGCGCGTTACGCGCACGGCGCGAGCGTGCTCGAGGCCGGCTGCGGCACCGGGTTGCTGCTCGAGCGCAGCGCGAGCATTGCCCGCGAGGCGGTCGGCGTCGACCTGTCGTCCGGCATGCTGGCCAAGGCGCGTGCGCGCGATCTGCACGTGCTCCAGGCGAACATCACCGACCTCCCCTTCGCCGACGAACGCTTCGACGTCGTCTACTCCTTCAAGGTGCTCGCCCACGTCGAGCGGATCCGCGACGCGCTCCACGAGCTCCATCGTGTGACCCGACGCGGCGGCTACCTGATCCTCGAGTTCTACAACCCGCTCTCGCTGCGCTACCTCGTGAAGCGGCTCAAGCCCGGCACGGCGATCTCGGAGCGCACCACCGACCACGCGGTCTTCACGCGCTACGACGGACTTGCCGAGGTTCAGAGCTACCTCCCCGTCGGCGTACGACTCGTGACCCTGCGCGGCGTGCGCATCGCGACGCCGTTCGCCTCACTGCACCGCATCCGTCCGGTCGGCGCCCTGCTCCGCCGCGCCGAGCGCACCCTCGCGGATCTGCCGTTGTTGCGGCGCCTCGGCGGCTTCCTCGTCGTCGTGGCGCAGCGCACCTGATGGGCCATGCGAGCAGACCGCACTTGCCGCTTCGACAACCACGGCGCGCCCCGCTAGACTGAGCCGACGCATGCCACGGACCCTGGTCGTCGACGACGAGCGCTCGATGCGCGAGTTTCTCGCGATCTACCTGCGTCGTGCGGGTCACGTCGTGGAGACCGCGCTCGACGGCGCGCAGGCGCTTGAGCTCCTCGCCAGCGCGGAGACGCCGCTCGATCTCGTGATCACCGACCTCAAGATGCCCGGCTCGGTCGACGGGCTCGCCGTGCTCGACGAGGTCAAGCGCCGCACGCCCGACACCCAGGTCATCGTGGTCACCGCATTCGCGACGGCCACGACCGCGATCTCCGCGATGAAGCGTGGCGCGTACGACTACCTCACCAAGCCGTTCAAGGTCGACGAGATCTCCGTCGTAATCGAGCGCGCACTCGAGCGCCGCGCGCTCATCCAGGCGAACGCCGAGCTGCGCGAGATTGTCCGCGGCCGCTATCGACTCTCGTCGCTGCTCGGCAAGAGCCTCGCGATGCAGCGCGTATTCGACCTCGTCAGGAAGGTCGCCGCGACCCGCTCCAACGTGCTCGTCACCGGGGAGAGCGGCACCGGGAAAGAATTGGTCGCACGCGCGCTCCACTCGGAGGGTCCGCGCGAGAAACGCCCGTTCATCGCCGTGAACTGCGGCGCGATCCCCGAAGCGCTGATCGAGTCGGAGCTGTTCGGCCACGTCAAGGGCGCCTTCACCGGGGCCCAGCATGCGCACGAGGGGCTCTTCGTGGCGGCGCACGGCGGGACGCTCTTCCTCGACGAGATCGGCGAGCTGTCGAGCGCGATGCAGGTCAAGCTCCTGCGCGTCCTGCAAGAGCGGCGGGTCAAGCCGGTCGGCGGCGTCGAGGAACGCGAGGTCGATGTCAGGATCGTCACGGCCACCAACCGCGAACTCGACACAGAGGTCGCGCGTGGCGCGTTCCGGCAAGATCTCTACTACCGCCTCAACGTCATCGAGATCGCGCTGCCGCCGCTGCGCGCGCGTCGCGACGACATTCCGCTGCTCGCCGAGCACTTCCTCCGCCGCCACGCCGCGGAGATGGCGCGCGAGTTCACCGGCCTCACCCCCGAGGCGCTGGCCGCGCTGTCGACCTACGATTTCCCGGGCAACGTACGTGAGCTCGAGAACATCATTGAGCGCGCGGTCGCGCTCGGCAGCGG
>SHYZ01000121.1 GCA_009692535.1 Myxococcales bacterium
GGCGAATATCGGTTTCGGGGGTAAGACCCGAGGGGAGAGTGGCGAGCCACATTGGACGTGGTACCGATGGATCCCGGGACGCTTCCGCACCCCGCGCTCCATCGCCTTCGCGTTCGTCGCGACGCACAACCACTTCGTACTCGACCGCGGCGGTAAGGTGTTCAAGCAGAGCGCGCCGGTTATTAAACTTCCGGCCGGCGCCACCGAAGACGACCACCTCGCGCTCCTCGGTTTGCTGAACTCGTCGACCGCGTGCTTCTGGATGAAGCAGGTGTTTCACTGCAAGGGTAGCCAAGGCGTCAACGAGGGAATGAAGAGCCAGCTCTGGGAGCAGTTCTTCGAGTTCGACGCGACAAAGATGAAGCTCTTCCCCGTCCTCGAGACGCGCGACAAGACCCTTCCTTACGCGTCAAAGCTGGACGCCCTCGCGCAAAAGAAAACTGAGCGTAGCGTCCGTAGCGTCATGGACGACGCTGGCTGGCAATCTGCCGCCCAGCTCCGTCGTGCACTCGACCATCGCCACGCCGCGGACTTCGCCGACCTAACTGCGATGATCGCGCTTCAAGAGGAGCTCGACTGGCTGTGCTACGCCCTCTATGGCCTCGACACGGCGAGCGACGTCGTTGCCCCCGACCACGTCGAGCCGTGCCCGCCGACGTGGCTCCCGTGGAACTTCACCTTCGCCGAGTGCGACGCGCAGAGTCGCGAGACGCTTGCGCGCGGTGAAGAGCCCGACGAGCAGCCCTCGGACTGGTGGACGCGCCACGGCTGGGAGCCGCAGACCGCGCTGCCCAATGAAGCCTCCGCGGCCCTCAAGCAGCGCGTCGAGGCCCGGCGTGCGCGCACCGCAGCGACGCCCGCGCTCGCTCTCATCGAGACCGCGAACTTCAAGCGCCGCTGGTACAAGCCCGACTACGCCAAGCAGGAATGCGCCGCGCTCGCCGACTGGCTCGCCGATCGGGTCGAGCAGGCAGCCAAGGCGCGCACGCAGGCATTCTCGCTCGAGCAGCTCGTCGCGAATCTCCAAGACAACGCGCGCGTGCTCGCCGTGTGCGAGGTGCTGACCGGCCGCAAGGACTTCACCCTCTCACAACTTGTGGCGAACGCGCTCGAGAGCGATGCCGTGCCGAGCCACCGCTTCCACGTCTACAAGCCTGCCGGCCTCATGAAGCGCGAGGTCTGGGAGCGCACCTGGGTCGACCAGCGCCGGGAGGACGCAGGTGAGAAGGTCACCCTCGAGGTGCCGCCGTCCTACGACAACAAGGACTTCCTGCGCACCGAGTATTGGCAACTCCGCGGCAAGCTCGACGTCCCCAAGGAGCGCTTCATCGCGTTCACCGAGGTGCCTGGCCGTGCAGGAGTCGAAACGCTCCACGGCTGGGCCGGATGGACTCCCGTACAGCGCCTGAAGGCCATCCTCGCGATCGACGAAGAGCTCGAAGACGCCTCGGTACCGCTCGCCGACCGCATTGGGCTGCTCGACAGCGCGTGGCGCCTGCTGCCCGACGTCGCGCGCGAAGACGCCGCAGCGGCGACGCGGCTCAAAGCCGAACTCCAAGCGCTCGTCGGCCCCGAGGGCCCAAGCCGCGAGCTGATCGAAGACTGGAAGAAGCGCTTCCCGCCGCCCACCTCGCGAGCGACTCGGACCAAACGAGCTGCCGCCGCGCGCGTGGAAGACGAAAGCGACACCAAGGAGACCGACGAGTCATGACCATGACCATCACCGACGCGTTCGATCTTCCGCGCCCCGAGGACATCCGGGCGATGGGCTTCGTCGTCAAGCTGCGCGAGTCCGACCCCGGCTCCGACGAGGTCAAGCAGCTCGTCGACGACTACGTCATCACGCCGGCCGTCGAGAAGGAGCTGCCCCGCATCCTCGACGACATGAAGCAGGTCTTCGACCGCGGCGAGGAGTACGGGCGCTTCATCCACGGCAGCTTCGGCAGCGGCAAGTCGCACTTCATGACCATGCTCTCGCTGTTGCTCGAGGGCACCGAGCCCGCGTGGAAGAAGTTCCGCCCGCTCCTGCGCACGCACAGGGCCGCGCAAGCGAGCAAGGAGCGCGACTCGGCGGACCATGAGGCCTGGCTCGCGAAGGCTGGCCTGCTCGTCGTCCGCATCCACATGCTCTCCGTGCGCGGCAAGACCACCGGCCTCGACCGCGCGGTCTACGACGGCTTCAACGCGGCGCTCGTGCGGCGCGGCAAGGCGCGCTTCGAGTTCTTGAACGTCGATGGGATCTTCGAGGAGGTCCGGCGCGAGGCGCGGGAGTACGGCGACATCGTCTGGAAGCAGCTCGAGACGAAGGCCATCGTCGGTGGCAGCGCGGACTTCGAGGCGATCGCCAGCGGCTCCACGCAGGCGCGCGAGCGCTTCGCGCGCACCTGGCTCGCCTACAAGGGGCGCGACGCGGCCGACGCGGGCATCGACCCCCGCTGGAGCGACGGCCTCTCGCGCATGGCGGCGCACGCCAAGTCCCAGGGCTTTGGCGGCGTCGTCCTGATGATCGACGAATTCCTGCTCTGGCTCGCGGAGAAGTCGGGCCAGGAGTTCGTGCAGGAGATCAACAACCTCAACGTCATCGTCGATCACAACGCCGGCCAGCGACCGGCGCCGATCTTCGTGTTCGTCGCGCGCCAGCGAAATCTTGTGGAGTTCTTCCCGGACCTCGTCGACGAGAGCAGGATCCACGAGCACATCGACCACCACTCCAAGCGGTTCGAAGCGACCAAGCTCGAGGACATCGAGTTGCGCCACATCGTTCGCGGCCGGGTGCTGCGCCCAAAGAACGCGAGCGCGGTCGCGGCCGCGGTGAGCTCGCTCGCCGAGCGCCACCAGAAGGTGCTGCCGGCGCTGATCGCGAATGCGGACCTCGACTACCTGCGCGACGTCTACCCGTTCCACCCGGCGCTGATCGAGATGCTCGTCGACGTAACGTCCCTGATGCAGCGCGAACGCTCGGCGCTGCGGCTGCTCTACGAGCTGCTCGTCATTCACTACCCGAACCTGCCGCTCGGCGAATTCCTGCCGGTGGGCTCCGCGTTCGCCGCCATCTTTCCCGAGGCCGGCGTCGAGGCGAGCAAGAAGGTGGAGCTGATGCAGGACATCCACCACCAGTACTACTCGCGCCTCGCGCCGGCGATGCAGCGGCGGAGCGAGGAGGCGGGCTCCGACTTCACCGATGAGCGTCGGCGCGCGCTCGACCAGCTCGTGAAGACCGTGCTCCTCGCCGAGGTTTCGCCGCGCCTGAAGCAGGGCGGGCTGACTATCGAGCGCCTCGTGCAGCTCAATTCCGCAGACGTCGAGGGCGACACGCTCCGCGGCCAAGTGCGGGTCGCCGAGACGGATCTCCTCGCGCTCTCGCAGCGCGTGCCCGATCTGCAGATCCTCGGACAAGGCAAGACCGCGGTCGTTCGCTTCGTGCTCGGGCGCGTGAGCCTCGGCGAGGTGCTCGGCCGCGCGCGCTCCAAGGTCGACAACCTGGCCCAGCGGTTCAAGGTGTTCTGGGGCGCGCTCAGGCAGGGGCTCGCGCTCGAGGGGCAGAGGGGCTTCGAGGAGGGCGGCGCGAACGACGGGGAGTGGGACCTCAGCTGGCGTCGCACCAGACGCCGCGGGCGCATCAAGCTCGGGAACGTGCGCGAGATGGCGTACGACGACTTCACGCCGGCCGAGGGCGCGTTCAACGTGCTCGTCGACTACCCGTGGGACGAGCCCGGCCACACGGTCGACGAGGATCGCCTGCGCGCGGACAACGTCCGTAAGCAGAAGGGGCACCTTCACACCGTCTGCTGGTTGCCGCGACATTTGAGCCCGACCGAGGTCGGCGTGCTCACCGAACTCGCGGCGGTTCGGTACCTGCTCTCGGAGGCCGGCCAGGAGGAGCTGCTCGAGCAGCTCGGGCCGCAGGACCGGAGCAAGCTGCTCGAACAGGCGAACGTCCGCAGGGCGACGCTCGAGGGGCAGCTCAAGAACCTGCTCGAGGAGGTCTACGTCCGCCAAGGGGAGATCCACGCGCTGCTGTCGGATATCGACCGCAAGCCGCCGCGCGAGACGCTCGCCGAGAACCTCGAGCACATCGCGACGCTTCTTATGGACCGGCGCTACCCGCAGCACCCGTCGTTCCTCGCGGAGCCGAAGAAGGCGGACCTCGAGCGGCTGCTCGCGTGGATGGTGCAGGGGGGCGAGAACCATGTGTCGATCGCCTACGACGAGGCGGACGGCAAGGTGCTCAAGCAGCTCGGCCAGCCGCTCGAGCTCGTGAACCTCGGGCAGACCAAAGCCTCGCTGCGGCTCGACTCCAGGTACATCAAGGACGTGCTGCAGCGGGCCGATCAGGACACCGTCGCGTGGACGCCGATCGCGGAGCACCTGCGCGAGACGTACGGTCTCCAGCCGCTGGTCATCGACCTCTTCCTCTGTTTCCTCTGCCAGCGCGGGCACCGCGCCGTGCAAGAGGTCGACGGGGAGACCGTCAACGTGCACATCGGGATGCCGGTGGCGGCGCGGGTGCGGCTGCAGCGCGGCAAGATGGTGATGGCGGCGGACTGGCACCGTCTGCGTGAACTCGGCGAGCAGCTCTTCGACGAGGCCCGCCCTCCAGCCAACTGCTCGCTGCAAGGTCAGGATCGCTTTGCCGCCGTCCTCAGAGATCGGGGGCAGGCCAAGCGAACGGTGCTGCAGGGGCTCCATGCCCGGCTGGTGCACCTCGGCGTCGAAAAGGGGGATCGCCTCGCGGAGCTGGCCACCGCCAACAGCCGCCTCGCTGCCCTAGCCCAGAGGACGACCGACAGCCACAAGGTGCTGGCCGAGCTGCTCGCGGCGTGGCCCGATGACGCCTCGGACGCGGTGCGCTCGATCGTGAAGCAGGCGGAGGGGCTCCGAGATGCGCTCGGTGACCTCAACGAAAACGCGCGGGCGCACCTCACGGCCGGCGTTCACCACGCGGTCGTCGGCGGCGAGGTGCGCGGACACCTGAGCGCCCTCGAGGGCCGACTCGCCGGGGCGCACGCGGAGCTGCCGCTGACGAAGGAGTGGGTCGCGGTTTGGAACCGGAAGGCGCAGGAGCTGATCAAGCGGCTCATCGAGGACAGGCCGCCGTCGCCGCCCGAGCCGCCGCGGCCGCCCGAGCCGCCGCGGCCGCCCGAGCCGCCGGTCGCGCCCCGTGTCGTCCTGCTCAAGGTTCGGGTGAACCCGAACGACGCCGATGCCATCTCGAACTTTCTCGTGCAGGTGCGAAAGACGCTTTCCGAGCAGGGCACGAAGAGCATCAACGTGGTCCTGACGCGCGAGGAGGACTCTTGGTGAGCGCAGCGCAGCTGCTCCTGCGTCGCCTCCTCGACCAGGCGGGCGGGGCCGAAGAGACGGGCTATCTGCTCGTCATCGACGGTGAGGGGCTCGAGGCGCTGCCGGACCAGATGCCGACGCCGAAGGGCACGTACGGCGTGCACCGCATCGCGACGGAGCTCGGCCTGCGGCACCTCCTGTGGCGGGCAAAGGGCGCGCCGCTCATCGCCGTGATGCCAGAGGAGGTCGCGCGTCGCATTCAGCAGGCGCCGGATCTCCTGCGCCGCGCGCGCAACCAGCGCGTCCACGCGCTGTCGGTGAACGACGTGCTCGAGGTCGTGCTCGGCGTGCGCGTGGTCGGCGCCGATGCGCCCTACCTGCAGCAGCTCGCGCTCGAGCACGTGGACCGGCTCGGCGTGGCGATGAGCCATCGCACCCTGCCGACCGTCGTGGACCGCAAGCTCCTGACCGAGCTGCTCGTCGACGTCAGCCTGGGTGAGCAGCTGCGGAAGCGGAGCGCGGCGCAGCTCCTCGCTGCGTGGGTGGTGGCGCTGCCCCGTTGGTCGCCGAACGTCACGCAGCTCCTACGCGGCTACCTGCCGATGCACTACGGCTACGAAGGCCGCCTGCTCTCCTGGGCCCTCGCCGATCCCGAGGTCCGGCTGCGCGCGCTCGTCGTGCATGGCGCGGTGCTGACGGTCGATGCGCCGGAGCTCCCGAAGCCGGCGTGGGGGCCGCTCTGGAAGGCGGCAGCAGAGCCCCCCATCGAGGAGGACCGGAACATCGTGCGACGGACGGCGGCTCGTCTCGCGGAGGAGACGCTCGCGGCGCTCGGTGACGACGCTCACTCCTTGCTCTCGGACGCCGACCGCGTCGGTCGCGAGTGCCTCACGCCGACGCAGCTCCAGACGAGCCGCCTCCTCCCGCTAGCGTTCGCCGATCGCTGCCACGCGCTCGCCCAGCAGGCCGCGACGGGCAAGGCGATCAGCGCCGCGGACATCGCGTGGTTGGCCGGGCATCGCGCCGCTCAGATGAACCGCGGCGATCTGGCGGTGCTCGAGGCGATGGCGCGTATCTCGCGGTACCTCGACCAGCCCTTCACCCCGAAGACCGAGCTCCTCGAGCAGGTTCGGGACTACCAGCGCAGCGGCGCGTTCGCGGATCTCGCGATGCTGCAGCTTCGCCGTGCGCTCGCGAGCAGCGCCCACTTTCACGCCGAGTCGAAGAATGTGTTCGCGGCGTGCCGAGAGCGGCGCGACCGGGAGAATCGGCACTTCGCGGAGGGTCTCGCGCGCGGCTACGAGGCTGCGCTGCACGGGGAGGGGCTCACCCCGCTCCATCGCTTGTGGAAGCGCACCGTCGCGCCGCTCTGGCAGAGCGAGCCGGACGCGCGGCTGTTCCTCGTCGTGCTCGATGGCTGCAGCTACCCGGTGTTCCTCGAGCTGCTCCATGCGCTCTCGCAGGACAACTCGTTCCCGCTCGGCATCAAGCCCGATGTCGATGGACGGGTCGCCGGCCTGCCCGCGCTCGCCCCGCTCCCCACGGTGACGAGCCACGCTCGCGGCGCCATCTTCCTCGGCGAGTTGCCGAACGATCCACTCGTGGCCGAGACCGTGTTTCGGGATCAAGACGAAACGCGGACCGACAAGGCGCGCTTCAAACAGAACGCAGCGCTCGGCACGCGCAGCCGTCGCCTGTTCCTCAAGGCGGACCTCGCGGACGGCGGACAGAGCCTGCTCGCCGCGCTCGCGGACGAGTCGCTCTCGGTGGTCGGGACCGTCTTCAACGCGGTGGATGACCAGATCGGCTCGGTGAACACCGGCGCCACCGTGCGCCTCACGCCGGAGGACATCACGGCGTTCAAGCCGTCGCTGCGCGCGGCGCTGAACGCGGGCCGCAAGGTGCTCGTCACCGCGGACCACGGGCACAGCCCCTACGTCGACAACAGCCTTCGGTCGGGTAACGGCAAGACGCCCCGCTACCTGCCGCTGGGGAGACACGACGCGGTCCCCGATGGCTTCATCGAGATCGATCTAGCAGGACTCGGCGGGCCGCCGGAGCGTCGTGCATTCGCCTGGCGATCGGGCGCGTACCTCGGGGGACCGCAGGTCGGCTTCCACGGCGGCTGCGGGCTCGAGGAGGTCGCGGTGCCGCTCGCGTGGATCGAGCGCGGCGGGCTCCAGGCCGACGAGCCGGCGTGGTGGTATGGGTGCGGCGCGCTCACGGCGCCGAGCGTCGAGTTCCGCCCGGTTCCGCTGCCGATCGTCACGCCGCTCCCCTCGGACGAGCTCCAGCCTCCGCGCAGGCCGCAGCTCTCGCTGTTCAATCCCGCGGACAAGGCCGGCTCGCTGCCGCTCTCGCCCGCCCTGCTCGCGCGGCTCAGCGTCGATGAGCAGTCGATCCTCGTCCTGCTGCGCGACAACGGCTCCGCGCGCGCGAGCGAGCTGGCCGAGCGCCTGAAGAAGAACCCCGGGCGCCTCAACGGCCTCATGCGCGGACTGCGACGCACGCTGCACGCTGAGGGGCAACTGCTCTTCACCGACGAGGTGCTCCCGAGCGGCGAGACGATGTACCGCTACCTAGGGAAGGAGGCGCGCCCATGACGGTGGTCTCGGAGTCGTCAGCGATCGTGAACGCCCTTCGGAGCGGGCTCGTGCCGAGCCAGGGGCTCGAGCACTTCGTGACCGGGCTCGATCCGCTCGTCGCGGTGGTGAGCGAAGAGCTCGACTTTGTCGCGGGCGGCAAGGGGCTCTCGAAGTGGATTCGCGGCGAGTACGGGACCGGCAAGACGTTCGCGGCGCGGTACCTCTGCGCGAAGGCACGGCAGCGAAAGTTCGCGACCGCCGAGGTGCAGATCTCGATCAACGACACGCCGCTGCATCACCTCGAAGCGGTCTACCGGCGCCTCATTGAGCGGCTCGAGACCGCTGGCGACGGTCCGAATGCCTTCCAGGCGATCGTCGAAGGGTGGCTCTACCAGGTCGGCGACGAGGTCACGCGCCTGCGCGGGATTACCGAGGACGACCCCGGCTTCGCCGACGCGACCGAGCAGCGCCTCGAGGACAAGCTCGCCGATCTGTCGAAGCGCAACCCGGCCTACGCGCAGGTGCTGCGGGCCTACCATCGGGCGACGCACGACGGGGACTTCGCCACCGCGCAGGGGCTCCTGGCGTGGCTAGCCGGGCAGCCGCACACCGACCGCTCCGTCCTCAAGGCCGCGGGCGTCAAGGGGAAGGTCGACGGGCAGGCGGCGCTCACGTTCCTCGGGGGGCTCCTGCAGCTCCTCCGGCAGTCCGGCTACGGCGGGCTGGTGGTGGTGCTCGACGAGGTCGAGACGATCCAGCGCATGAACGCGCAGACGCGCGAGAAGTCGCTGAATGCGCTTCGCCAGCTGATGGACATGCTCGCGAAGGAGGAGCTGCCGGGGCTCTATCTGGTCGTCACCGGCACGCGCGACTTCTTCGAGGGCTACAAGGGCCTCAAGGCGCTGGCGCCGCTCTACCAGCGTGTGCAGGTGAACTTCGACGACGACGGGCGGTTCGACAACCTGCGGGCGCCGCAGGTGAGGCTGCTGCCGTTCACCGACGAGCGGCTGCTGACGGTCGGGGCACGCATCCGCGCGCTCTACCCCGCGACAAATCCCAGCAGGGTCGCGGCGCGCGTCGATGATCGATTCCTGCGCGCGCTCGTCGGTCAGGTGACCGCGGGCTTTGGCGGCAAGGTCGCGCTGGCGCCGCGGCTGTTCCTGCGTGAGCTGATCGACGTGATGGACCGCGTCGACATCCACGACGACTACGACCCGGTGGAGCGATACCGCCTCGAGCTCGACGACGGGAAGCTCACGCCGGAGGAGCTGGCAGCGAAGCACGGCCGCTCGATGGACGTGGCCGAGGAGGTCGCCGGCGAGGTCGCGGACGACCCGGCGGAGCCGCACGAGACGGCCAAGCGGCGCCTCGACGGATAGCGCATGGCCGGGATCGAGCGCCTACATCCCCATCTGCAGCACGCCATCATCCACGACCTGGGGTGGCGCTCGCTGCGGCCGGTTCAGGAGCTGACGATCGACGCGGTCCTCGACGGCTGCAACACCGTCGTGCTGGCTCCGACCGCGGGCGGCAAGACGGAGGCTGCGATCTTCCCGCTGCTCTCGCGCATCGTCGCGGAGAACCTCGCGCCCGTCTCGGTGCTCTACGTCTGCCCGATTCGCGCGCTCCTCAACAACCAGGAGGACCGGCTTCGGTCGTACGCGCGGATGGTCGGGCTCGAGGTCTTCAAGTGGCACGGCGACGTGAGCGACTCACGCAAGCAGCGGTTCCGCGAGACGCCGGCGCACGTGCTGATGACCACGCCGGAGTCGCTCGAGGTCATGATGATCAGCGCCCGCACCGACGCGCGCGCCCTCTTCCAGGGCCTCGCCGCCGTGGTCATCGACGAGGTGCACGCATTCGCCGCAGACGATCGCGGCGCGCACCTCGCGAGCCTCATGGAGCGCCTGGTGTCGCTGTGCGGGCGCGATGTGCAGCGTATCGGCCTCTCGGCCACCGTCGGCAATCCGCAGGTGATCGGCGCGTGGCTCCAGGGCTCGAGCCAGCGACCGTTCCGGCTGGTGGATCCGCCGCGCCCGAAGGCGGAGCGGACTCTGCGCCTCGAGCTCTGCGCCGACCTCGGCGAGGCGGCACTGGGGATCGGGCAACTCGCTCGCGGCAAGAAGAGCCTCGTCTTCGTCGAGAGTCGCGCCAAGGCCGAGAAGGTCGCGCACGCGCTGGTCGGGACCGGGGTCGAGGTCTTCATCCATCACAGCTCGGTGAGCCCCGCGGATCGCGCGCTCGCGGAGGAGCAGTTCACTCTGGGCCGGAACACGGCCATCGTCTGCACGTCGACGATGGAGCTCGGGATCGACGTGGGCGATCTCGACCAGGTCATCCAGCTCGATGCACCCGGCTCGGTCGCATCGTTTCTGCAACGCCTCGGTCGCACCGGCAGGCGCGCGAACACGCGCGCGAACTCGACCTTCTTCTGTCTCACCCCCGAGTCGCTGCTCCAGGCGGTGGCGCTCCTGCGCCTCGCGGAGGCCGGCTGGGTCGAGGAGGTGCAGCCGGCCGCTCACGCCGTGCACGTCCTCGCGCACCAGGTGATGGCGCTGATCCTCCAGGAAGGCGGCCTCTCGCGGCACAAGCTCCTGCCGTGGATCGGGACGGCGTATCCGTTCTCGAGCATCAAGCCGGAAGAGCTCCAGCAGCTCATCGACACCATGGTCGAGCGGCAGATCCTCTACGAGGCCGACGGGCTGCTCTCGCTCGGGCAGCGCGGCGAGCGGCTCTACGGCCGGAAGAACTTCTTCGAGCTCTACGCCGTGTTCACCGCGCCGCCGGTCATGCGCGTGCAGCACGGGAAGGAGGACGTCGGCTACATCCAGGCGGTCTTCGTCTCGATGCACGATCGCAACAAGGGGCCGCTCTGCTTTCGGCTGTCGGGGCGCGCGTGGGAGGTCGGACAGATCGACTGGTCGAAGGGCGTCCTCCACGTTCGCGCCACCGAGCAGGGGCGCGTGCCGAACTGGCAAGGGCTGCCCGTCGTCCTCTCGCACCCGCTCTGTCAGGCCATGATGAACGTGCTCCTGCACGAGGATGCCGAACAGGAGTCGGGCTGGCTCACGCACACCGCCGCCACCGAGCTGGCCGCGATGCGCGAGAGCTACGCGGGGCTGCTCGAAGAGGGCACCGCGCCGCTCGAGGACCAGCCCGACGGTGTGCAGTGGCACACCTTCGCTGGCGGCGCAGTGAACCGCCTCCTCGCCGCCGGGCTCGAGCAGAGCTCGGGCAAGAAGTGGATCGCCGGCAACCTCTCAGTACGCTGCAAGGAACTGCCGGTGACCGCGGCGAGTGAGGCCATCCGCAGCCTCGCGCACGTCGACTGGGCGCGCGTCGCCGCCGACGCTGGGCGCGACATGGCTCGCGGCATGCTGAGCAAGTTCCAGCCCTGCATGCCCGAGGACGCCGAGGACCGCCTCCTCGCGGAGCGCCTGCTCGACCAACCCGGCACGCTGCGTTTCCTCGGCAACGTGAAGGTGAACGGCGTTCGCGTCGCTGCGAGCCCGACCGGGGCGCGCCTAGCCGACGTCAAGGCCACCGGCACCATGACGCTCGAGCTTGGGCTCGCCATGCGCACGTCACAGGAATCGGTGCTGATCGCAGTGCCGGGCAACGAGGTCCAGTGGGTCGATACGCCAGCCGCACTGCGCGCTGCGAGCGCGGACCTTCAAGCCGCGGACGTCGTCGGACTCGACGTGGAGACCACGCTCGACTTCCGCACCCTCTGCCTCGTCCAGCTCGCCACGCGAACGCGGACCTACCTAATAGACCCCTTCGCGGTGGGCGATCTCACGCCGCTCGCTGCCGTGCTGAGCGGCGCGCGGCCGACCAAGGTGATTCACAACGCGGGCTTCGAGCGCCGCATCCTCGCCGCCGTCGGGATCACACTCGACGGCGTGTTCGACACGCTGGAGGCGTCACGCCGTGCTCGCGGTGCGAAAGCGGCCGGGGGCCACACCCTAGCGATGGTGTGCGAACGCGAGCTCGGCATCGTTCTCGACAAATCGGCGCAGCGGTCGAACTGGAGCCGGCGACCGCTCGGCGCCGACCAACTGCGATATGCCGCGCTCGACGCCGAGGTGCTGCTCGAGCTGTACGACCGGCTGGCATAACGCGGGTTTGTTTTCGTGTACGCTTGC
>SHYZ01000122.1 GCA_009692535.1 Myxococcales bacterium
TCTTCGCGGCGGACGAGCGCGACCACGTCGGCGCCGAGGCGGCTCGCGATCTGCACCGCCGCGGCGCCCACGCCCCCGTTGGCGCCGGTGACGAGCACGCGACGGCCTTCCCGGACACGCGCGCGCGTGAGGCCGCGCCACGCGGTGCCCAGCGCGCAGTGGAACACCGCGGCGAGCGCCGGTTCGACGGCCTCCGGCATGGGGTAGAACGCGCTCGAGGGCGCGGCCAGCCAGCGCGCGTAGCCGCCGTCGACGAGGAGCCCGAGCACGGACGCCGCCCGCGCGCACAGGGACGTCTCGCCCGCGGCGCAGGCGTTGCACTCGCCGCACGAGTCGCGGTGCATCGAGGCCACGCGGTCGCCGACGCGCCACTCCGTGACGCCGTCGCCGATCGCGAGCACCCGGCCGACCGCCTCGTGCCCCGGCGTGATGGGGAGCTGCACGAACGCGAAGCGGCCCGCGCGATCGATGCAGTCGCGTCCACACACTCCGCACGCCTCGACCGCGACGACGATCTCGCCGGGCTGCGCCGCTGCCGGCCCGGCCATCACCTCGATCTCGAGATCCGCGTCCCACCCGATCTCGCGCAGGCGGGCTCGCATCGGGCGAAGTGAAACGTGTTTCACTCCAGGGTGTCAAGCGCGGCGTGGTAGGTTGCCGCAGTGGACTCGACCCCGGTCACGATCGCGAGCGCCGACGGGCTCACGCTCCGCGGCGAGGCGTGGGGCGATCCGGCGGGGCCACCGGTCGTGTTCCTCCACGGCGGCGGCCAGACGCGGCACGCGTGGGGCGCCACCGCCGACAGGGTCGCGCGCAGCGGATCGTACGTGCTCGCCATGGATCATCGCGGCCACGGCGACAGCGACTGGCCGCCCGCCGGGGATCTCGGCGTGGGCTTCGATCTCTCGACGTTCGCCGGCGACGTCCGCGCGATCGCCGCGTGGATCGGGCGGCCGCCCGCCGTGGTCGGGGCCTCGCTCGGCGGCCTGGCTGCGCTCATGGCCGAGGGCGAGCTCGGCCCGCTGCTTCGCGCGCTCGTGCTCGTCGACGTCGCGCCGCGGATGGAGCAGGAGGGCGTGATGCGGGTGATCTCGTTCATGAACTCCGGGCTCGACGGCTTCGCGTCGCTCGACGAGGCCGCCGACGCCATCGCCGCCTACTTGCCGCACCGGAAGCGCCCGCGCGACACGGCGGGCCTCGCCAAGAACCTCCGCCACGGATCCGACGGGCGCTGGCGCTGGCACTGGGATCCGCGCTTCGTGCGCCGCGACCAGGGAGATCCGTCCTTCCAGCGGGCACGCCTCGAGGCCGCCGCGCGCTCGCTCACCATCCCGACCCTGGTCGTGCGCGGCCGCATGAGCGACGTCCTCTCTGACGAGGGCGTTGCCGAGCTCCGCGCGATGGTCCCCCACGCCGAGTACGCCGACGTGGCCGGCGCCTCGCACATGGTCGCGGGAGATGACAACGACGCCTTCAGCGCCGGCGTGATCGAGTTCCTCGCGCGCGTCGACGCAAAAGTGAAACATGTTCTAGTCCGCGCTTGACAGGCGCGCGACACGGGGTGAGGCTCCGATCGCATGCCCGGGACCTTCCAGATCGCCGACCTGTTCGAGTCGATCGCGGCCGCGATCCCGGAGCGGACGGCGCTGGTCTCCGGCACGAGGCGCCTCTCCTTCCAGGAGCTCGACGAGCGCGCCGATCGCTTCGCCGAGGTGCTGCGCGCGCAGGGCGTGGGCGTCGGCGAGCACGTGGGCCTGCACCTCTACAACGGCACCGAGTACGTCGAGTGCATGCTCGGGTGCTTCAAGCTGCGCGCGGTCCCGATCAACCTCAACTACCGCTACGTCGCCGCCGAGCTTCGGCCGCTGTGCGACGACGCGGACCTCGTCGCGATCGTGACCCAGCGCGAGCTCCTCCCCGTCGTCGCCGAAGCCGTGCGCGGCCAGCGCGCCGCGGGCACGGTGCTCGTGGTCGCCGACGGCAGCTCTGCCGAGGCCCTCGGCCTCGAACCGCGCGAGTACGAGACCGCGCTCGCCAGCGTGGAGCCGCGCCGCGACTACGGGCCGCGCTCCAGCGACGATCTGTACATCATCTACACGGGCGGCACGACGGGGCGTCCCAAGGGGGTGATGTGGCGCCACGAGGATCTCTTCTTCGCCGGCCTGCAGGGGGGCCGCCCCGGCGGCGATCCGGTGACCCACCCCGACGAGGTCGTCCTGTTCGCGCGCGATCCCGAGAACGCGATGCGCATGATCCCCGCGGCGCCGTTCATCCATGGCGCGGCGCAGCTCGGGACGTGGATCGCGCTGTTCACCGGCGGCAAGCTCGTCGTGCAGCCCGGCAAGAGCTTCGACGCCCGCCGCCTGTGCGAGCTCGTCGGCGAGGAGCAGATCACGACGATCACGCTGGTCGGCGACGCCATGGCGCGGCCGATGGTCGACGAGCTGTCGGTGAGGACGTACGACATGTCGAGCCTCTTCGTGATCGCGTCGGCCGGCGCGATCCTGTCGCCGTCGGTGAAGGACCGCCTGCAGGAGCTCCTCCCCGAGACGATGGTCCTCAACAACTTCGGGTCAACGGAGACCGGCCACCAGGGCTCCGCGTTCCCCGGCTCCGAGACCGGCGCCGACGGCAGGCCGAGCTTCGCCATGGATGAGAACTCGCTCGTGCTCGACGACGACCTGCGTCCGCTGGCGCCAGGGTGCGGCACCCTCGGCCGCCTCGCGCGCAGCGGGCACGTGCCGCTCGGCTACTACAAGGACAAGGCGAAGACCGACGAGCGCTTCGTGACGATCGACGGGCGCCGCTTCGTCCTGCCTGGCGACTCCGCGACGGTCGAGGCCGACGGTCGGATCACCGTCTACGGCCGCGGGGTGAACTGCATCAACACCGGGGGCGAGAAGGTCTTCCCCGAGGAGGTCGAGGAGGCCCTCAAGGCGCACGCCGACGTGTTCGACGCGCTGGTGGTAGGGCTCGCCGACGATCGCTGGATGCAGCGGGTCGCCGCGGTGGTGCAGCCGCGGCCGGGCAAGGCGCCGTCGCTCGAGGACCTGCAGGTGCACTGCCGTGGGCTGATCGCGGGCTACAAGGTGCCGCGCCAGGTGGTGCTCGTGGAGATCGTCTCGCGGCAGCCGAGCGGAAAGCCCGACTATCCGTGGGCGAAGAAGATCCTCGAAGAGGGCGGCGCGCCGTGAGCGGCGCCACCTACGCGACTGGCTGGTTCGTGGTCGCGATCAGCGAGGAGCTGGCCACCGGCGAGGTCCTCTCGCTCCAGTACTTCGGCCAGAAGCTCGTCCTTTTCCGCGGGGAGAGCGGCGAGGCGACCGTCCTCGACGCGCACTGCCCGCACCTCGGCGCCGATCTCGGCGTCGGCGGCACCGTCGTCGGCGACTCGATCCGCTGCCCGTTCCACGCGTGGCGGTTCGGCGCGGACGGCGGCTGCGTCGAGATCCCGTACTGCATCAGCGGCAAGATCCCGCCGCGCGCGCGGGTGCGTGCCTGGACGGTGAGCGAGAAGAACGGCCTCGTCTTCGTGTGGCACGACACGTTCGGCCGCGCGCCCAGCTACGAGATTCCACCGATCGCGGAGCACGGCGATCCGGCGTGGACACCGTGGACGATGAGCCTGATGACGATCCGCACCGCGCCGCGCGAGATCATAGAGAACGTCGCCGATCGCGCGCACTTCCCCCGCGTGCACTCCACCGAGATCGACTCGTTCGAGAACGCGTTCGAAGGTCACCTCGGGATCCAGCGCGCGTCGGGCACCGCGTATCCGCGCGCCGGCGGGAGCGACAAGTTCAAGCTGACCGCGACCTACCACGGCCCCGCATATCAGGTCACCGAGATGGAGTCGTTCCTGCCGAACCGGCTCATCAACGCGCACACGCCGATCGACGAGACCACCCTCCACCTCCGCTTCGGCGTGATGCTGAAGAAGATGGCCAGCGAGGAGAAGATGGCCCGCTACGCGAACGGCTATCGCGACAACCTCCAGATCGGCTTCGCCGAGGACGTCCAGATCTGGGAGAACAAGGCCTGGCGCGATCGGCCCATGCTCTGCGACGGCGACGGCGCGATCGGCGCGCTGCGCCGCTGGTACCGGCAATTCTACCTTCCCCCCGCGGCCGAGGAGCATCCAGGATGAAGCGATTCGAGAACAAGGTCGCGCTGGTCACCGGCGCGGCGTCCGGGATCGGCAAGGCGACGGCCGCGCGGCTCGCCGAGGAGGGCGCCACCGTCGCGACGATCGACATCACCGAAGGTGCGGACTTCCGCTGCGACATCTCCGACGAGGCCGAGGTCGCCGCCACCGTGACCGCGATCCTCGCGCGCTTCGATCGCCTCGACGTGGTCTGCAACGTCGCGGGCGTCCTGCGCGCGGACCACACCCACGAGCTGTCGCTGGAGAACTGGAACCGGATCATCCGCGTCAACCTGACCGGCACGTTCCTGATGTGTCGCGCGACGCTCCCGCACCTCGTGAAGACAAAGGGGAACCTCGTCAACACGTCGTCGACGGCCGCCCTGGGCTCGCACCCGTGGATGGCGGCGTACGCCGCGTCGAAGGGCGGCATCCTCTCGATGACGCGCTCGATCGCCGTCGAGTACGCGAAGCAGGGCGTGCGCGCGAACTGCGTCTGCCCCGGCGGCGTCGCGACGCCGCTGCACGCGCAGTTCCGGATGCCCAGGGGCGCCGATCCTGAGCTCCTGCGCGGCGCGCTGCCGCTCACGATGCCGTACGCAGGGCCCGAGCACGCGGCGTCGGTGATAGCGTTCCTGGCGTCCGACGACGCGCGCTACATCAACGGCGTCGAGATCCGGGCCGACGGAGGCGCGCTGTCGTGACCTTTCCGGCGGACGTCGGCGTGATCGATCTGATGCTGAACATCCCCGGCACCGGGGAGGAGCAGCGCGCGTGGTACGACTTCATGAAGCCACTGCTTCTCGATCGCCAGTCGCGCGAGCAGTTCGAGATGCCCGCGCAGTACATGTTCAAGGATCGGCCCCGGGTCGGGCCGCAGGACGACTACGTCGCGTACACGGTCGCCGAGATGGATCGCTTCGGGATCGCGCGCGCGATGATCGGGTGCGACGGCACGCCGACGCCGAGCCTGGACGCGCTCCGGCGGTTCCCCGATCGATTCTTTGCGAGCTACCACGCGAACCCCAACCGCGGCATGGACGAGGTCCGCACGATCGTCCGCCTGCACGGCGAGATCGGGATCAAGGCGGTGACCGCGTTCCCGTCGGGGCTGTGCCCGCAGGTGCCGATCGACGACAAGAAGTGGTTCCCGATCTACGCGAAGTGCGTCGAGCTCGACCTCCCGATCTGCATCTGCGTGGGGGTGCCGGGCCCGCGCCTGCCGATGGCGCCGCAGAAGGTCGAGCTCCTCGACGAGGTGTGCTGGTTCTTCCCGGAGCTCAGGGTCGTGATGCGGCACGGCGGCGAGCCGTGGACCGATCTCGCCGTCAAGCTCATGCTCAAGTATCCCAACCTGTCGTACTCGACGAGCGCGTTCGCGCCGCGGCACTACCCGAAGGAGATCATCGACTTCGCGAACACGCGCGGGAGCGATCAGGTGATGTACGCGGGCTACTTCCCGATGGGCCTCACGCTCGAGCGCATCTTCGCCGAGCTGCCCAACGTCCCGCTCAAGGACGCCGTCTGGCCGAAGTTCCTGAGGGACAACGCGGTGAGGACCTTCAAGCTGTGAAGCTCGGCGCGCTGGTCACGACGAGCGCGGCAAGCCAAGCGCGCGCCTCGCGATGATGTTCTTCTGGATCTCGCTCGAGCCGGCGTAGATCGTGTCCGCGCGGGAGAAGAGGAACGTCTCCTGGAGCGGGGTGAGCCCATAGGGCGCACCAGCGATGATCTCGGCCTCGGGGCCGAGCACGTCCATCGCGAGCTCGCCGAGCCGTCGGTGCCAGGTAGACCAGTACAGCTTGGCGCCGAGACCTGCCAGAGGTAGCTCGCCCTGCTCGCCGTGCGCGAGCACGCGGAGCGCGTAGGAGCGCATCACGCGCAGGCCGATCCACGCGTCGGCGACGCGCCGGCAGATCTCCGGATCGCGATCGGCGCTGCGCTCGCGGACGGCCGCGATGATCGCCGCGAGCTCGCCGGCGAACCCGATCTGCTGGCCGAGCGTGGACGCGCCGCGCTCGAAGGCGAGCGTGGCCATCGCGACCTTCCAGCCCTCGCCGGGGGCGCCGACGATGTTCTCGGCCGCGGTGCGCGCGCCGTCGAAGAAGACCTCGCAGAACTCGGCGGTGCCGGTGAGGTTCTTGATCGGCCGCGCCGTGACGCCTCTCTGGCGCATCGGGACCAAGAGGTACGAGAGCCCCGCGTGACGGCGTTCGGTGGGATCGGTGCGCGCGAGCACGAAGCACCAGTCGGCGAGGTGCGCGTGCGAGGTCCAGATCTTCTGACCGTGGATCTCCCACGCGCCCGACGCGAGGTCCGCGCGCGTGGTCACGCCGGCCAGATCCGACCCCGCGCCAGGCTCCGAGTACCCCTGGCACCACATCTGCTCGCCGCGCGCGATCGGCGGCAAGAACAGGCCCTTCTGCTCCGGCGTGCCGAGCGCGGCGATCGTCGGGCCGAGCAGGTACTCGCCGATGTGGCCGAATCGGCCCGGCGCGCGGGCTTGAGCGTACTCCTCGTGGAAGATCACCTGCCGCCAGAGGGACGCGCCGCGACCCGACGGCGCCGGCCAGCCGAGGCCGATCCACCCGGCGGCGCCGAGCTCGCGCTCCCAGGCCATGCGAGGCTCGATCGCCTCGTGCTCGCGACCGGGCCCCCCCAGGCCGCGGAGATCGCGGAAGTCGCCGTCGAGGCGCGCCTCGAGCCACGCGCGCACCTCGGCGCGGAACCGCTCGTCGTCGTCGGAGAAGCGGAGATCCATCAGCGGCTCTCCTGCGTCCCGAGGGGCCCGAGCCCGAGGCTCCTCGCGACGGTGTCGCGATGATCGGTCATCGAGCCGAGGAGCGTCCGGCCCGCGCGCGCGCGCTTGAAGTACAGGTGCGCGTCGTGCTCCCACGTGAAGCCGATCCCGCCGTGGACCTGGATCGTGTCGGCGGCGCACCGGTAGAACGCCGCCGCGCAGTACGCCGCGGTCGCCGCCGCCGTGATCTCGAGGTCCGGCTCATGCTCCCCGTCCCACGCCGCGTGGTACGCGCTGGACCGCGCGGTCTCGACGAGGACGAACATGTCGGCGAGCGTGTGCTGGATCGCCTGGAACGATCCGATGGGACGGCCGAACTGCTCGCGGACCTTCGCGTACCCGACGCCGAGATCGAGGCACGCCTGCGCGCCCCCGACCTGCTCGGCCGCGAGCGCGATCCGCGCCTTCGCGAGCGCGCGGCCGATGGGTGGCCACCCGCCGCCACCGAGGCGCGACGACGCCGGCACGTGGACGTCCGAGAGCACGATCTCGGCCTGCGCGCGCGTCGCGTCCATCGTCGGGAGCCGGCGGCGCTCCACCCCCGCAGCGGCGGCGGGCACCGCGTAGAGCGCGACCGCGCCGTCGGGCGTGCGCGCGGTCACCAGCAGGAGATCCGCGGTGTGGCCGTCGACGACGTGGCGCTTCGTGCCGCTCAGGATCACGTGATCGCCCTGCGCCACGCGCGCGGCCGTCTCGATCGCGGCGGGGGACGCGTCGCCACCCGCCTCGAGCCACGCGAGCGTCGCTGTCGCCTCGCCGCGGGCCATCGGCGGCAGCAGCGCGTCGTGCTGCGCGGGCGTGCCCGCCTCCAGGATCGCTGCCGTCGCCAGGCACGCGCTCGACAGGAACGGGACGCACGCGAGCGACGCACCCAGCTCCTCGATGACCGCGACGATCTCGACCCAGCCCAGCCCGGCGCCGCCGTGCGCCTCGGGGATAGCGAGCCCGGCGAGGCCCAGATCGCGCGTGAGCCGACGCCAGAGCTCGAGGTCCGTGGCCGCGTCCTCGAGCATCGCGCGCCGGGCCGCGAGGACGCCGCCGCCGTCGGCGATCGCGCGCCGCACTTGACGCCGGATCTCCTCCTGCTCCTCGGAGAACGCGAACCTCACCGTGCGACTAGAACATGTTTCACTGGCTCCCTCAAGCGTGATAGTAGCTGCGCATGGGCTTCCTCGCGGGACGAGTCGCCATCGTCACCGGCGCGGGTCGCGGACTCGGTCGCGCCCACGCGCTCGAGCTCGCCCGCCTCGGCGCACACGTGGTCGTCAACGATCTGGGCGTCGAGCGCGACGGCGCGGGCGCCGCCTCGAGCGCTCCCGCCGACCTCGTGGTCGCCGAGATCCGCGACGGCGGTGGCGTCGCGCTCGCGAACGGCGACGACGTGGCCGACTGGGAGGGCGCCAGGCGGATGGTGACGGCCGCGATCCAGGCGTGGGGGCGGCTCGACGTCCTGGTCTGCAACGCTGGCTTCCTGCGCGATCGCATGTTCGTGTCGTCGGAGGAGGGCGAGTGGGACGACGTCCTCCGCGTTCACGTCAAGGGACACGTCGCGCCCGCGCGCCACGCGGCGGCGCACTGGCGCGACGCCGCCAAGCGCGGCGAGGCCGTCGACGCCCGCATCGTCAACACCACCTCCGGCGCGGGCCTGCAGGGATCGATCGGGCAGGCCGCGTACGCAGCCGCCAAGGGCGCGATAGCGTCGCTCACCCTCGTGCAGGCGGCGGAGCTGGGGCGTTACGGCGTCACCGCGAACGCCATCGCGCCGGCCGCGCGCACCCGCATGACCGAGGCCGCGTTCGCCGCGATGATGAAGCGGCCCGAGTCGGGCTTCGACGCGATGGCGCCCGACAACGTCTCGCCGCTGGTCGCGTGGCTCGCGAGCGCCGAGTCGCGCGCGATCACGGGGCGGGTGTTCGACGTCCAGGGCGGCAAGATCACCGTCGAGGACGGCTGGCGACCGGGCCCGTCGGTCGATCACGGCGCTCGCTGGGATCCGCGCAAGCTGGGTGACGTCGTGCGTGACCTCGTCGCGACCGCGCCGGTGCCAGCGGCGGTCTGGGGGGCTTCATGAAGATCGTCGTCGACCGTGATCTCTGCGAGGGCAACGCGCGCTGCGTGAAGATCGCGCCGCAGGTGTTTCACACCGACGACGACGACAAGCTGGTGATCCTCGTGGAGCGGCCGCCGGCCGAGCTGCACGAGGCGGTCAGGAAGGCGGCGGCGCGGTGTCCGCGGCAGGCGCTGTCGATCCTGGAGTCGGACTGACGCTTTACTCGCCGACTAGAACATGTTCTAGTCGGCGCATGCAGCACGACGGCTTCGAGGCGCCGTACCGGCTCGAGTACACCTACCGGCGGTCTACCGGTCCGGTGATCGGCCGGTTCCTGGGTGCCTTGCGCGACCGACGTCTGGAGGGCGTGAAGACCTCGGCGGGCCGTGTGCTCTCGCCGCCCGGCGAGTATGATCCGGAGACCGGCGAGGACGTCGGCGCACCCATCGACGTCGGACCGGGCGGCGTGGTGACGACGTGGACGTGGATCGCGGAGCCGAAGCCGCTGCATCCGGTCGCGCGGCCGTTCGCCTGGGCGCTCGTGCGGCTCGACGGCGCCGACACCGCGATGCTCCACGCGGTCGATGTCGGGGGCGATTCCGGGAACATCAGGACGGGCTTGCGCGTGAGCCCTCGGTGGCGCGCCGTCCGGACCGGATCGATCCGGGACCTCGAGTGCTTCGTCCCCGAGGATCTCTCCGCGAGGACAGAGGTACGCACCCTCGCGACGGAGTCCTCGGGCCCCGTCGCCATGATGCCGTCGTCTGTGCAGCTCGACTACACGATCACCGCGGGACGACACCTGTCGACGTACCTGCGCGCGCTGGCGACGAAGCGAATCGTCGGCGGGCGATGCCCGAGCTGCACGAAGGTGTACCTCCCGCCGCGCGGCGCGTGCCCGACCTGCGGCGTGCCCGCGGACGCGGAGACCGAGGTCGCCGATCGCGGCACCGTCACCACGTTCTGCATCATCCGCATCCCGTTCGACGCCGCGCCGTTCCCCCCGCCCTACGCCTCCGTGGCGGTCCTCCTCGACGGCGCCGACATGCCGATCTTCCACCTGGTGCGCGGCGTCGAGCCCGAGGAGGTGCGCATGGGCATGCGCGTCCGCGCGGTGTGGGTCCCTGACGCGGAGCTCGGGCCGACGCTCGCTTCCATCCGGTGGTTCGAGCCGTCCGGCGAGCCCGACGCGTCCTACGAGAGCATCGAGGGGCACCTGTGAGCTCCGTCGCCGGGCGGGCCATCGCGATCGTGAGCTTCGCGGAGCTGCCGCCCGCGGAGCGCGACACCACGCGCGAGGAGGCCGAGCTTGTCCAGCCTGTCGTCGCCGAGGCGCTCGCGCGCGCGGGTCTCGATCGCAAGGACGTGGGCTTCGTGTGCTCGGGGAGCTGCGACTACCTGATCGGGCGTCCGTTCTCGTTCGTGGCCGCGCTCGACGGCGTCGCGCCGTGGCCGCCCATCCGCGAGAGTCACGTCGAGATGGACGGCGCGTGGGCCCTGTACGAGGCGTGGGTCCGGCTCCGCTGCGGGGACATCGACACCGCGGTCGTCTACGCGTACGGCAAGTCGTCCCTCGGGGATCTCCCGCGCGTGCTCGCGCAGCAGCTCGATCCGTACTACCTCGCGCCGCTCGGCGTCGACGCCGACGCGCTGGCCGGGCTACAGGCGCGCGCGCTGGTGGACGCCGGCCGCGCCGGTGAGCGGGAGCTGGCCTCTGTGCGCGAGGGTCGACGGATCTCCGACGGCGCCGCGGCGATCGTGCTCGCGGTCGGCGACGTCGCGCGACGGCTGGCGAAGCGGCCCGCATGGATCCGGGGCATCGATCATCGCATCGAGACCCATCAGCTCGGCGCGCGCGATCTCACGCGCTCCTCGTCGACGAGGCTCGCCGCAGAGCACGCCGGCGCCTTCGGGCGGAATCCCGACGTGGCCCTGCTGCACGCCGCGTTCGCGCACGAGGAGATCATCCTGAAGGACGCGCTGGGCCTCGACGCCGCCACCACCGAGATCCCGCCGCCGCGGGCGGATCCGATGATCGTCGCCGGGCTCACGCGCCTCGGCCGCGCGGCGAGCCGGATCCTCGACGGCACCGCGGGGCGCGCCCTCGCGCACGCGACGAGCGGTCCGTGCATGCAGCAGAACCTGGTGTGCGTGCTCGACGGGGCGCCAGAGGTGGCCCCGTGAACCGCTGCGCGATCGTCGGCATCGGCCAGACCCACCACAAGGCGAAGCGCCAGGACGTCTCGATCGCAGGGCTCGTCCACGAGGCCGCCGCGCGCGCGCTCGCGGACGCCGAGATGACCTGGAAGGACATCGACGCCGTCGTCATAGGAAAGGCGCCCGACATGTTCGAGGGCGTGATGATGCCCGAGCTCTACCTCGCGGACGCGCTCGGCGCGGTCGGCAAGCCGATCCTCCGCGTCCACACGGCAGGCTCCGTCGGGGGTTCGACCGCGATCGTGGCTGCGCAGACCGTGATCGCGGGCGTTCACAAGCGCGTGCTGACGGTCGCGTTCGAGAAGCAGTCCGAGTCCGACGCGATGTGGGCCCTGTCGCCGAAGATCCCGTTCCAGCCGCAGCTCACGGCAGGCGCGGGCGGCTACTTCGCCCCGCTCGTTCGCGCGTACATCCGCCGCAGCAAGGCGCCGGACGACGTCGGCGTCGCGGTCGCGGTGAAGGATCGCGTCCACGCGATGAGGAACCCCTACGCGCATCTGCGCATCCAGGGCATCGACGCGAAGATGGTGCGCGACTCGCCCATGCTGTGGGATCCGATCCGCTACCTCGAGACGTGCCCCTCGTCGGACGGCGCGTGCGCCATGGTGCTCACCGACGACGACGGCGCGAAGCGCTCGCCGCGGCCGCCGGCGTGGGTCCACGGGCTCGCGACCCGGAGTGAGCCGGTCGTGTTCGCGGGTCGCGATCAGGTCAACCCACGGGCCGGCCGCGACTGCGCGCGCGACGTCTTCGAT
>SHYZ01000123.1 GCA_009692535.1 Myxococcales bacterium
ACAGGCCGCGACGAGCGGCACGGCGAGCAGGGTCACGATCACGAAACCGCGCGACATCCGTAGCACCTCCCACCGGCGTCGGCAGGATAGCACGGGGCCGATGCGGTCCCGCCCCACGCAGGCGGCCGATCGGTCCGTGGCCGCGGCGGACGCGGGCGGCCAGCGCGCCGGCCACCCGAGGCTCGCACAGGTGGCGGCCGGGCTCGCCACCGTCGCTCAACCAGCCGAGATCACGGGCTTCTATACTGGCGCAGAGGTTGCTAATCCCCCGGCCAATGCGCTCCCTCGCTGCGGTCCTTGTCGTCGGAATGCTCTCCCTTTCCGTCGTCCCCGCCGCGGCCGCGCCGCGTGACGGAGTGCGCGCTGCCGCCGAACGCCCAAAGCTTCGGCCGCTGCAGCAGCGGACGGCCCGAGTTGCCCCGCTCCGCATGCCGGTCGTCGCGCCCAAGGCCGGCGCGATCCTCGGCGGGGCCCGCGCCGGTCGCCCCATTGTCACGCACGGCAACCCGTTCCGCTCGCTCGCTCGCCCCGTGCTGGGTCCCAAGGTCGCAGTGCTCGGCGGCGCTGTGGACGAAGCGAGCCTCGAGGTCGGCCTCAAGAACCGGCTCGTGCAGCTCGGTCGCGAGGTCGCCAGGAGCGGCGGTGTCGTCGTCACCGGCGCGTGCCCCGGCATCCCGCACGTGGTGGCTCGCGCGGCGTACGAGGCGGGCGGCCAGACCGTCGGGATTTCGCCGGCGGCCTCGTTCTCCGACCACGCCGAGCGCTTCAAGATGCCGATCGACTCCCTGTCGGTGATTCAGATGACCTCGGTTGGCGACGGCATGGGCTTCATCGAGCGCGAGGCGCCGCTGGTGCAGGCCGCCGACATCCTCGTCTTCGCGGGGGGCCGGAGCGGCACGCTCGGCGAGCTCGCCGCCGGCATGCACGAGGCGAAGGTGATCGCGCTGCTCGAGGAGTCGGGCGGCGTGGCCGGTCAGGCGCGCGCGAAGATCCTTCCGCACATCGGCAGCGGTCGCGCGGTAATTGTCGCCGATGCCGATCCGACGCGCCTGCTCGATAAGGCGCGCCATGCGCTCAGGACGCTCGAGCGCCAGCGGCCCGCTTCGGCGCTGCTCGCCCGCGCGCCCCGCCTTGGCGCCGCGTCTCTGCGCGCGCTACCGCCGATGCTGCGGACCGTGACGTTTCGCAAGGGCGGCGGCGTCTACGCTTTCCTTGGCAGCGCCGACGGGCTCTCGGTCGAGGATCACTCCAGCGTCGATCTGCTCGTCGATGAACTGGCGCGCAGCGACCGCAGGGGGAATCTCATCGCCCCGGCGCGTGGCGGGCTCACCGCCGACGTCGCGCGACGGGCCCGCGCCCGCGGCCTCGCGACCGTCGGCGTCTCGCCAGCGGGCAGCGCGCTTGGCCATGTCGGGCTCGGCCTCGAGAGCGCGGCGTTCGACACGATTCAGCTCACCGGCAAGGGCCCGGGCGCGGGCGAGTTTGCCGCAGGGCGCCAGGTGATCGAGCCGGCCGACATCGTGTTCGTCGCTGGCGGGGATCACAAGACGCTCGGTTCGTTCGTCTTCGCGACCTACCACCCGACGGTGATCGCGGTGCTCGAGACCGCGGGCATGAGCGGCAAGCTCCGCACCGAGATCACCGCGACCTACGACAAGAAGCCGCACGCGGTGGTGCTCTACGACGTCGATCCGGTGGCGCTCACGCGCCGCGCGCAGGCCGCGTCGGCCACGTTGCGCGCCGAGCAGCGCGGGCAGTACCTCGCGGCGGAGTAGCGGCTCACGGTCCGCCGGGCGCGGCCGGGTCCGGTAGCGGCAGCGCAGTCGCGTCGAGGTTGATGACGTTCTCGACGTAGCGTACCGGCTCGCCGAGTCGTGCGAGGTAAAACGGCGCGCTCTGAAGATTCACGCCGATCTGATTTGCCGAGATCTCGCCGTCGGAGAGCTCGGCTGTGCCGCCGCTGGCGAGTTGGAGACCGCAGACTGGGCTGCCGCGGAAGAGAAAGCGCGTCGCTTGCAGCAGCGCGCTGTCGTACGCGCCAACGTGGCTCGTGGTGTTCCACGCGCAGCTGTCGCCGCAGTCCTGCGGCTTCGTGTCGCGGATCGCCACGTCGGTGAGCGTGACGCGCGTGCCCGCCCCGAACGCGGCGAGTCCGAGGTCGCGGTTCTCGACGAGCAGCGCGCGCGTGAGGTCGAGCGTCGCGCCGAAGAGCACGTTCACGCCGCGGCCGAACGCGAGCGTCGCCTCTGCTGCGCGGGTGCCGCGGATCTCCACATCCTCGAGCACCGCACTCCCGCCGCCGGGCGTGCCTTCGAGAGCGAGCCCGACCGTACGGTTTCGCTCGAGCCGCAGGCGCGAGCCGGTGACACGGCCGCCGTTGCCAACGACGACGCCGTAGCCGGAGGACCGATCGGCCTCCTGTGACTCGGTGTCGACCACGACGAGATCGGTGAACTCAAGCAGCGTCCCGGGATCGCTGACAGCGATGCCCGCCGTGCGGTTGCCCTTTACCAGCACGCGCTCGGCGTGTGCGCGCGCGTTCTCTTGGACGCGTAGCCCATGGCCGAAGCGCCCGTCGGAGGCGCGGGGCTTTGTGCCGCGCACGACGGTGTCGAAGAGCTCGAGGCGGCTGCCGGTGAGCGCGACGAACGCGCCGTCGTCGTGGTTCTCGTCGAGCAGGCCTCGGCGTACGGTGATCCGCCCGCCGAGGCCGGCGGAGAGCCCGCGGCCAAAGCGCAGGTCGCTCGCGACCGGCAGCGTGCCCCGCACCACCGCGTCCTCGAGCACGATCGTGCTCCCCGCATGCACCGCTAGTGCGCCGGCGTCGTGGTTGCGCTCGAGCACCACGCGCGTGGCCGCGATCCGCCCGCGCATCGCGGCGACCAGGCCGCGGCCCGCCTCGCGATCACTCTGCTGCTCGCGGGTCCCGATGACGGCGACGTCGCGCAGCACGATGACGCTGCCGCCCTGTCCGGCGAACACGCCGGCGTCGTGGTTGTCGAGGAACAACGCGAAGTCGAGCTCCACCCGCGCACCCAAAATCGCTTCGAGCCCGCGACCGAAACGACCGTCGGCCTGGGGTGTGGTCCGGGCGATCAGCACGCGCCGCGCGAAGACCTCGGCTGCCGCGGTGACCGAAAGTGCCGCGCCGGTCGCGCCGTCGATCGCGACGCCCTCGAGCCGGAGCGAGTCGGCGCCAGAATCGACATGGATGCCGACCGATGCGCCGCTGATGGTGAGGTCCTCGACCGCGGTCATCGCGCCAGCGGTGATGGTGGCGAGTCCCAACGTCGGCGCGCGCAGCGTGGTCGCGCTGGCACACGCACCGCGGAGCGTGACACCGGTCGAAAGTCTGACGCGCTCGTCGTAGACGCCGCGGGCGAGGGCGATCGTGGTGCCGGGGAGTGCGCCGACGATCGCGGCTGCGACAGTCGCGTACGGTGCGGCTGCGCTGCCGTCGCCACCGGGAGCTGCGCCGGTACGCACATGGCGCGTGCCGAGCGGCAGGTCATCGGGGAAGTCGCCCGTGGGGCAGGCCCTGCCGAGCAGGGCGCAGCCTTGCGTGCCAGGGAAGTGCGCCTCGCCGGCGGGACATTCGGCGCGTCCGGTCACGGGCCAGGGATCACAGAGGGTCGGGACGCCGTCGACGACGCGCTCGCGCCATCCGGGCGGACAGGGGAGGAGCAGCGGGACGGCGGGGCGCAGCGGCAGGGCGGGGGGCGTGACCTCAGGTGCGGCGTCAGGTGACCGGGGCGGCGCGGCGTCGCCCATGGCGGGCGCGTCGTCGCCGTGGCCGACGCAGGCCGACGCAAGCAGCACCACGGCCAGTCGCGCCGAGCGACCGAGTGACGACACGAGGCGTGCCACAGCGGCAGGTTAGCAGGCTGCCGGGTGCAGACGCGTGATGGGCCGCGCGGATCGAGTAGGGTTGCGCCATGCGATCGGTGACGCTCATGGTGACGCTGCTCCTGCTGGCGGTCGGACCGGGACTGCTCGCAGGCTGCGGCACGGCCTCCGGCGGGATGAACGGTCCGACGATGTCGAATCGGGTCGCCGACGTCGAGGGGCCGCCGGAGCTGCAATCCAACGACGTGCTCGCGCGCGAGCAGGGGACCGACCGCGCGATCGTCAAGCACATCCTCGTCGGCTGGCGTGACCTCGGCCGCGCGTACGGCGGTCACCTCGATGAGCGAGCGGGCGCGCGCTCGCGTGCCGACGCTGACGCGCTGGCCACGCAGCTCTTGGCTCGCGTGCGCGCGGGGGCGGCGATCGAACCGCTGATGCAGGAGTTCTCCGAGGACCCGGGAAGTCGTGACGGCTCGCCGTACACCGTCACGCGCGACGGACAGTACGTGTTCGAGTTCAAGCGACTCTGCCTGCGGCTCGACGTCGGCGAGGCGGGCCTCGTGCTGACCCAGTTCGGCTGGCACGTCGTCAGGCGCACCGAGTAGCTGAGGCGCGGCGCGCACGCGTCAGGGCGCGAGGCGCGTGACGCTCCAGCTCGATGCAGCGCGGTCGAAACGAAGGCGATCGTGTAGGCGGTCGGGGCCGGCGTGCCAGAACTCGAAGACGTCGGGCTCGAGGAGGAATCCGCCCCACGCAGCCGGCCGCGGCACCTCGCGCCCTTCGTGCTCGCGTGCGAGCGTTGCGACACGCGCTTCGAGCAGCGCGCGATCGGCGATCGGACGGCTCTGCGGTGAGGCCCACGCGCCGATGCGACTTGCCCGTGGCCGCGTCGCGAAATAGGCGTCGGACTCCTCGGCTGGAAGGCGCGTGGCCCGCCCCTCGATGCGCACCTGCCGCTCGAGCAGCTGCCAATGGAAGAGCATCGCTGCCTGCGGGTTCGCCGCGAGCTCGGCCGCCTTGCGGCTCTCGTAGTGCGTGTAGAAGGAGAAACCGCGCGCCTCAAATCCCTTGAGCAGCAGCACGCGCGCCGACGGTCGGCCATCGTCCGTCGCGGTGGCGAGCACGAACGCGGTCGGCTCGGGGCGCACCACGCGCTGCGCCTCGTCGTACCAGAGGGCGAACAGCTCGAGCGGATCGGCCGGGGCGGTGCGTTCGTCGAGGGTGGCGAGCATCGGCGCAAAACCTAGCATGGGGGAGGCGGGCGGTTTTCACAGCGGACGCGGCGCCAGCGTTGCGTGTGCGCAGGGGCCGAGCGAGACTCGCCGCCGATGCGATTCGCCGTGGTGTCGGTCGTGCTCCTCGCGGTCGTGGCGCACGGCGCGCATGGCGCCGCCGCTCCGCTCGGTACGATCAAGGGGCGCGTGCTGTTTGTCGCGACCGCGCCCAACGTGCCCGCGGTCGATCGCACGAGCGATCCCTACTGTGCCGCACGGGCCGGTCGCGATGCCGACCTCTCTGTCGGCAAGGGCGGCGGGCTCGCCGACGTGCTGGTCCGTTTGCCGCCGGGCCGCTTGCCGGGCCGCTTGCCGGGAGCGACGCCCAAGGCCCCGGTCGTGATCGATCAGACCGACTGCTCGTACCGGCCGCGCGTGGTCGGCGTCGTCGTCGGACAGGAGGTCGTGGTGAAGAACTCCGATCGCACGCTGCACAACGTGCACACCTTCGAGGGCAAGGAGACGCTCTTCAACCTTGGCCAGCCCGAGGGGAGCGCGCCGCTTCGTCGCGAACTCGGCGTGCGGCCGGGAGCGGTCGTGCGCTTCGGCTGCGATGTACATCCTTGGATGGCGGCGTGGGCGGTCGTGAGCGACCATCCGTTCTTCCGCGTGACGTCGAGCGATGGCCGCTTCGTGCTGAAAGTTCCGCCCGGGAGCTACGACCTCGAGGCGTGGCATCCGACGCTGGGCACGCGCACCGTCCAGGTGCTGGTCCGCGCCGGCAGGACCACCACGGCACGCTTGCTGTTCGGCGAGTAACGCCGAGCCGTCGCCAGATCGGCGACCTTAACCGGCGATGCTGCGGGCGTCGTGGTCGACGGCGCGGGCTGCAGCGAGGCCGACGCCGAGCGCGATCGCCTCGTCGGGGTTCACGACCGTGGTGACATCGCGCTCGAACAACCGCGCGAGGCCGCGACGCACGGCAGGGACGTGCGACATGCCGCCAGCGACGACGAGCTGCGTCATGTCGGTCGGATCGAGGCCGATGCGCGCGAGCGCTTGTTGGGAGAGCGTGAAGGTCCGCTCGAAGACTTCGTGCGTGAGGCGGTCGAAGAGATCGCGCGTGAGACGCTGCCTAAGGTCGATCCGCTGCGGGGACTCCACGATGCCAGGGACCACGATGAGCGCGCTCTCGCCAGAGCTGAGTTGCCGCTTGGCGCTCTCGCACGCGAGCAGCAGCCGCTGCCATTCGCGCACGCGACCACGCAACTCGACACGCGTGGCGCGCCAGAAGGCGTTCGCAACGACCTCGGCGAGCATGAGATCGATGTCGTCGCCGCCGAGCCAGCCGTCGCCTTCGCTGCCGAGTACGCGAAAATTCTCGCCGGTGAGATCGAGCACTGTGAAGTCGAAGGTGCCGCCGCCAAGATCGTACACGGCGACGATCTCGTTCTTGTCCATGCTCGCGCCATAGGCCATGGCGCTGGCATGCGGCTCTTCGAGCAACGCGACGACCTCGAGGCCAGCGAGCTGCGCCGCGCTGCGGAGCGCCATCCGCTCAGTCTCGGTGTAGGTCACGGGGACCGAGAACCCCGCCCGCTCGATTGGCGCTCCTAGCTGCTCCTCTGCGAGGCTGCGGACGTGCGCCAGCATCTGGGCGCAGAGCTCCACCGCGGTGTGTTGCTCGCCGTCGAGGTCGACGACGACCTCACCGTCGGGGCCTGAGCGCGCGCGGTAGCAGACCGACTGGAGGTACGAAGCGACCGCCGGATCGGCGAGACGACGTCCGAGCAGGCGCTTCACCGACGGAATCGTGCGCCGTGGATCGACGCCGAGTCGCTCGTATGCGGCCCAGCCGGCGACGGGCGGGCCGTGCGCCGGGAAGTGCACCACCGACGGGTGGAGTACGCGACCGTCGCGGTCGGGCACGAGGTGGACCGTGTCTCCGATCGCGATCGCGGCGCTGGTGGTGCTGGTGCCAAAATCGATGCCGAGCGCGGCGGCGTGCCGACCTCGCGGCAGCGCACGCACGATCCGTCGGTGCGCGGGCGTCGTGGCCGGTGCCAGGGACGAGGACGGGGACGAGGACGGGGACGAGGACGAGGAAGGCGGCGTGGCCAGGATCGGCACTTCCACCGGTTCTTCCACCGGCTCGTCGTCGGAAGGAAGGTGCGCGCCCGACAGCCCTCCGCGAGCCTGCGACTCAAGGAGCGCGAGATCGATCCCGTTGTCGCGGAAGCGCACGCCGACGCCGGGCCCGTGCGTCGCGCCCTCGACCGCCGCCTGCTCCGGCGTGACCACGCGGACGACTTCGGCCTCGACGTCGACGGCGCGGCCGTCGGGCAGGCCGATCGTCAGCGTCACCATCGTGCCGATCGGAGGCGGCCTGGTGGTGAGCAGGAAGACGCCGGTGCGGCTCGCGTTGGCGGCAGCGACGCGGGCGGCGGCGGCCCAGCTCGGCACCTTCAGCTGGACGCGCCAGTCGACGTCGAACCGCTCACTCAAACGCCCAATCGTCGGCGGGCCGATTGGCGGCGAGCCGATTGGCGGCGGGGCGATTGGTGGCGGGGCAGAGTCGTCGCTCATCGTCTCCGCTCCACGCGGGTTCACGGTAGCACAGGCCCGCGGGCGTCGTGCGCGCTAGCGGCGCGGGCCGCCGTCGGCGCCGAGCAGCGCGGAGCGACCGAGGCCGAGGCCGTTGAGGCCTTCGCGGAGCGCGGTGAGATCGCCCGCTACGGTGAAGAGCAGGCCGCCGACCGGCACGAGTGTGGCGGCCGCGTCTTTCACCTGCGCGCCGGTCACGGCATCGATCCGCTCTGCGTACCCGTCGTACCAGTCGAGCGGTCGCCCATGGCGAACGAGCTCCGCGAAGGCACCGGTGGTGGCGCCGTTGGTCTGGAACGACTGCGGCAGCTGCTGCACGAGGTTCTGCTTCGCCTTGTGCAGTTCCTCTTTCGGCAGCTCGGTGGCTGAGACCTCGCCGACGATGCGGAGGATTTCGCGCAGCCCAGCGATGGTGTTCGGCGTGAACAGGCTGGTCGAGATGACGAAGGGGCTCACGCCGGCGCGCCAGCCGACGCCGGCGCGGATGCCGTAGGTGTACGCGAGCTCCTCGCGCAGCCGTCGGTTGAGCCGGCTGGTGAAGCTGCCGCCGAGCGCGTTGGCGAGCACCTCGAGCGCGGGCTCACGCAGATCGCCGGGCGCGATCGCGGCGAGGCCGATCCTCACGTCGCTCTGCTCGGCGCCGGGGCGGTCGACGAGCAGGAGCCGCGGGCCGCGGCCGAGCAGCACCGTGGGTGCCGCGTTGATCGCGGGCTGGGGCGACGCGCTGCCAAACGTGCCGAGTTGCCGCGCGAACAGCTTGGTTAGCGCGGCGGCGTTCACGTCACCGGCGACGATGATCGTCGTCCGATCGGGGCGATAGGCGCGCGCATGAAAGCTGCGGGCGTCGGCCACGGTGAGCGGCGCGTGCGATGCCGTGGTGCCGTCTGCGGGGTGGCCATACGCGGAGGTGCAGCCGTAGATGCGGCCGATGAGCAGATCGCTCGCGACCTCGCGCGGTCGGTCGGGCTTGAGGGCGAGGTCGGTGGCGAGGTCGGCGTGCACGCGCGCGGCTTCGGGTGCGTCGAAGAGCGGGCGCGCGAGCACCTCGGTGAGCAGGTGGAGCGAGGCATCGAGGTTGCGCGCGAGGCCCGAGAGTTCGAGGCGTGCGCTGTCGGGCGCGATGCCGGTGTCGAGCGTGGCGCCGAGCGACTCGAGCCGCGCGCCGAGCGCGAGTGCGCCGAGCCCGGCCGCGCCTTCGTCGAGCAGATCGGCGGTGAAGGCCGCCAGTCCGCCTTGACCGTCGGGGTCGTGCGCGCTGCCGGCACCGAGTACGACAACCGACGCAGAGAAGAGCGGCAGCGCGCGGTTCTCGACGATGAGCAACTGCACGCCGTTGGGCAGCAGGTGGCGCACCGGTTTTGGCGGCGCGAAGCGGGCGCGGGGCGCTGCGGCAGGCGGACGCGTCCAGTCGATGCCGGAGGCCTCCCACGGCGCTGCGAGCGCGACGCCGGTGCTGGCGATGAGGACTACGACAGTGGCGAGTTGGGTGCGGCGCATCAGTTCCCCTTCTGCTTCGCAACGGGTCGCGGCACGACGGTGAGCACGACGCGTGCGTCGGGGGTGAGCCAGCGCGCTGCGGCTCGACTCACCTCCTTCGGGGTCACGCGCCGGTAGCGCGCCAGGTCGCGGTCTAAAAAGTTCGCGTCGCCGGCGAGCACGTCGTAGCGCGCCAACTGCACCGCGCGCTCCATCAGATCCTCGAGGCCGCGCAGGAAGCCGGCCTCGCGCACGCTCTGCGCGCGGGCCAGCTCGTCGGCGGACGCGGGCTCCATGGCGAGTCGAGCGACCTCCTCCTCGATCACCTTGGCGAGCGCCTCGGGCGCCACGCCCGGCTTGGCGGTCGCGGCGATCTGAAACGTGCCGCCGAGCGCCTCTCCGGTGAACCCGGCGTTGACCTCCTGCGCGAGCCGCTCTTTATAGACGAGCCGCTCGTAGAGGCGGCTGGTCTTCCCGTCAGCGAGGACGCCAGCAGCGAGCTCGAGCGCGGGCTCGTCGGCGGAGAAGACCTTGGGTCCGCGCCAAGTGAAGTAGACGCGCGGCACCTGCACGTCGTCCTCGGTCTGCAGCACGATCGCTTGCGTGATCGGCGGCGGCTCGGCGTAGCTCGGTCGCACCGGCTCGGGTGCGCGCGGAATCCAGCCGAGGAAGCGTGTGACGAGCTTGAGCGTGTGCGCCGTGTCGACGTCGCCGGCGACGACGAGCGTGGCGCTGTTGGGGATGTAGTAGTTGCGAAAGAACGCCTTCACGTCGTCGGTCGTCGCGGCGACGAGGTCCTCGTGGTAGCCGATCGTCGGCCAGTGGTAGCCGTGTCCTTCGGGCCAGAGCGCTTCCTGGATCAGCAGGTCGGCCATGCCGTAGGGGCGGTTCTCGTAGCTCTGGCGGCGCTCGTTTCTGACCACCTCGCGCTGGTTGTCGAGCTTCGCCTGATCGAGAGTGTCGGTGAGGCCAGCGAGACGATCCGCCTCGAGCCAGAGCGCGGGCTCGAGGAAGCTCGAGTCGGCGAGATCGAGGTAGACGGTCTCGTCGCTCGACGTGAAGGCGTTGGTCCAACCACCGGCTTCTTCGAACAGCACGTCGATGACGCCGTCGTCGGTGTGCGCCGAGCCCTTGAACATCATGTGCTCGAAGAGGTGCGCGAAGCCGGTGCGCCCCTTTACCTCGTCCTTCGACCCGACGCGGTACCAGGTGACCAGCGCGAGCGTCGGCGTGCGGTGGTCTTCGATCACGAAGACGCGCAGGCCGTTGGCCAGCACGACCGGCGTGTAGCGCGGCTTGCGATCCTTGCGCGCGGCGGCTGGAGCGGTGAGCGTGAGCGCGAGGAGGGCGCACAGGAGCAGGGTGGGGCGGCGCATGCGCGGACAGTAGACGCAACGGTGGGCGTGGCGCCAGACAGCATGCGAAGATGCGAACGTGAGTCGGTCAGTGGCGCGCGTCGCAGTGAGCTTGGTGGTGGGTGGACTCGTGCTCGCGTGCACTGAGCCGGCGCCGGAGTCGCTCGATGCTGGGCCCTGCCGCGCAGTCGTGCGCGACGTCGCGCCCGGTGAGAGTCCACACGTTCCGGTCGGGACCGAGATCGCGTGGAGCGCGAATCCACCGGTCGGCGGGCCGCATTTTCCCAGCTGGGGGCGCTGGGGCGAGTCGCACGTCGCGCTCGAGCGCGGCTACTGGGTCCACAACCTCGAGCATGGTGGTGTCGTGCTGCTGCACAACTGTCCGTCGGGCTGCGCCGACGACGTCGCGCGGCTCGAGGCGCTGCTCGCCGCGTTTCCGGTCGACGCGAGCTGCACGGCGCCGGTGCGTGCGCGCCTGCTCATCGCGGCGGATCCGCTGCTCCCTGCGGGCGTGCCGATCGCCGCTGCGGCGTGGGGGCGGAACTACACCGCTGCGTGCGTCGACGAGCAGACGCTCGGCGCGTTCGTGCGCGCGACGTACGCGAGCGCACCCGAGGACACCTGCGCACAGGGGCGCGAGCCATCGGTGCCCGCTGCCGATGCCGGGCCGTCGAGCGACGCTGGCGCCGCATCGACCGACGCTGCCGGCGAGTGAATCGCGGCTCGGTTCGCGGCTCGGTTCGCCGCCGAGGTCAGCCGCGCTGCACGAGGCGAGTGGTTACTTCGCGCGAATCTCGACCGCGCGCGGCGTTCGCGGCTGCGTGGTCTCGTTCAGGTTCTTGAGCGACAGGCGAGCGAGCGCCTCGCGCTTGGCTGCGTCGGGGCCGGTGACATAGACCGCGCAGGGCGTGTCGTCGTCGAGCGCGATGAGTCGGATCTGCGAGTGGTCGAGTCCCCGCTTGCCGACGGTGACCGGCACGACGGGGCCCTTGGCGGTCTCGATCGCCATCACCTCCTCCGCCTTCATGTGGCCGAGGTTGCGGCAGTCGAGCAGCAGCTGCCAGAGCTGTGAGCCGTCGGAGCGGAGGCGGTAGATACACGGCCTGGCCATGCCGGGCTCGGGATCGATCGGCGCGTCGACCTTTACCACCGGCCCACCGACGATCGCGACGATCTCCTGCTCGGGGTAGACCAACTTGCAGTCGAAGGTCTCGGGATCCTGGCCGATCATTTTCGCCGCCGTTGGTGGTGGGGCTTGGTATGGATCGTACGGGTTGCTCTGGTCGCAAGCAGCAGCGACGAGGAGCGAGAGGAGGAGGAGCTTGCGCATCGCGCGGCAGCCTAGCACGCAGCGCCGCGTGGCCGACGTGCAGCGCCGGACTGGATTAGGTCACCGGCGGCTCGCCGCCGCGCGGCGG
>SHYZ01000124.1 GCA_009692535.1 Myxococcales bacterium
CGGGCGGCGTGGTGCGTCCGCAAGGACCGCCGCCGTTCGCGATGGTGGGTGGCGGTCCGCGGCACACCGGTCGGCTCGCGGGCGCCGCATCGCGCGTCGCGCCTGCCGAGCGGGTCGCGCTGCGGGCTGGCGGGCCGATCGTCGGTGGTGCGACCGTCGGCCCCGACGGAACGATCTATGTGGGCTCGCACGATCGCAAGGTGCGCGCGATCGCGCCCGACGGCAGCGTGCGTTGGGCGGTGGAGACGGGCGATCTCGTCTGGTCCACGCCCGCGGTCGCGGTGGACGGCACGGTCTATGTCGGCTCCGACGACGATCACCTCTATGCGATCGCCGCCGACGGGCGCGTGAAGTGGCGTTACCGCGCCGGCGCTTGCGAGCCCGCGGTCGGCACCGGGCCCGAGGGCGTGCGCTGCGACGTGGATGGCGGGCCGACGCTCGGTCCCGACGGCACGATCTACTTTGGCGCCGACGGGGTCTACGCGCTCTGGCCCGACGGCACGCTGCGCTTCAAGCTCGCCGTGCCGCAACATGTCGGCACCGCGCCCGCGCTCGCGCCCGACGGTTCGCTCTACGCCGGCGGCACCGACGACACGCTCTTCGCGGTGCGCCCCGACGGCACGCTCGCGTGGGAGCTGCGCGTCGGCGGCGACATCGAGAGCTCGCCGGCACTCGGTGACGACGGCACGATCTACTTTGGCAGCGACGATCGCCGTGTCTATGCCGTCACGCCCGAGGGCACGGTCAAGTGGACCCTGCTGACGCAGGGGGACGTGCGCTCGTCGCCCGCGCTCGCGCTCGACGGCACGATCTACGTCGGCTCATACGACGGCCACCTCTATGCAGTACGGCCCGACGGCAGCGTCGCTTGGCGCTTTCGCGCGGCCGACAAAATTCACGCACCGCCGGTCGTCGCGGCCGACGGTGCTGTGCTGGTAGGAACACGCGACGATCACTTGTACGCGCTCGAGCCTGACGGCACGCTGCGCTGGCACCTCGGTTTTGCCGCCGACGTGGACGGGCCGGTGGCGATGGCCACCGACGGCACGCTCTACGTAGGCGGCGACGACGGAGTGCTGCGCGCGCTGCGGTAGGCCGGGCATTCGCCTTGGATGGCAGATAGAGAAGGAAAGAACGATGGCAATGGATAGGAAGAGCGTGCTCGAGGTGCTCGTGCGCGGACCGGTGGGTGGGCTCAAGCTCGCAGAGGTCGCGCTCGCGCTCGACGTGCAGTCGCGTGGGCGGGTCAAGTTGAAGTCACTGCTCGAGCATCTGGTCGGGGAGGGCGCGCTCGTGCGCGGCATCGCGGGACGATTCTGCGCGCCGGGCGCGAACGCGGCGGCCGCGAAGCCGCTGGGCGCGAAGCCGCTGGGCGCGAAGCCGCTGGGCGCGAAGCCGCTGGGCGCGAAGCCGCTGGGCGCGAAGCCGCTGGGCGCCCAGCTGCCGGAGCGCAGGAAGACGCCCGAGCTGCGTGCGACGCCGCCTGCAGTTGGCCCCGACGGGGGCGCGGGGGCTGCCGCCGTCGGACGGATTCGCGTCCACCCGGCGGGGTACGGTTTTGTGGAGCGCGAGGACGGCGAGGACGACGTGTTCGTGCCGGCGCGCTTTCGCGGCGTGGCGCTCGACGGAGATCGCGTGCGGCTGCACACGTGGCTCGGGCACAAGGGCACCGAGGGGCGCGTCGAAGAGGTGCTCGCGCGCGGTCGCGCCAAGCTGACCGGCACCGTGCGATCGGTCGGGCGCGTGCGCTTCCTCGAGCCGGATGATCCGCGCATCGCCTCGACCTACGGGCAGGTCGCGATCGATCCCGCGAGCGTGACGGCGGCGCAGGACGGCCGCTCGGTGGTCGCCGAGATCGTGCAGTACCCGTCGGCCCGACCCGGCGGCGGCGTGACCGGCGAGCTGGTGGTGCGGGTGGTCCACGTTCTCGGCGATCCCGACGATCCGCGCACCGAGGTGGCGAAGGTGATCGCTTGTGGCGACATCCCCGACGCGTTTCCCGACGAGGTGCTCGCGGCCGCGCGCATCGTGCCGCAGACGCTCAGTCCGGCTGATCTCGCCGATCGGCTCGATCTTCGCGATCGTGAGTTTCTGACCATCGATCCCGAGACTGCACGCGACTTCGACGACGCGATCTGCGTCGAGGAGCGACCGGGCGGTTATCGGATCTGGGTCGCGGTCGCCGACGTGTCGCACTACGTCCGCGAGGGCGAGGCGCTCGATCGCGAGGCGCGCATCCGTGGCTTCTCGGTCTATCTCCCCGACCGCGCGATCTCGATGCTGCCCCACGAGCTCTCGGCGGGGATCTGCTCGCTCAACCCCGAGGTCGATCGGCTCGCGATGATCGTGCGGATCGATGTGGACGAGGCGGGCGTGGAGCGTGAGCTCAGCTTCGCGGCGGGCGTGATCCGCTCGCACGCACGGCTCGACTATCCCGGCGTGGGCGCGGCGCTCGCCGGCGATCTGCGCGGCCCGCGCGCGCGCTACGCACGGTGGCTCCCCGCGCTCACGCGGATGGAGCGGCTCGGACGGCTGATGCGTGCGCGGCGCATGGAGCGCGGTGCGCTCGAGCTCGACCTGCCCGAGCCGAAGGTGGTGCTCGATGCGGACGATCCGCGCTGTGTGCGCGACGTCGTGCGTGCGAAGCCATCGCCCGAGATTCGCGGCGCGTACCAACTGGTCGAGGAGTACATGCTGGCCGCGAACGAGGCGGTCGCGCGGTTCTTCCTCGATCGCCGGCTCGACACGCTCTATCGCGTGCACGACATCCCGTCGCTCGAGCGGCTCGAGGAATTCGCGACGCTGGCCCGCGGCCACGGGCTCGAGTTCGACGCCGAGGCGGCGCAGTCACCGCGCGCGCTCTCCGCGACGCTGGCCTCCCTCGCCGGCAAGCCGCACGCGCGAGCGCTTCACTTCCTGCTGCTGCGATCGCTCAAGCAGGCGCGCTACGACGTCGAGAACGCCGGGCACTTCGGGCTCGCGTCACCGGCGTATCTCCACTTCACCTCGCCGATCCGACGCTACCCGGACCTCATCGTGCACCGCGTGATGAAGTACCACCTGCGGCGCGAGGGACTGCCGTCGGGCGGCGCGACGCACGCGAAGCCGCCGGTGAAGGAAGTGTTCCAGGCGATCGCCGCCGAGTCGTCGTCGCACGAGCGGCGCGCGGCGGAGGCGGAGCGCGAGGTGGTCGGCGTCTACCGCACCTTCCTCATGCGCGACCGCGTGCAGGAGGAGCTGACCGGCGTGGTCTCCGGCGTGACCAGCTTCGGGATCTTCGTCGAGTGCGACGTGCCGTTCGTCGAGGGGCTGATCAAGCTCGAGCGGCTCGGCGGCGTCGGATGGCGCTTCGACGAGAAGTTGCTGCGCCTGGTTGCGCCGTCGAGCGGGCGGTCATTTTCGCTCGGAGACGCGGTGCGGGTGCGGGTGGAGAACGTGTCGGTGGCGCGGCGAAAGATCGACTTCGCGCTGGTCGGCACACCGGAGAGCGAGCGGGCGGCTGGCGATGCGGGTGCGACTCCGCGCCGCGAGCGCGGGCGGGAGCGGGGCGCGTCGGGCGGGGGACGGCCTAGCCGGAACGACCGAGGAGGCCGGCGATCTCAGCGAGGAACGCGGCGCCGGCCGCCGGCTTGAGCAGCAGCCGCGTCGCGCCGGCGTCGAGTGCGCGCCGGCGCGCGGCGTCGTCGACGCGCGAGGTGATCACGACCACCGGCAGCTCGCTGAGGTCGGGGCGCGCGCGCACCTCGGCGATCAGCTCCCAGCCGTTGCGCCGTGGCATCTCGAGGTCGGTCACGAGCAGATCGTAGCGGCGCGCGGCGAGCAGGGCCGAGGCCTCGATGCCGTCGTCGGCGAGGTCGACCGTGTGTCCCGCGGCGGTCAGCGTCCGCGCCATCGAGGCGCGCACTGTCGGCGAGTCGTCGACCACGAGGATGCGGCGCGCGTCGGCCGAGTGCGGCCTCGGCACCGGTGGCGGCAGGGCCGGGGGAGCAGGGTGCGGACCGCTCTCGTCGGGGACGCGCACGCTGCCGCGACGAGCGCTGGCGCCTGGGTGGGCGAGCTCGCAGAGCGTGGCGGGGTCGAGAATGAGCTGCACCTTGCCCGCCCCGCTGATCGTCGCACCGGCATAGAGCGCCAGCGGCGCGAGCAGCGGCCCGAGGCTGCGCACGACGACCTCACGTGGGCCGATCACCCGGTCGCAGGTCACGGCGAGCCGGCGGCCGGCGAACTCGATCACCAGCGCGTTGACCTCTGCACCGTCGGGCGCGGGACGACCGAGCAGCGCGTGGAGTGACAAGATCGGCGTCGGCTGGCCAGCGTCGTGCATCGTGGCGGGCAGCCGGCCCTGCTCGAGCGGGAGCACCGCGCCGGCGGCGACGTTGGCGGCGGGGAGCGCGTAGACCGCGCCGCCGAGCTTGAACAGCACGGCCTGCGTGAGCGCGGTAGACAGCGGCACGCGGAGCGTGAAGCGAGTGCCCTGTCCGGACGTCGAGGTCACATCGATCTCGCCGCCGAGCCGCGCGATCGTCTGGCGCACGACGTCGAGTCCCACGCCGCGACCGGCCAGCTCGTCGGTGTGCTCGCGCACGGTCACGCCCGGCTCGAAAATCACGGCGACGATGCGCTCGTCCTCGGTCGCGGCAGCCTCCGCCTCGGTGAGCCGGCCGCCAGCGACGAGCGCGGCGCGCAGCCGGTCGACATCGATGCCCGCGCCGTCGTCGGCTACCTCGAGCACGACCGTGTCCCCTTCGGTGCGCGCGCCGAGGTTGATGCGGCCTGCCGCCGGCTTGTCCATGCGGACGCGCAGGTGTGGCGCCTCGATGCCGTGCACGATCGCGTTCCGCAGGATCTGCACCAGCGGATCGACCAGCCGATCGAGCACCGCCTTGTCGACCCGGGTGTCGTCGCCGGCGGTGACCAGCTCAACCTGCTTGCCGCTGCGCCGTGCGACGTCGCGGATCGCGCGCGCCAGCCGGGCGAACAGGAACCGCGCCGACATCATGCGGACCTGCTGCAGCCCGTCCTGCAACCGCAGCGTGGTCTGCTCGAGCTCGCGCGTGTCCTCGCCAAGGCCGTCGATCAGGCGCGCGAGCTCGCGGGCGTGAGCCGCAACTGACTCGTCGAGCGTGGCGAGTCGGTCGCCTTCCACCCCGGGCCCCGCCTCGGCGCGTGCGTCCGCCAGCGTTCGACCGAGCCGGACGATTTCGTCGCGCAGGCCGCCGAGCTCGCGCACGCGGCGCTCGATGCGAGCGCGATCGAAGAGCAGCTCGCCCGCGCCGAGCATCAACTCGTCGATGCGCGCGGCGTCGACGCGCAGCGAAGGGAGGTCTTCACGTCGACGGGGCGTGCCGAGCCCGCGGTCGTGCTCGCCGAAGAGGGCGTCGGCCTCGCCGCTCCCTGCCGGCGTCGCGCGTGGCTCCGAGCCGGAGCCGGTCCAGCTCGCGTTCGAGTCGGAGCGGGCATAGCCGCTCGACTCGGCGGCCCACGAGATCTGCGACTCGAAGCGCGCACCCTCGCCGGGGTCGGCGCCGGTCCAGGTACCGCTTCCGTCGGGCTGGGGCCCTTCGGCGTCGGGGGACACGTCGCCTCGGCTCACCACGACCTGCCCGCGCCGAAGCGCGGCCCCAAGCTCGATCGCCAGCCGTTGTGCGAGCGGCGCGGTCAGCTCGGGTTGCGTTCCCACCTCGGTGATGGCGCGCACCGTCTGGACCGCTGCGTCGAGCGCGCCGAGGTCGAGCACCGACGCATCCTGCTTGCCGCGCCGAAGGCTGGCGAAGATATCCTCGAGCGCGTGCGCGGCCTCTGCCGTCGCTGCGAAGCCGACGGTGGAGGCGGCGCCCTTGAGCGTGTGGGTCTTGCGCAGCAGCTCGTCGAGCGCGGCGCGCCGCCCCGACTCCTTGCCGAGCCGCGTGATCGCCGCCGCGATGTCCTCGAGGTGCTCGGTCGCCTCGGCGAGGAAGAGCTCGTGCAGCATGCGGGTCTCATCGGCGTCGAACGCGCTCTGGAACGGCGCGGACGCGGACGCGGGCGCTGCAGCGATGCGATGCGCGTGGGCGGCATGCTCGGCCGCGAGTGCGTCGATTCGTGTTCGGGCACGCGCGAGCGCACCGAGTGCGAGTTGCGGCTCGTGCGCGCGGAGCAGTCGCTCGAGCTCGACCGCCTCCGCGACAAGCTCGGGGAGGCGCACGAGCTCCGCGGCGCTGCGCAGCCCCACCGCGGCCGCGAGGCGCGGCTCCATCGGCGCGGACGTGAGTTCCAGCGTCTCGAGGTACCCGCGTGCCTCACCGAGGAAGATCGGGAGCAGCTCGGCGTCGAGGGTGATCACCGAACCGCTCCGCGCGGTGCGGTCACGTGCGCCGCAATGCTGCGCGTCGCCGCCGCGAGCAGCGCAGGCGGGTCGACGATCGGGATCGGCAGACCCCCGCGCCCCACGAGCATGGTCGGGTCGCCGGCCACCTCCTCGAGCGTGGTGACCTCGTCGATGCGGTCGGCCGAGAGCGCGACCTGGGTGCCCTCCGCGTCGACGAGGAGCAGCGTGTCGCCCGCTTGCGGTGTCGCCGCCGCGTGGTGCGAGACGGCGCCGCCAAGCAGCGAGGCCCCGAGCACCGGGATCACCGCGCCGCGCACCTGGACCGCGCCCGCGATCGTGCTTGGCGCGCCGGGGATCGGCGTAAGCCAGCCGAGTCGCACGATGTCGCGCACCCAGCGGAGCTCGACGGCGTGCGTCGTGCCGCCGGTCGTGAAGACGATGACGTTGCGCATGCTGCGCCGACGTCAGACGGCGACCGGCATGACCCGCCGGCGGATGAGTTTGATCGAGAGCAGACGGTAGAGCTGCTTGGAGACCTCGAAGGAGCCCATCCGCGAGAGCCGGATCACCTCCTTCACGGTGTTCTTGCCGTTCACCAACTCGAGCACGGTGAGCTCCTCGCGCGTGAGCCGCCCGCGACCGAGTTGTGCGAACTGGTCTTCGTTGCGCAGGAAGATCACGTCGAAGTCGTCGACCTCGCGCTCGATGAGGTGCCACTCGTCGACGCGACGGAAGCCCTCCATGAGGATCCCCTCGACCTCGAGACCGAGCGACGCATCGACGGCCGAAGCGGGGAGATCTCGTGTCGCACGGAAGGCGAAGCGCCCCACGTTCCAGCGCAGGATCTCGTAGATGAGCTCACAGGTCTGGCGCGTGATCGCCTGCCGCAGCTCGATCTCGCTGATGTAACCGAGCTTCACCAGCTGGCTGCCGATCAGCCGGGTGCCCGGGGTGCGCGCCTTGAGGAACGCCTCGAGGTCGGTGCGGTTCATCAGCTCAGCGTCGAGGATGAAGCGGCCGAGCAGGAACTCTTCGGCCACGCCGCGCGCGGCTGCGAGATCGATTTTTCCTTGGCGGAAGAAGAGGTCGACGGTGGCGCCGGTGCGGATGATCTGCAGCACGCCCGACTGGGACTGCACATGGAGCAGCTGCAGCACCTCGGCGAGCGGGACCACGCGCAGGTCGCCCTCGAGTACCGCCTCGCTCGCCTCGGCGAGGCCGAGACCGGGCGCGATGTCGGCGAGCAGCTCGAGCAGCGTCGCGTCGTCGAGTGCGCCGCGTGCTGCGTCGGCGATCGCGCCGGCGTCGGTGGGGATCGCCCCGGTGTTATCGTCGCGTCGCGCCCCCGGGCCGGTGGCCGCGCGCGCGGCCGACGCCAACGCGAAGAGGCCGGCGACCCGCGCCGCAACCGACTGCGCCACGCCGGAGCGCAGCGCTTCGAGTCGCGCCGCGAGGGCCTGCGCCCGCTCCTCGGCGGTCATCGGTGGCGCGGGCTCGGGCAGCTCGTCGGTGGTCGGGAGGAGCAACGGCCGCTCAGCGGTGCGCGGTAGAGCGTACTTGGCGACGGTGTGCTGCACCACGGCCGTGATCGCCTCGGGCGAGAACGGCTTGGTGATGTAGTCGACGATCCCCATCACCTTGACGAAGCGCTCGCCGACCTGATCCCCCTTCGCGCTCATGAGCACGACCGGAACCTGCGCGAGCGTCGGATCCTCGCCGAGCGCGCGGCAGACCTGGTAGCCGTTCATCCGGGGCATCACGAAGTCGAGCAGGATGAGGTGCGGCTTGCGCGCTTGTGCGGCGCGGAGCCCCTCTTCGCCATCGGCCGCGGTCTCGACCTTGTAACCGGCCTTGGTGAGCACCAGCTGGACCACCTTGAGGATGGTCGGGCTGTCGTCAATTACCAGCACCGTCTCGCCCGACATGGCGCGGATCTTAGTGGACGCACGCGGGGGCGTCGATAGCCAACCGGCCTCCGGGCGACAGGCAACGCGGTAGCGGGGCGCCCGACACCGGCGTCCGCTCTGCCGGCAGGCAAAAAGTTGCTCCGTTCTCCGCGATCGCGACGATCAAATAGTGAACCTCGATCCGCATAGCGTCCCTGCCGCGCCTGAAAAACTCCGCAGCCCGTTTCCCCGGCGCTTTGGAAAGTACCGGCTGCTCGCGCCGCTCGCGCAGGGCGGGATGGGCGCGCTCTACCTCGCGGTGACTGGCGCCCACGGGCTCGAGAAGCTCTGCGTCGTGAAGACGGTGCTGCCGCACATGGCGGACACCGACTACGTGGCGCGGTTTCGCGACGAGGCGAAGGTCGTGGTTCGGCTCTCGCACGGCAACCTCGTGCCGGTGTTCGACGCGGGACAGATCGGCGGCGAGCTCTACCTCGCGATGGATTTTGTCGAAGGGAAGGATCTGCGCGCGGTCTGGAATCGGTGCGCCGCGCGCGCGGTCGCGTTTCCCGTCGACATCGCGGTGCTGATCGTCAAAGAGCTTTGCCGCGGACTGCACTATGCGCATGCGTCGGGCGACCTCCGCCTCGTCCACCGCGACGTCTCGCCGCCGAACCTGCTCGTGTCGTTCGCGGGCGAGGTCAAGCTCACCGACTTCGGGCTCGCGACCTCGACGATCAAGACCGAGAAGACCGCGCCGGGTGTGATCTACGGCAAGGTCTCGTATATGTCGCCGGAGCAGGCGCGGGGCGAGCCGCTCGATGGGCGCACCGATCTCTACGCCGCTGGGATCATCCTGTGGGAGTTGCTGACCGGGCGGCAGCTCTTCCCGGTGAGCGGCGGTGCCGGTGATCCGGGCACCGACCTCGTCGCGCGCGCCAAGGATCCGATGCCCGAGCCGCCCTCGCGCCGCGCCGCTCGCGTACCACCGGAGCTCGACGCCATCGTGTTGCGTGCGCTCGATCCGCAGCCGTCCCGCAGGTACCAGACCGGCGAGGAGTTTCGCGCGGCGCTGGCGGGCTGGCTTGCGCGCGAGGCACCCACGACTGACGGCGCGCGGCTCTCGGGGTTCGTAGGCGGCCTGTTCGCCGACGACGTGCTGTCGGAGCGGCGCGCCTGTGCCGCGCTGGTCGCGCAGAGCGCCGGGCTCGGGGAAGACGCGGGGTCCGCACCAGCGCGGCGCGTGGCTCTCGAAGAGGTGGCGCGGGTGGCGACCGGGCACGCGCCCGCGAGCCGGACGCTGCTTGGCATCGCGGTGCCGCCGCCGCCGATCGCAGCGCGTGGCACCGAGCGTCCGACCGGCCCGGTGGCGCTCGTGCGGCCAGGCGGCGCACCGCTGCCGCGCGCACCGTTTGCCGCGCCGGTACGCACGGAGGAGGAGCCGCTGGACTTCGCGCTGCCGCAGTTCGAGAGCGCGGCTTCGTCGGGGCCGACGATCGATCCGCTGCTCGGCCAGATCGTCGATGGCCGCTACCGCGTGCTGTCGTTGCTCGGTGAGGGCGGCATGGGGCGCGTCTACGCGGCGGAGCATGTCGAGATCGGCCGGCGTGTCGCGATCAAGGTGCTGCACCCGGTGTTCTCGGGTGCGGTCGAGGTGGTCGAGCGGTTTCGTCGCGAGGCCCGCGCGGCGTCGCGGATCGGGAACCCGCACATCGTCGACGTGACCGACTCGGGCATGACGGGCGACGGCTCGGTCTACTTCGTGATGGAGCAGCTCGACGGCGAGGAGCTCGCGGTGGTGATCCGTCGCGACGGGCCGCTGCCGGTCGATCGCGCGATCCATGTGGCGATGCAGATCTGCCGTGCGGTCGCCGCCGCGCACGAGGCCGGCATCATTCACCGCGATCTCAAGCCGGAGAATATTTTCCTCGTCTCACGCGGGGGCACGACCGACTTCGTCAAGGTGCTCGACTTCGGCATCGCGACCTCCGTCGAGGAACGGCGCGAGCAACGCCTCACGCACCCGGGGACCGCGATGGGGACGCCGGAGTACATGGCGCCCGAGCAGGCCGCGGGCCGTCCCGCCGACGTGCGCACCGATGTGTATGCGGCCGGCGCGATCCTCTACGAGATGCTGAGCGGCGTGTCGCCGTATGAGGGGCGGAACTTTCTCGAGATCCTCACCAAGAAGGCGACGGTCGATCCCCGTCCGCTGCGGGAGCTTGGCCTCGACGTGCCCGAGCTGCTCGAGGCGGTCGTGCTGCGCGCGCTGGCGCGCTCGCCCTCCGCTCGCCCGCGCTCGATGGAGGCGCTCGAGTACGAGCTCGCGCGCTGCCTCGGCGGGCGTGTCGCGCAGGCGGCGGCGTCGCTGCCGTTCGCAGTACCGCGCGCCGACACGACGCCGCTCGATGGCGGCTCGGCGCGTGCGGTAGCGCGGCCAGCGCCGAGCGTGCGGTCGTCCTCGGTGGACGTGTCGTTCGAGGCGAGCGAGAAGGTGCTGCGACTGCCTGAGCGGCGGGTCGACACCGATCGCACCGCGCGCCCGGTGTTCCCGGAGGAGAGCGAGCCGCACCTGCCGCCACGACGGCGGGGCGCGGTGTGGATCGTTGCCGTGCTCGCCGCGGGTGCAGTCATCGGTGCCGGGATGGCGCTGGTCGTACCGTCGGGCGTGGCGAAGTCCGACGCCCCTGGGCCGCAGGAAGCGGTGTCACCTCCGGTGGAACTCGCCGGGGCGCCGTCACCGGTTGCGGTTCGCGAGCCACCAGCGCCGGCGGCCGTGGTGCGAGCGCCTCGCGTGGTGCCCGCGCCGTTTGCGGCGCGGCCCGAGCGGCGCGTGCTTGAGTCGAAGCCTGCGCCGACGGTGCGGAAGGCGACGCCTGAGGCGCCGAAGCGGATCGCGCGGGTCGAGCCGGCGCGGCCGGCGCCCGCCGAGTCATCCCTCGCCATGGTCGATGGCACGCCGCGGGACGAGCAGGAGGCGGGCGTGCTGCTCGGGCAGGCGCGCGCGGCCGAGGCACGTGGGGCGTGGGCATCGGCGAAGAGCGTCTACCTGCGGGTTGTACGCGGCGCGCACTCACGAGCCGATGGGCTGATCGGGCTCGCCAGCGTGGCGTTCCAAAATGGCGACTTCGCGGTTGCGGCGGCGCGGGCGCGCGAAGCGGTCACCGCTGGCGGAGGCGATGCCGCGCGGATGCTGCTCGGGCACACGTACTTCAAGCAGGGACGATGGGACGAGGCGCGTGCGACGTATCGCGCGATCCTCACGCGCAACCCGGACAACAAAGAGGCGCTCGCGGCGGTGCGCGCCGTCGAGCAACGCGCAGGCGGCACGCCGTAGCAGCGGGGCGCGCCGTGTCGGGCGTCGCGTCAGGCGTCGCGTCAGGCGTCGCGTCAGGCGTCGCGTCAGGCGTCGCGTCAGGCGTCGAGCCAGATCACCGTGACGCCGTCGCCACCGTCGCGTGGCGCGCCCGGCCTGAGCCGCGACACGCCCATGTGGCCGTCTGCGTGGCGGCGCACTGCATCGCGTAGCGCGCCGGTGCCGTGGCCGTGGATGACGAACACCGCCTCGCGCGAGCCGAGCAGCGCGTCGTCAAGGAACCGATCGAGGCGTGCGAGTGCGTCGTCCACGCGCTCACCGCGAACGTCGAGTGTGAGGTCAGGAGTGCGAGTGGGCGCGAGGTCTTCTCGGGCGGTCGCGGGTGCGGTCGCGGGGGTGG
>SHYZ01000125.1 GCA_009692535.1 Myxococcales bacterium
ATCCCACGCTGCGAGCAGCGCGAGCACGAGCAGCAGGCCACCCCGCACAAGCAACCTCATCGCGACGCCACCGCCGTGCGTCGACGATCAGAGAGGCAGCCCTCGATCAGCAGCGCAAGAAAGGCCGGGAACAGGAACCAGTGCGCCACCTCGCGCGGCTTGCGCACGACACGCCACGCAAGCTCGCCCTTCTTCAGCGTCGACAACTGGTCGCGCACGCCCGCGAGTCCGCTCCGCGCAGCGTCGAGCAGCACGAGGCGGTCCTCCCGCAGACTGGTGCGTGCCAGCTCGCGGAGCGCGTCGACTGCGAGGCGCGAGGTGACCGGCTGGCCATCGTCGCCCGTGACCCAGCCGCGCTGCTCCCCTGCGTCGTCGAACTCAGGAATCGGGCCGCCCGCCACTGTGCCGACGCCGACGACGAAGACCTCGATCCCCTGCCGCGCCGCACGCTCGAGCTCGGCGGCGGCTCGCCCAACGGTCTCCTCGCCGTCGGTGAAGAGGACCAGCGCGCGCGACCGCGCCCCTCCGGTTGCAAGCTCGGGGCGCGCAGCGCGGGCGGCGCGGCGCTCGTCGGCATCGGTCGGCTCGCCGCCGCCCGCCCTCGTAGCAGGGCAATCCTCGTCGCTTGCGCCACGGCCGGCGATCAGGCAGCGCGCTGCGCGCACCGCGCCTGCGATGCCGGTACCAGGCGCGAGGTCGCCCGGCGCAAGCCCGTCGAGCAGCGTGCGAACTGCCTCGTGATCGGTGGTGAGCGGCCAGGTCAACGTGGCGCCGGCAAACGCGACCACCGCGATGCGATCACCCGCCAGCGTCTCGAGCAGACGAGCGATTTCGAGGCGCGTCCGCACGATCCGATCGCTCGGCTCCATGTCGCGCACGCGCATCGAGCGTGAGAAGTCCACGACCAGCGCGACGTCGATGCCGCGCTGGCGCCAGCTCTCCTCGCCGGCGACCTGCGGCCGGGCGAGCGCCAGCACGAGCAGCGTGACCGCCACGACGATGAGCACGGCCCGGAGCGCACGCCGACGCGGGGCGAGCGACTGCGTGAGCCGTGCGATCAGCACCGGATCGCCGAGACGGGCGAACAGCTTGCGCCGCCGCGTGAGATCGATCGCGAACGCGAGCGACAAGATCGCCGCGGCGGCGAGCGCGGCCTGCACCCAACCGGGTGCCGCCCAGTCGATCACGGAAACCTCCGCAGCCGCGTCATACCCAGCAGCAACTCGAGGCCGACCAGAAAGAGCGCGGGGTGAAGCAGGCGGGGAAATAGCTCGGCGGTGATCCGCGCCGACTCGCGGCGCTGGCTCTTCTCGAGCGTGCTGCGGACCTCGTCGAAGCCTCGCGCGAGCGCGGCGTCGTCACCCGCCTGAAAATACCGGCCGCCGGTTTCGCGCGCCAGCTCATCGAGCAGCGCTGGGTTCGTCGAGTGGGCCTCTTGCGCGGGACGCACGCCGGCCGCCAGTGGCGACGCGCTGCCGACGAGGACTGTGAACACGCGCACGCCCATCTCGATCGCGAGGCGCTTCGCCTCGACCGGATTCATGAGCACCTGCACGTTCCAGTCGCCGTCGGTGAGGAGGATCGCGACCCGTGACCGGGCGTCCGACCTGCGCAGCGCGGCGAGGCCGAGGCCTAGGCCGTCGCCGATCGCCGTCCCGCGTGGCGGCAGGTCCCCAATCGCGATGCCGGCGACGATCCGGTCGACCGCCGCGAGATCGAGTGTGAGCGGACAGACGATCATCGCGTCGCGCGCGAACAGGGTGACCCCGACGCGGTCGCCGCGCCGCCCCTCGAGAAAACGCCGGATGGTGCGCTGGGCCGCGTGCAGGCGGTCGGGCGCAAGGTCCTTCGCATCCATCGACTGCGAGATGTCGAGCACCAGCATGATGTCGATCCCCTCGACCTCGGTCACCTCATGGTGAACGCGCTGCGGTCTGGCCAGCGCGAGCACGACCAAGCCGAGCGCGACGACGCGGAGCGCGTGCGGCACCGGCGCAAGCCACGACACCAGCCCCGGGCGCGTCCGGTGCGCATCGGCGACGCGCGGAAATGCGAGCGACGGCGCACGCCGCCCGCGCAGGTGGAACGCGACCCACGCGAGCAGCAGGCAGCCGGGCAGCAGCACGAGCGCGCGCGGCCGCGCGAGAATGACGTCGGCGTCCCGGGCACCTGCCAGCGCGCCGCCGACCCCGCTCCACACGACGACCGCGAGCAGGGCGACCACCACCGTGGCCCACGGGACGACCCACCGCAGCCTACGCATCGCGGCGCGCCTCTCGTCGAGGACCGCTCGCGCGCGCGGCTGCTTCGACACGGCAAACCATGTCGACCGCCTGCGAGAGCACCTCGGCCGCCTCGCTCCTGCCCGACGGGAGCCCCGCGTACTTCACGAGGTCGCAGGCCGCGAGCCACGCGGGTAGCTCGCCGGCCACGCCACCTGTCGCGCCGCGGCGGTCGAGCTCGCGCAGGAGCTCGGTAGAGGTCAGCTCGCGCGCATCGAACCCGTGGCGCTCGCCGAGGAACTCCTTCACGGTCGCGGTGGCGTCGAAGTAGACGTCGCGAAGGTCGCTGCGGTCCGCTCGTGCGCGGACCGCTGCCTCGAGTGCGGCGAGCCGCGCGAGTGCCGCCTCGCCGGGGGAGAGCCGTCGCCCCGCCGGGATGGCGCCGAGCATCGCGGCCCGCGCGCGGATCTGCCGGGCGCGCCGCACGGTGAACGCGGCCAGGACGCCCGTCGCGCCTGCGCCGAGGGCGAACCAGACGAGGGTGAGATCCTCGACGTAGAGCGGCAGCGTCGGCGCCAGCTCGCGCAGCCGCTCGTCGCCACCGAAGGGCACGATGCGCGGCGCGATCTCGACCGTGACCGGAGCGAGCAAGACCGGTGCACCGGCACCGCGCGTGAGCGTGAGCGCGGGGAGCGGCTTCTTGCCGAGTCCCATGGTCGCCGCGAACTCCATCGTGAAGGTTGTCCGCCTGCGGCCGTCGGGGTCGTCGGTCGCGCGCATCGCCGACGCGCCGAGCGAGCGAAATGCCGAGCGGGCGTCTACCACCGGCACGAGTCCGACCACCTCGCCCTGCGCGTGCACGACCGCTACCGTCACGGAGAGCGACTCACCGAGCAGCACCCGGAGCCGATCGGGACGCACCGTTGGCAACGGCAACGACGGTGCGGGCGTCGCACCCACACCGCTGCCCGACGCGAGACTCACCAGCGCGACGACCACCAGCATGCGTGCCGTCACCTGCGCAGCCTCCGCTCGCGCGCGCGGAAGAAGGCGACGAGCGCATCGACGTAGGGCCGGTCGGCCGCGACGTTGACGAAGTCGAGCGCGAGCCGCGCGAAGAGTTGCTCACGCTCGGCGCGCCGCCGCTCGGCGAGACGGCCAAGCTCGCGCCCCTCGGGACCACTCGCGTCGAACTCGAAGAGCTCGCCGGTCTCGAGATCCTCGAGCGTCACGAGGCCGATGGACGGCAGCGATTCTTCGAGCGGATCAGTTAGCACCACCGGGACCACGTCGTGCCGCTGCCGCGCGATGCGGAGCGCGGGCGCGTAGCTCTCGTCGAGAAAGTCGGAGATGAGGAAGAGCACCGCACGCCGACGCAGCACCTTGCCGAGGAAGTCGAGCCCGGCGCGCAGCCGCGTGCGGCGCGAGCGCGGCTCGAAGGAGAGGATCTCCGAGACCACGCGGAGCACGTGCTTGCGCCCCTTCTTCGGCGGCACATAGTGCTCGACCTCGTCGGTAACGACGAGCAGCCCGACGCGGTCACCGTTCTTGATGGCCGAGAACGCCACCAGCGCCGCGATTTCGGCAGCCACCTCGCGCTTGGTCCGCGCCACCGAGCCGAAGTCCCCCGACGCGCTCATGTCGACCACCAGCACGACCGTCAGCTCGCGCTCCTCGACGAAGAGCTTCACGTGCGGCTCGTGCGTGCGGGCCGAGACGTTCCAGTCGATCAACCGCACGTCGTCGCCCGGGAGGTACGGACGCACCTCGGAGAACGCCATCCCGCGCCCCTTGAACACCGATTGGTAGCGACCGGCGAGCCGCTGATCGACGAGCCGACCGGTCTGGATCTCGATCTTCCGGATCTTGCGGATGAGCTCGCGCGGAATCGCCACGGCGCCTCGGAGCTACGGCACTTCGACGCGCTCGAACAGCCGCCGCACGATGTCAGCGCTCGTGACCTCTGCGGCCTCTGCCTCGTAGGTGAGCACCACGCGGTGCCGCAGCACGTCGGGGCCGACCGCCTTCACGTCTTCAGGCGTCACATAGCCACGGTGACGGAGGAAGGCGTGCGCGCGCGCCGCGAGGTTCAGGTAGATCGACGCGCGTGGCGACGCGCCGTACTCCACGAGGTCGGCCAGCTCGGCCAGCCCGTGCGCCTTCGGGTCGCGCGTCGCGTGCACGATGCTCACCACGTAGTCCTTCACCTTCTCGTCGACGTAGACCTGCCCGAGCACGCGCCGCGCCGCGAACAGCTCGTCGAGCGTACAGACCGGGCCCGCGGTCTCGCCGGTCGGCTCGGTCATCCGGTCCATGATCGCCCGCTCCTCTGCGCGCGACGGGTAGTCGACCTGGATCATCAGCATGAAGCGGTCGAGCTGCGCCTCGGGGAGCGCGTAGGTCCCCTCGTGCTCGATCGGGTTCTGCGTGGCCAACACGATGAACGGGTCGGGCAGACGATGCGTCTCGTCGCCGATCGTGACCTGCCGCTCCTGCATCGCCTCGAGCAGCGCCGACTGCACCTTCGCCGGCGCGCGGTTGATCTCGTCGGCGAGCACCAGGTTGGCGAACACCGGTCCGCGCTTCGCCGTGAACTGCCCCGACTGCATGTTGTAGATCGTGGTCCCGACGATGTCCGCCGGCAGCAGGTCAGGCGTGAACTGAATGCGCTGAAACTTCGCGCGCAGCGTGTCGGCCACCGTCTTCACGGTGAGCGTCTTCGCGAGCCCCGGCACCCCCTCGATCAGCACATGCCCGCCCGTGAGGAGGCCGATCAGGATCCGCTCGACCATGTAGCGCTGGCCGATGATCACCTTGCCGACCTCGCCGAGAATGCGGTCGATGAACGCGCTCTCGGCTTGGACGAGCTCGTTGACCGCCTTCAGGTCGAACGTCGGCTTCATCCCGGTCCTCCGCTCGCGCCACCGTCGGCGCGCGTCACGTCGTACTCACGGGTCTCTACCACGCACCCGATCGTGTCACAACCGACACGCGGGTCGGCGCGGGCGCGGTCGCCTTGACAAGCGGGACCTGGCCGGATACCTGAGACGCAGCATGAGCAAGCCTGCCATCGACCCGAGCCTGTTCGACCTTCGCCTCCTCGAGCGCCACATCAAGCGCGGGCTGATCACGCGCCAGGACGTGGAGAAGATGCGCAAGGACCTCGCCGACGCGACTGGCAAGGCCAAGGCGATCGATGCCGAGGCCCACGGCATCGGCGACGACAAGTACGACGCCAACGCGACCTAGGCCGCGCCCGGCAGTCCGGTCGCGTGTATCCTCCGCGATCATGACGCAGGAACAGGAGCCAGCCAGGTCCCCGTCGCAGTCCCCGTCGGCAGAGCCCGAGCAGGCGCTGCCGGAGATCGACTTCGGCACGTTCATACTCTCGCTGGCCTCGAACACCTTGGTGCATCTCGGGATGATCGTCGATCCCGACACCACGGCGCCGGCGAAAGACCTCGCGCTGGCACGGCAGACGATCGACATCCTCGGGATGCTGCACGACAAGACCCGCGGCAATCTGACCGACGGCGAGTCGCAGTTGCTCGCGAGCGTGCTCTACGATCTGCGCATCAAGTTCGTGGATGCGAGCAAGTAGCCTCGGACGCACGGCGCTCGCGGTCGTGCTGGCCAGCATCGCATGCGGGCCGAGCGAGTCGGCGCGGGTGGCGGCCACTGTCGATGCTGCGCCGCTCGTGCCGATTCAGGCGCGCGAGGAGCCGGGTACCGCTCGACCAACGCGCCCGCTCCACGAGGTCGCGGCGGCGCTGCTCCCGTCGGTGGTGTCGATCTCGGCGCCGGGCCGCGTCGTGCGGGCACGCGGGCGGGTCGTGCGCGAGGAACCGACCGCGCTTGGGACCGGCTTCGTGATCGATCGCGCGGGGCATCTGCTCACGAACCACCACGTCGTGGCCGGCGTGCGCGAGCCGTTGGTGACGCTCGCCAACGGCACGACGCTTCCCGCGCGAGTCGTCGGCGTCGACCCGCCGACCGATCTCGCCCTGCTCGAGATCCAGGCGCGCCCCGACCTCGTGCCGGCGCCGCTCGGCCGCTCCGGTGCGGTCGAGGTGGGCGAGTGGGTGCTCGCCATCGGCCACCCGTTCGGCCTTGCGCACACCGTCACCGCCGGGATCATCTCGGCGCGCGGGCGCACACCGCAGGAGATCGCTCCGCGCGCCGGCGCGGACCAGCACCACTACGCGAGCTTCTTGCAGACCGACGCCGCGATCAATCCGGGCAATTCCGGTGGGCCGCTTATCCGCGCAACCGGCGAGGTGATCGGGATCAACACCGCGATCCACGAGGGCGGCCCCGGCATCGGCTTCGCAATTCCGATCGACATGGCGCGCGAGCTCGTGCCGCGCCTCTTGCGTGACGGACGGGTGGAGCGCGCCGGCATCGGAATCTACGTTGGCGCCGTGAGCCCCGAGGTGGCCGCGCGCGCTGGCCTGCCGTCGCCCCGCGGCGCGCTCGTGGCGCGAGTGCTCACCGGCTCGCCCGCCGAGCGGGCCGGCCTGCGTGCGGGCGATATCGTGCTGGAGGTCGACGCCCGTGCAGTCGACGCCGAGACCATCCCCGCGGTGGTGGCGCTGCTCGCCGCTGGCCGCCGCGTTCCGATCACGATCTGGCGCAACGGCGCGCGGCGTACGCTCGAGGTCGTGCCGCGCCGCCTCATGTTGCGCTGAGGCTCACCAGGCCGCTCGCACAGACGCTGGCCGCGCCACGAGCCGCTGTGCGATGGTGCCTCATGGCCAGCACCTCGGACCCGACCTCGCTCGCGCCCGGTGAGGCCCTCGCGCGCCTCATGGCGGGGAACCGCCGGTTTCTCACAGGCGCCAACGCGCACGAGAACCGCACGTTTCGCCCGGAGCTGGCGACGGAGGGCCAGCGTCCCTTCGCGATCGTGCTCGGCTGCTCGGACTCGCGCACACCGGTCGAGATCCTGTTCGACGAGGGCTTCGGTGCTCTGTTCGTGGTGCGGATCGCGGGCAACGTGGTGGCGCCCTCGGTCGTCGGGTCGATCGAATTCGCGGCGGCCCAGTTCGGCACGCGGCTGGTCGTCGTGCTCGGCCACACCCGCTGCGGCGCGATTGCGGCCACGCTGCGGGAGATCGAGACCGGCGCCGGCGCAGACTCGAAGAACCTCCGCTCCATCATCGGCCGGATCGCGCCGCACATCGAAGCGCTGGTGCGTGCCGCGGGGCCGATGCCCGACGACCGGCTGCTCAGAGAGTCGATGCGGGCCAACGTCCGCGCCTCTGCCGACCACCTGCGCCACGGCAGCGGGATGCTCGAGGAGCTGGTGCTCTCGGGGAAGGTCGTCGTCGTCGGCGCGGAGTACGAGCTCGAGACCGGCCAGGTGCACTTCTTCGACGGCACGCCGCTGGCCGCAGCGGGCTGAGTCGCAACCGGGCGGAGCTCCGTTCGCCCCGTGTCGTTCTGGTGCGGCTAGCCGACGCGCTCGACGAAGCGCGCGATGATCGTCTTTACGCCGTGCGCAGGGAAACGGATGGTCAGCTTGCCGTCGGGACCGGCGCCCGACGCGCCCTCGATCGAGCCGACGCCGTAGATGCGGTGGCGCACCCGCGTGCCGCGCATGTAGCCGCCATCGACTCCGCCGGACGCGCCGGCATCGAACGCCGCCTCGTTGTCGAAGCCGGAGCGTTGGTCGTGCTCGTCGAAGCGCGGCGCTGCTGCCACCGACGACGCTCGCACCGCTGCTCCGCCCGCCGCACGTCCGCTCGCACCGCCGGATCCCGACGCCGCGTGCCGCCACGACTCACGAGCCGCCGGTCGGGGTGGGGGCGCAGACCGCTGCTCGCGCACCGCGACGAGGTCGGGCGGTAGGTCGTGCAGGAATCGGCTCGGCGCGTTCGCCCAAGTCTGATCGTAGGAGCGACGCTGGAGCGCGTGCGACAGAATCAGCCGGTCGCGCGCGCGCGTGAACGCGACGTACGCGAGGCGACGCTCCTCCTCGAGCCGTGCGCCGCGATCATCCTCGTCCTCGCGGTCCGATGGGAAGACGCCCTCCTCGAGCCCGGTGACGAACACGACCGGAAACTCGAGCCCCTTGGCGGCATGGATCGTCATCAGCGTGACCGCCTGCCCGCGGCCGTCCGGCTGGTCGGTCGTCGCGGTGAGCGCGATCCGCTCCAGGAACGCGCTTACCGAGCCGGTCATGAGCGCGCCCTCCGCCGCGCCCTCCGCCGCCGCTGCCGAAGCCTCCGCCTCGTCATCAAATGCCGCCGCCGCCGCCACGAGCTCGCCGAGGTTGCGTAGGCGGTCCGCGGTGTCGGGCTCGCCCTCACCGTCAGTCTGTAGGCGGCGCGCGTAGTCGGTGCGTGTGATCACCTGCGTGACCAGCTGCGCCACCTTGGTGCCGGCGGCGACGAGCTCCACGAGGCCGTCGATCACGTCGGCAAATGCGCCGAGCTTGCGCCGCGCCGCGCTGGTCGGTCCCGTACCGGCTCCCGCCGCCATCGCCCGCGTGGCATCGAGCAGCGAGGTCCCACTGGCGCGCGCGTGCTCACGCAGATGCGCGACCGTCGTGTCGCCGATGCCACGCGGCGGTGCGTTGACCACGCGGTCGAACGCCGTGTCGGCGAGCGGGTTCGCGATCAGCCGCAGGTACTCGGTCAGATCCTTTACCTCGCGCCGCTGGAAGAACGACACGCCCCCGACGATCCGATACGCGATGCGCCGCGCGCGCAGCGTCTCCTCGAGCACGCGCGATTGGGCGTGAGTGCGGTAGAGCACCGCGAAGTCGCCCGGGTCGCGGCCATCGCTCGCGATGAGACCGCCGATCGCGCGCCCGACGAAATCGGCCTCGGCACGCTCATCGGCGCAAGTCTCGATCAGCACCGGCTCGCCCCCTTCGCGGGCGGTCCAGAGCTTCTTGTCGTGGCGCAGCGTGTTCTTCTCGATCACGGCGTTGGCGCAGCCGAGGATCACCTGCGTCGACCGGTAGTTCTGCTCGAGGCGGACCACGCCTGCATCGGGGAAGTCGTGGTCGAACTCGAGCAGGTTCTTCGGCTCGGCGCCGCGCCAGCGGTAGATCGACTGGTCGTCGTCGCCGACGACGCAGAGGTTCCTTGTGCCGCTTGAGAAGTGCTGCACGAGCCGGTACTGCACCGGGTTGGTGTCCTGGAACTCGTCCACCAGCACCTGCGTGAACTTGTGCGAGAGGACGGGGCCGAGCTCTTCGTGGGCGAGCAGCTCGAGGGTCTTGAGCAGCAGGTCGTTGAAGTCGACCGCGTTCTCGCGCTGGAGGCGCGCCTGATACGACGGAAAGACGCGCGCGACGACGTCGCCGAGGTAGTCAAAGCGCGGGGCTTTGGTGAGGTCGTCGCCGGCATTCTTGGCGCGGTCGATGCGGCTGAGCACCGCGCGCGCCGTGATTTGGTCGGACACCGCGAGGTGCTTGAGCAACCGCTTCACGACGCGAATCTGGTCGTCGTCGTCGAAGATGGTGAACGTGGGCGTCAGCCCCACGCGGTCGGCGTAGCGACGGAGCAGCTTGGCGCAGGTGGCGTGGAAGGTGCCGATCCACATGCCGGCGGCCTGGGGACCGAGCAGCCGTGCGAGGCGCTCGCGCATCTCGCCGGCAGCCTTGTTGGTGAAGGTCACGGCGAGGATGCGCCACGGCGGCACGCCCTGCTGGACCTGCCACGCGATGCGGTGCGTGAGCACGCGGGTCTTGCCGCTGCCGGCCCCGGCGAGGACCATGAGCGGCCCTGCGCCGTACTCCACGGCGGCGCGCTGCTCGGGGTTCAGGCCGCCTAAGAGGTCCATCGCGCGCCACTCTCCTACCACAGGCCGCAAGAATGAAAACGCCGGGACTGCCCTGGTGAAGGACGATCCCGGCGCTCGTGCTGCGCTTGGAGCGGCTTAGAACTCGAGGCGGAGGCCGAACCGGCCGGACAGCGGGGAGAGCCGCGACGTGGTGTTCGCGTAGTTCAGCTCTTTCTGCGCGATCTGGTTGGTCTCGAAGCCGCCGTCGGTGGCCTTGAGGTAGAAGAGATCCTCCTTGGTGCCGCCGATGATCGGGTTGACGTCGGCGATCGTGTACTGCTCGTCCACGTCGAGCTCGATCTGCTGGTTGGCGACGTTGTAGAGGTCGAAGTAGAGCGACAGGCGGAGCTGCTTGCCGAGGTCGCGCGTGTACTGCAGGCGGAGGTCGGCGCCGGTCTGGAAGGCGGTGGTGCCGAAGGTGCCGCGCGGCAGGACGAACGACTCACGCGCGCCGTAGGCCGGGTGCGAGCCGAGCGTGTCGATCGGCTCGCCCGAGATCGCCCGCAGCCGACCGCCGGTGGTGAGCTCGCCGGCCGCGCCGAGGTCGAAGGTGTAGTAGCCGTCGAGCTTGAAGTTGAACGGCTTGTGCCCGGGGAGCTTTCCGTCGCGGTTGCCGAGGAGCTCGATGAGGTCGTACTGCGAGGTGATGTTCGGATCGAGCTGCCCGTTGTCCGGCGCGTAGAGGCCCGGGTAGTTCCCCTCGAGATGCGAGTAGGTGAACGAGCCCTGCAGGAAGAAGCTCTTGGAGAAGCGCTTCATCGTCGTGAGCTGGATCGCCTGGTAGTCGCGGCGCGGGCGGTCGAAGTCGCGCACCTTGCGGAACATGTCGAGGCGGGCCGAGAGGGCGGTCGCCGCCGCCATGTCGCCAGCGGCGGTAAAGGACTCGATCTCCTTGAGGAGGGCGTCCTCGGAGGAGGCCGAGAAGTCACCGGGGTTGGCGATCATGTAGGTGACCGCGCCGTCGGTGGAGACGTCCTCGATCACGCGACCGAGTTGACGGTTTTGGTAGGAGAGACCGACGCGAAGGTCCTCGAGCAGCTCGTACTCGACGCCAGCGACGACCTCGTCAAGGTACTGCGCCGACAGGTCGGGGACGATGAGTGCCATGCCGGGCGGGATCGCCAGCGCCGGGTTGCCCGCGCCGATGAAGTAGGCGAAGGCTGGCTCGGTCGCGAGGTCACAGGTTCGCGGATCGGACGGCAGGCCGGTCTGGCGGTTTGGGTCGGTCTCCATGGCGAACGGCTGACAGCCCGAATCGCCGCCGACGCGCGCGTCGTAGAACGCCTCGTAGAACGCCTCGCCGCCGAACGCGCGGTTGTTGATGTCCATCGGAACCGACTCGTAGAAGCGACCCCAGTTCGCGTAGATCTTGGAGCGTCCCTCTTTGGTCCAGTCGTAGAGGGCGCCGATGCGCGGGGCGAACAGGTCGTCGAGCACGAGGGCATCCTCACCGATCGCCTCGTTGGTGATCGGGTCGACCGTGTCCTGAATCTGGTCCGCCGCCTTGAGCCGCTGCTGCTCGTAGCGGAGGCCGGCGTTGACCGTCAAGTTCGGCAGGATCTGCCAGCTGTCCTGAACGTACGCCGACCAGTTAAAGGTGTTGGTCGAGCGCTCGAACTGCTCGAGCGTGTCGCAGGGGAGCTCCGCACGACCAGGACCGTGGATGTCGTCGAAGCAGGTGTCCGGGCAGGGGATCGGGTTGCCGGCATCATCGATGCCGCAGTTGCCGTTCTCGTCGCCGGCGCGGGCGTATTGGAACACGCGCCAGT
>SHYZ01000126.1 GCA_009692535.1 Myxococcales bacterium
TCACGCACCTGCTCGGGCAGATCGGCCAGCTCGAGCGTGTCCCCCTCGGCGAACGACAAGCCGCGCTCGATCGTGTTGAGCAGCTCGCGCACGTTGCCCGGCCAGCGATAGGTCTCGAGCGCCTCGAGCGCCTCACGGGAGATCCCGCGCAGACGGATCGTGCCTTCAGCGGTTCGGTTCGCAGTGTGACTGCGGAGAAAGTGCTTCGCGAGCAACGTGACGTCATCGCCGCGCTCACGCAGCGGCGGCAGCTCGAGCCGCACGACCGACAGTCGGTAGTAGAGATCCTGCCGGAAGCGCCCGGCACGAACCTCATCCTCGAGCTTGCGGTTGGTCGCGGCGATGATCCGCACGTCGACCTTGATCGGTCGGTGCGAGCCGACGCGGCGGATTTCGCGCTGCTCGAGGACGCGCAGCAGCTTCGGCTGGAGCTCCAGCGGCAGCTCGCCAAGCTCGTCGAGGAACAGCGTGCCGCCGTCGGCCAGCTCGAAGATCCCCTGTCGCGTCATGATCGCGCCGGTGAACGATCCCTTCTCGTGCCCGAAGAGCTCGCTCTCGATCAGGTTCTCGGGCACCGCGCCGCAGTCGAACACCATGATCGGCCCGGCCGCGCGCGGCGACAGCTTGTGCAGCGTCTGCGCGACCACCTCCTTGCCGGTGCCGGTCTCGCCCTCGATGACAACCGTCGTGGAGGTCGGCGCGATCCGCTCGATCAGCGCGTAGAGCTCGCGCAGCTTCGCGTGCCGGCCGATGAGATCACCGCAGCGATCCTTGCGCGACGGGATGATCTCCACCTCCGCTTCGCCCGCTTGAAAGCGGAGCTCGGAGTGGCCGAGGTGCAGCGTGCAGCCCGGCTTGAGGAACGCCTCGCGCACCCGCACGCGGTTCACGAAGCTGCCGTTGGTCGACGCGAGGTCGACGACGACGTAGCCCGAGTCCTCCTGAACGATGCGGCAGTGGTAGCGCGACACCGTGTCGTCGGTGATCACGATGTCGTTGTCGTCCATCGCGCCGATGCGCACCTCGCCCTGCTCGAAGGTGCGCTCGATCGGCTGGCCGTCGACCTCGTACGAGAGCGTGCAGCTACGCAGCCGCAGCGTCGGTGCACCGCCGATGTAGTGCACCTTCGTCGGCGGGACGAAGTCGGGGAACTTCTTGGAGGCGTCGATAGGTGAGGACATTTGTCGCCACCGAGTATCGAGCATCGGCCGGCGGTTGTCAGCCGGAGCCTTGTGGCACCAGCCGGGGGATTTACCGGCGCGGCCGGTAGCGGGCCACTAGAATCCGCGCGATGAGCGGGCTGCCCCCCTGGGAGGAGGAGGACGACGACGACGCGACCGACCTCGCGCTCGACGACGCGACCGACCTCGCGCTCGACGACCCGCCCGACCTCGCGCCCGCCGACGCGACCAGCCTCGCGCGCGCACCGCACCTCGACGAGCAGGGCCGGCCGCGCATCATCCCGATGCGCTTCGTCGTCGAAGTGGACCTCAACGGTCTGCGCGTCGACCACTATCTCAAGCGAAAAATCCGCCGGCTCTCACGCGCGAAAATCCAGAAGATCATCCGCACCCAGTTGGTCGGCCCCGAGGGCCGCCGCTACAAGCCGCACTCGCCGGTCACCGCCGGCGAGCAGCTCGTGATCCTCCGGCCCGCACGCGCCGAGCCGACCTGCCCGCGTGAGTTCTCGGTGCTCCACGACGACCCGACGTTCATCGTGATCGACAAGCCCGCGGGCCTGCCGATGCACGCGACCGCGCGCTTCTACTTCAACACGGTGGCGCGGCTGCTCTCCGAGCGATTCCCCGGCCAGGGACTGCAGATCGCCCACCGCCTCGACCGCGAGACCTCGGGCTGCCTCGTCGTCGCCCGCGGACGCGATGCAGCCGCCGCGCTCAAGTCCGCGTTCGCCACGCGCCGCACACAGAAAACCTACCTCGCGCTGGTCACCGGCTCGCCCCCGTGGCCCGACGGTGAAGAGCAGGTGATCGACCGACCGCTCGCGCTCGTGCCGCCCGAGCGGTCGCGCCTCGGCATCCGCATGGAGGTCGCAAGCGACGGCCTCGAGGCGATCACCCGCGTCGCCGTGCTCGCGCGTCGCGCTGGCGTCACGCTGGTCCGCTGCCGGCCGGTGACTGGACGCCAACACCAGATCCGCGCGCACCTCGCGGCGGTCGGGCACCCGATCGTCGGCGACAAGCTCTACGCACACGGCGACGAGGCGTTCGCGCGCTTTTGTGACCGCGAGCTGGCCGGCATCCCCGAGGCCGAGCTGCTCGCCGAGTTCGGGCTCGCGCGGCAGGCGTTGCACGCAGCGGCGATCGACTTCCCTCACCCGGTGACCGGCGCGCGCGTAGCGGTGGAGTGCCCGCTGCCGGTCGACCTCACAAGCTATTTTGCGAGCCGCGCAGATTGGTCTGACCACTTTTAGAAAACTGGTGTAGGCTGGCCGCCAAGTCCTGAAGGAGGCAGCCATGGCCGGGTTCGACGTGAAGGCGATGCTCGATCGTTACCAGCGTGATCACCAGCATCCGGTCAACCGGGTGCTCCACAACGTCGGCATCCCGATGATCGTGGTCTCGCTGGTGGTGCTGCCGTTCAACCCGCTCCTCGGCGGCGCGCTGTTCGTGCTCGGCTGGGTCCTTCAGTTCATCGGGCACGCGTTCGAGGGCAAGGCGCCGAGCTTCATGTCGGATCCGCGCTTCCTGCTGATCGGGCCGCTCTGGTTTCTAAAGAAGCTTCGCGGCACGAAGTAACGCGGGCGTTACCGGCACGGCGCGCGCCGGCTCAGTCGCCAAGGATCGCGAACGGCAGCCGGGCCTGCGGTGCGTCGGGGCGCACCAGCAGCGACGCGGGGAGGAGCTCGAGCAGACGCGCGGGGAGCGCGGTGCGGGTCAGGTCGAGCAGGAGCGCGTCGCCGGCACCCACGGCGCCCATTCTGCCCACGGCGCCACCGGCGAGGCCGGCCGCAAGCTCGAACAGCGACGGGCGATGTGCGGGCAGCGAGACCAGCTCGTGGGGTTCGCCGACGCTGATTCCGACCCGCCGCCGGGCCCACGCCAGCGCGTCGGCAAGGCCACCGAGCTCATCGACGAGGCCGCGCGACTGGGCCTGCGTACCCGTCCAGACCTGGCCGCGCGCGACCGCGTCCACCTGGTCACGCGTCAGCCCCCGCCCGGTCGCGACGGTGTCGACGAAGCGCAGGTAGTAGTAGCGCAGCTTCTCCTTGATCAGGATGCGCTCAGCGTCGGTGTACGGGCGGAGCATGCTCTCGAGATCGGCGTGGGCGCCGCGCGACCAGGTGTCCCAGGTGACGCCGAAACGGGCGAACAGCGTCGAGAGATCGAACTTGCCGGTGAAGATGCCGATCGAGCCGGTGATGGTCGACGGGGCGGCGAAGATTCGCTCCGCGCGCGCCGCCGCGAAGTAGCCGCCCGACGCTGCGATGTCGCCCATCGACGCCACGACCGGCTTTTGCCGCCGCGCCTCGACGACCGCGCGGGCGATCACCTCCGACGCCAGCGCGCTGCCGCCAGGCGAGTCGATGTGGAGCACGATCGCCTCGATCGCCGGGTCGGCAGCCGCCTCCGCGAGCGCGAGCGCGATGGTGTCCCCGCCGACCAGTCGCCGACCGAGTAACGGAATCACCATCGAGCGGCCGTCGACGATGTCCCCCTCGAGGTGGATCACGGCGAGCTTGCGCGGCGCCCAGGTCCGCGCCCGCTCGCGCACGACGCCATCGGAGACCGGCAGCGCGTCGCCGCCGCTGGCCTCGGACAGCGCGGCGTCGAGCTCCACCGGCTCGCCGGCGACATCGACCAGCCCGGCCTTGGCCGCCTCGCCTGCGGTGTAGGGACCGGCGTCGAAGAGCTGCTGCCACGCGGCCGGCGTGGGCCCGCGATCCTTGGCGAGATCCGCGACCAGCCGCGCATGGATATCGCCGTAGAGGGCGTCGCGCATTTCGCGCGCCTCACGCGAGGCGGTGGTGAGCGTGTACGACTCGGGCGCGCTCTTGTACTCGTCGATCTTCTCGAACTGCGCGTTCACGCCGAGCAGGTCGAAGAGGTTCTTGAAGTAGATCACCGACGCGGTGAGCCCCTGCAGTCGGAGCCCGCCCGCACCGTCGAGGAGCACCCGCTCAGCCGCTGCGGCGATGTAGTACTGGCGCGTGGTCGCGATGGTGGCGACGGCGACGGTCTTCTTGCCGGCGGCGCGCAGGCGGCCGATCGCGGCGCGCAGCTCCTGGGCCACGGCCCAACCGCCGCCGGTGTCGGCGATGACGAGCAGCACGACGGCGACCGACGGATCGCGCGCAATCCTGTCGAGGCGCGCGAGCAGCGCGAGCAGCGTGCGGCCGTCGAGGTCGGCGCCGAGGAGCACCCGCTCGACGTGCGTGGCGCGGGGCAGCACCGAGGGCGCACGATCGCCCGAGAGCCGCATCCGCAGCGCTGCGGCGGAGCGTCCGATGGAACCGCCCGCGGGCTGGCCGGCAGCACCATAGAGGGCGACGCCGGTCGCGCCGAACGAGAGTTCGAGCCCGAGACCGACCGACAGTTCGCGCTCGGGGACTGAGGCGCTCGTGAGCGGAGGGACCGAACCGGTAGTGCCGGCGGCAAGCGAGTAACGCTGCTGTAACTGGACCTCGGCGGTGAGTCGAAGGCCGCGCGTGATCCGCACCGCGAGTCGTGCGGCGGGCTCGAGCTGGCGGCGCGACTCATCGAACGCGAGGGCGGCGGAGACTTCGAGACGATCGTCGCCGAGCGGGCGCACAGCGAGCTCGGCGAGCCATCGGCGCGCGACCGACTCGGCGACAAACCGGGGCGTGGTCACGTCGCGCACGACGAGACCGGCGGCGAGCCAGCGCACAACGCGCAGCGAGACGCCGAGGTCGAGTGTGTCGAGCGTGTCCTTGGGCGCGCCGGTGTCATCGAAAAAGTGGTGCCAGGTCGCGCCGATTCCGACGCTCTGCGCTGGCGCGTAGGCCGCCGCGAACGAGAGCCGCAGCGGCTCGCCCGGCGCGGGTAGGAGCGCGTCGGGAGCTGCGAGGAGCTTCTCCGCCGCAACGCCGAACGCGAGGCGCGGCAGCAGTGGGAGATCGACCGGCACTGCCGCGTGGAGGCCGAAGCCGGTTGCGCCGCCACGCGTAGGACGGCCGAGCAGCGCGCTGAGTTCGAGATCCCACGCGGGCAGGAACACCAGGCCGCCGGGGTTCATCACCGTCGCGCGGGCATCGTGATCACCGGCGAGCGGCGCGAGCGGCAGCGCGAGGCCCGCGGTCGGCGCGTGGTCGACGGCGCAACAGTCGTCGTCGGCGACGGCGCTGCGCGGCGTGACGAGCGCGAGCAGCGCGACGAGAGTGAACCGCGCGACGAGGGCGAGCCGGTGCGTCATGGGATCGAGCGAACTTCCTTCGGCACGCCGCCGATCGATCGGTCGTAGTTGTCGTGGCACTTGGAGCAGTAGCCAACCTTTGGACTCGCGCCACGCCAGTAGATCGGCCCGCCGAGTTGTGCAAGCTGCCGCTCCGTCGGACTCGCCCAGTGGATCGCGTAGCTCCAGTCGTCATGGTCCGGCGCGTGGCCGAGCGCGCGCTTCTCCATCACGAAGATCGGGCCGGAGGCGTCGCCGGGCCGCCCTGCGTCGTTCTCGCGCGAGGTCTTCACGATCACCGTGCCGACGGGAAAATCAGCGTCGGTGTAGTAGGCCGCACGGCCGAGGTCGTTCACGAAGACCTCGACGAAGCGATTGCCGTGCGTCGGCGAGAGGAACGGCGCGCGGGCGGCACGAAACCATGCGGCGTGATCGGCGCCGACCTCGAGCGGACCGAACTTTGACTCGTCGGTGTCGGCCATGCCGGCCAGCGCGGCAGCGCCGGTCATGCCGAGGACGCGGTCCTCCATCGGCATCGGCGCGTGGGGTGCGGCGGGCGCGGGCGCGGTGCTGCCGCAGCCGGCGGCGAGTGAGAGCATGAGGCCTGCTGCAGCAACGGGACGAAGCAACTCGGTCACGGAAAGTCCTTGGCCAGCCAGCGGCGGTTTTGGCGGACGGATCACTGCGCAGCCCGCTTGCTGCGCGTGACCACGGACGCGAGGTGGGCGACGCCCGCGATCACGATGAGCCCCGCGATCCAGCGCAGCACGTCGGGATCGTTGCGAACCGCGAACACGATCATCCAGCCCGACAGCGCCGCGTAGACCGTCGCGCAGGCGAGCGGCAGTACGCCGGGGCGATCCTCCGGCGGGACGCTCGTGCGACCGAAGCGCACGCGGAAGAGCGAGAGTGCGGTGAGCGCGGTGACGAGCGCGAGGATCGCGCCGACGTGCTCGAGCAGCTCACGGAAACGGTACGACTGCACGAGCACCAGCGCGAGCACCGCCTGGAGCAGGATCGCGCCGACCGGCGGACGCCCTTGGGCGCCGGCGAGCACGCGGGGCAAAGAGCCGTCGCGCGCCATCGCCGCGTACACACGCGGACCGATCACCGTCATCGCGCTCACGGCCGACGCGAGCGCGACGATCACGGCGACCGACATGACGCGCGCACCGGTGTCACCGACGAGCTTGGTCATCACGAGATGCGCGAGCGTGATCCGGCGCGTATCGCCCTTGAGCCAACCGCCAAGCTCGCTCGGCCCGAGGTTGGCGACGAACACGAAATTCACGAGGAGGTAGAGCCCAGCGACGAGCGCACAGCCGATGAGCATCGCGCGCGGCACGTCACGCGCGGGGGCAGCGAACTCCTCGGCTGCGTAGATCGCTGCGTTCCAGCCGCTAAAGCAGAAGGAGATGAAGACCAGCGAGACGAAGAACGGCTCGAGCGGCAGGCTGCGGCCGGCGAGCGCGGGGGACGGCGCCGGGAGCGCGTGTGCGCCGAGCGCGAGGCCGATGATGACGAACGCGAGGAGCAGCGCGCCCTTGACGAGCACGAGCACGTCCTGCGCGCGGCGCGAGAAGCGGAGGCCGACGACGTGCATCGCGGTGATGCCGATAACCAGCGCGTACGCCGCGTGCGCCGACGAGAGCTGGGGCCAGAGCGTCTCGACGAACGCGCCTGCGGCCAGCGCGGCGAGCGCGACCGGCATCGAGAAGCCGACGAGGAGCGAGGTCCAGCCGGCGAGCGTGCCGGCCGCGGGGTGGAGCAGCGTCGAGAGGTAGCGATACTCGCCGCCCGAGCGGGGCACGGCGCGCGCGAGGGCGGCGTAAGCGCGCGCACCGGCGAGCGCGGCGAGCGCGCCGACCAGCCACGCGAGCAGGATCTCCGTCGGTGCGAGATTGGGGGCCATGAAGCCCGCGGTGGTAAGCACGCCGGTGCCGACCATGTCGGCGACGACGAGCCCCACGCCGGACCAGAGCCCGAGCTTGCCCGCCTGGCGCATGCCGTCGGTCATGGCGGCCGAGTCTTACCACACGCACCACGCGCACCACGCGCACCACACGCACCACGACCATGCGGTAACGCACGCGTAACCTGGGCGGCGATGGTTGCGGCACTCCCTCGGCGGGGGCTACGGTCTTGCGCGAACCATGCGCCGCCACGCAGCTGCCGCCTTCGCCGTCGCGCTCGCCGTCGTGATCGCCACGGTGATCGCCAGCGCTGGCACCACACGCATCGCCCGCGCCGCGCCGCAGCCCCGCGCCCCGCGCATCGCCGACGGACAGGTCACCGGCCTCGTCACCGGGACCCCATTCGAGGGCGGGCGGCGCTTCCGCTTCGTCACGGCGAACGGCGTCGTCAACGCCTGGATCCCCGCACACTACGCGCCGCGCCGCGCCGGCACCGTCGTCTACGTACACGGCCACGATGCCGACGCCGACCGCGCGCTCCTCGAGCACTCCCTTGCGCGCCAGTTCGCGGCGAGCGGCAGGAACGCGCTCTTCGTCGTGCCCGAGGCGCAGCCCGACGGCGTGGAGCCGGTTCGCTGGGAGTCACTCGGCGCACTGCTGCGCGAGACCGAGCGGCAGACCGGACTCGCGCGCCCGCCCGGAGCGCTCCTGCTCATCGGCCACTCGGGCGCATTCCGCACGCTCGCCGGCTGGCTCGGCTACGCCCGCGCCACCCACATCATTCTGCTCGACGCGCTCTACGACCTCGACGACGACTTCGCGCGTTGGGCGAGCGACCCCGACCACCGCCTCACGCTCGTCGGTGCCGATACCCGCGTCCGCTGCGCCGCGCTCACCGAGCGGCTCGGCGGCGTGCGCGTGCCCCGCATCCCTTCGCGCTGGCACGGGCTGCCCCGCGCCGCTCGCACCGCGCGCATCCTCTACCTCCGCTCGCAGGTCGGCCACATGGAGCTCGTCCTCGGCAACGTGGTCCTGCCGCTCCTGCTCGAGGGCTCCGCACTCCCCGCCGTCAGCTTCCAGTTGCACGCGCAGCCCCTCCGCGGTGCCAACGAGACCGATGCCCCGCGCGCCGGTTGACCGCTCGGCACCGCCGCGGCTCGTTTGGGTCGGTCGGGATCGCCGGGAGACACCGGCACCGACGCGCCTCGTGTTCGATGCGGCCCTCGCTCACCGTGCGCGCGTGGCCGGCGACAACCTCGTCGTCCAAGGCGAGAACCTCGCCGCGCTCGCCGCGCTCACGCCGCGTCTCGCCGGTCGCGTCAAGTGCGTCTATCTCGATCCGCCGTACAACACCGGCGGCGCGTTCGAGCACTACGACGACGCGCGCGCGCATGGCGCGTGGCTGAGTCTGCTGCGCGATCGGCTCGAGCTGCTGCACGCGATGCTCCGCCCCGACGGGCTGCTCTTCGCGCAGATCGACGACCGCGAGGTCGCGTATTTGCAGACGCTGCTCGACGAGCGCTTCGGGCGCGAGCGCCGCGTCGCGACGATCGTCGTGAAAATGAGCGAGCTCTCCGGCGTGAAGATGACGCACGCGCACCGCCGGCTCCCCAAGCTCAAGGAGTATCTGCTGGTCTACGGGCGCAGCCCCACCGCCGCGCTCCGCCCACTCCGGCAGGAGAAGCAGGGTGCCAAGCTCGACCGCTACCTCGGCTACTACACGCGCATCATCGAGAACCCCGACGAGCCGCCCGAGGCGTGGCGCGTCGTGCCGCTCGCCGCGCACCTCGCAGCGCACGGCATCGCGCCGAGCCCGACGGCGCTGCGCACACTCCAGCTCGCCGAGCGACACCGCGTGGTCTACCGCACCAACAACGCGCTGCTCGCGGGGCTCTCATTCCCGACGAAGATCGCGCGCGTGACGTCGCCGGGCGGCGTCGAGTACGTCTGGTGGGAGGGGAAGCAGATGCTCTTCCTCGCGGACCACTGCGACGAGCCGCTCGGCGACCTCTGGTCCGACATCAGCACGATCAACCTGAACAAGGAGGGCGGCGTGAGCTTCCCGAAAGGGAAGAAGCCCGAGGCGCTGCTCGCCCGTCTGCTCGAGCTCGCGACGGCGCCCGGTGATCTCGTGCTCGATCCGTTCGCCGGCTCGGGCACGACCGGCGCGGTCGCGCTCAAGCTCGGTCGACGCTTCGTGCTGATCGAGTCGGGCGCGCAGGCGGTGACGCACGTGGTCCCTCGGCTGCGGCGGGTGGTCGACGGCGCCGACGCACACGGCGTCACGCGTGCGACGGGATGGCGCGGCGGCAGCGGGTTTCGCTTCGCGCGGCTGGCGGCAGCGAAGCCACGACGCGGCGCAGGGCTGGCCGAGGTCCGCAGGCTCTCCCGACGCGATCCGCACGCTGCCGAGGCGGACGAGAACCTGCTCGTGCACGGCGACAACCTCGCCGCGTTGGCGCTGCTCGCGCCGCGGCTGGACGGGCGCGTGCGCTGCGTCTACATCGACCCGCCGTACAACACCGGCCGCGCGTTCTCCCACTACGACGACGCGCAGCCCGTCGACGCATGGAGCGATGAACTCCGCCCGCGCCTCGCCGCGCTGCACGACACGCTCGCGCCCGACGGTGTGCTCTTCGCGTCGATCGACGACGCCCACCTCGTGCGCATCGTGCTGCTGCTCGACGAGCTCTTCGGCGCGGCGAACAGCCTCGGCCGGCTGGTCTGGGAGAAGAAGCGCAAGGCGTCGTTCCGCGGTGGCAAGCTGGCGTCGGTGACCGAGTTCGTCGTCGCCTATGCCAAGGACCACGCGCACGCGCCGACGCTGATCTACGGCACCACCGCGCGCGGCAAGCCGCACCCGCTCAACCACGCGGGGAACGGCGTGCGCACACTCAGCTTCCCTGCCGGGGCGGTGCGCTTTGGCTGCGGCGACCAATCGGTCGCGCCGGGCGACATGTCCACCGGCAATGTCATCGCGCGGCTGCTCGACGCGGTGACGATTCGCCGCGGCACGAACGTTGGCCCGTTCCGCCTCGAGGGCGAGTGGCGCTACTCGCAAGCGCGGCTCGACCTCGCGCTCGACGGTGGCGACGAGGTGGTGATCGAGCGGCTGCCGTTCCGCCCCAACCACGTCAAGCGCGGCGGCGCACCGCGCAAGATGAAGAACCTGCTCAGCGTCGCGCACTACGACATGGCGACGTACGAGGACGCCGCGCGAGAGAGCGAGGCACTCTTCGGCAAGGGCGCCGCCTTCGACTATCCCAAGCCGGAGCGGCTGGTAGCGACGCTGCTCCAGTCGGTCACCCGCCCTGGCGACCTCGTGCTCGACGCGTACGCCGGCTCGGGCACAACGGCGGCGGTGGCGCACAAGCTCGGTCGTCGCTGGGTCGCGATCGAGCGCGGCGAGCAGGCGGTCACGCACTGCGCGCCGCGACTCGCGCGCGTCACCGCCGGCCGTGATCCCGGCGGCGTGTCCGACGAGGCCGGCTGGACCGGCGGCGGCGGCTTTCGCTTCCTGCGAATTCGCGCGAGCTAAAATCTGGTGGCGAAGGTCAGCTCGAGCCCGCCCGCGTGGGGCACAAAGCCGATCTGCGCCGACTCGCGCGCCTCGCGCGTGAAGAGAAATGCGCTGACGCCGCCGAGCGCGAGCCCCACGCCGGTCAGCGCGACGCCACCGACGAGCGTGTCGTAGACCTCGGCGCAGGTGCCGCGCTCTGCCGGGCAGTCGGTCTCGGAGCCATCGACGAAGATCAGCGCCATGCCGGTCGCGAGCCCGAGCCCGCCACCGCCGGCCGCGAGCCACTTCCAGAGCCCCGCGCGCCGGTCCGGTGAGTGCGGCAGCGGCGCCGGTCGCTCCTTGTCGGGCAGCGGGCGCACCTCCTCGCGCACGTCGGGCGGCACCGACTCCTCCTCGCGGAGCGAGCGCGCCGCGGCCGCGAGCTCGTCCGCCGCCTCCTTGATGGTGCAGACCGGGCAGGACCGCTCCACGCGATCGACGAGGCCACCCGCAGCGTCGGCACCGTAGACCTCGACCTCGAGCGACCACGAAGCACCGGCGGCCTCCGCGCGCGCGCGCACGAACCGGCGCGCGCCGACGAGCCGACCAGCGCGTTCGAGACAGCTCGTGGTCAAGCAGCCGTCGAGCTCCGGCGCGGCCCGCAGCAGCGCTTGCACCTCGACGCGCGGGATCACCGCGAAGCCGGCGGCGACGAGGCCGGCCGCGAGGCTTGCCTCCAACCGGTCGGCGACCTC
>SHYZ01000127.1 GCA_009692535.1 Myxococcales bacterium
GCGAGCGCGACCTCGGCGCCCGCACGCACCCGCGCGAGGCAGGCGATCGCGACCTCGTCGCCGGCCCGAGCGTCGAGGGCGCCACGGTAGCGCGCCGCCGCGAACGCCCACGCGCCGCCATCCCGACACGCCGCGAGGAAGCGATCGTGGCGGACCGACTCGTCCCACCGCGCCTCGCACGCGGCGAAGAGCGCCACCAGCATGGCCGTGTCTGCACCCGAGTCGCTCGAGTCGATCACGGCAGCGTCTCGCGCATCGGCACCGGGGTGAACAGCAGCAAGAACAGCACCGCGACCAGCCAGAACAGCGCACGCCGCGACGGCGAGAGCGGCTCGGTATCGGTCGGCGGGTGATAGACGCCGCCCGACATGCGCCGCATCACCGCGAGCAGCACGGTCCAGACACCCCACGGCAGCGCGCCCTGCCCGCCGTATGCGAGCGCGTCGGCCCAGGTTCGCCCGGCACCGCGCGCCTCGAGGACGAGCAGGCCAAACACCACGCTCCCGACCACCGCGAGCAGCGCGTGCAGGCGCGACGCGCGACGCTCGTGTGCCTCGCCAAAGTAGGCGTGCGCCACATGCCCGCCGTCGAGCTGGCCGATCGGGATCAGGTTGATGAACGTCACGAGCAGCCCGACCCACGCGGCCAGCGCCATCTCGTCGAGCTGGACGTCGACGCCGTCCGCCGGCAGCACCCGCCCCTTCACCGCCAGCTTGAGCAGCAGATAGAGGATCGAGTTCCCCTCGGTGAAACCGCCGTCGCCCGCGACGACTGGCCCGACCGGAGAGCGCGCGAGGCCCCACACCAGCAGCGGGATCGCGACCATCAGCCCGGCGAGCGGCCCCGCCGCACCGACGTCGATGAGCGCGTCGCGCCGCTCGATCGGCGCGCGCATGCGGATCACCGCGCCGAGCGTGCCGAGCGAGAACGGCAGCGGGATGAAGTACGGCAGCGAGGCGTCGACCCGGTGGCGCCGCGCCGCCACGACGTGGCCGAGCTCGTGCGCGAGCAGGATCGACATCAGCGTCGCGGCGAACACCGGCCCGCCCGCGTACCAAGTGGTCGCGCAGGTGGCTGCGAACAGCCCCACGTGGAGCAGTGCTCCCCCCGGCGTCACCCGAACAGCTCGCGCACCTTGTCGAGGAACGACTTTGTCCGCGGGTGCCCGACCGCCTCGCCGCTCTCGCGCGCGAGCTCCTCGAGCAGTTGCCGCTGCCGCGCGGTCGGGTGCGTCGGCGTCTCGACCATGATCCGCACGTGCTGGTCCCCGCGCGATGCGTCGCCGCGCGCAATCCCCTTGCCGCGCAGCCGCAACAGCCGCCCCGACTGGGTCCCGGCCGGCACGCGCATGCGCACCTTGCCGTCGAGCGTCGGCACATCGACATGCGCACCGAGCGTCGCCTGCGGAAAACTCACCGGCACGTCGCACAGGATGTCGTAGCCGCGCCGCGAAAACAGCGCGTGCTCACCGACGCGCACGATCACATGCAGGTCGCCCGCAGCACCGCCGCGGCGCCCCGGCTCGCCTTCACGCGCGATCATCCTCACCGAGCCATCCTCGGTGCCCGGTGGGATCGCCACCGAGTACTCGCGCTCGACGCGCACGAGCCCGACGCCCGCGCACGACGGACAGGGATCGACCGCCTGCGCGCCGCGGCCGTGACACGCCGCGCACGGGCGCCCCTCGGGTGCGGCCAGGCTCCTCGTCTCACCGACCCCGAGACAGGTCGCGCAGCGCGTCAGCCCCGCCAGGCCACGCCGCGAGCCGATGCCGTCGCACGAACTGCACTCGCGCTGCACCGACACGCGGATCGTCCTCGTCGCGCCGCGCGCTGCCTCCTCGAACGGCACGCGCAGCGTGTAGCGGAGGTCCTTGCCCGGCTGCGCCACACGGCGCTTGCCGACGACGTCGCCAAGATCACCGAAGATCTTCTCGAGCACCTCCGCGACCGAACCCGAAAATCCCGCCGGCCACGGCCCGGGCGCGGCGTGACCGAACCGGTCGTAGCGGGCGCGCTGCTCGACGTCACCGAGCACGGCGTACGCCTCGTTCAGCGCCTTGAAACGCTCCTCGGCCGCCACATCGTCGGGGTTCTGATCAGGGTGACACTCGAGCGCGAGACGCCGAAACGCCTTCTTGACCTCAAGCTCCGTCGCGCCGCGTGCGACGCCGAGGACCTCGTAGTAGTCGCGGTTCGCGCGAATGGCGGAAGGAGACACGGCCCGCTCCTCTCCTGCTGCGGCTGCTACGAAACGCCCTCGGAGTCGCCTGCCGCCTGCGCGTAGATCAGCTCGCCGATGCGCTGCGCCGAGGCCTCGAGCCGGAGGATCGCCGCCTGCAGTTGCTCGACCGAGCCGAACTCGAGGAGGTTCTTGCACTCGCCGAGATCCTGCTCGAGCGCCACGCGCTCCTGCTCAGCGAGCGCGCCGCCGAACTCGGTGAGCGCGCGCTCCGACGAGTAAATCAGCGCCTCAGCCTGGTTCTTGAGCTCGGCGAGCTCGCGGCGCGTCGCGTCCCCCTGAGCCGTCGCACCAGCCTCGTCCACGAGGCGACCGATCTCCCGCTCGTCGAGCCCGCTCGTCGAGACGATATGAACCGTCTGCATACGCCCGGTGCCAAGGTCCTTCGCCGCGACCTCGAGGATGCCGTTGGCATCGATCTCGAACGTGACCTCGATTTTCGGGATCCCACGCGGCGCGGGAGGAATCCCGATCAGCTCGAACTGCGCGAGCGACCGGTTGTCGGCCGCCATGTCGCGCTCACCCTGCAGCACATGCACGTTCACGAACGACTGGTTGTCCGCCGCCGTCGAGAAGATCTCCGACATCCGCGCGGGGATCGTGGTGTTCCTCGCGATCAGCCGCGTGAACACGCCGCCCGCCGTCTCCACGCCGATCGACAGCGGTGTCACGTCGAGCAGGAGCACCTCCTGCACCAGCCCGCACAGCACGCCCGCCTGAATGGCCGCGCCGACGGCGACCACCTCGTCGGGGTTCACCGAGCGGTTCGGCGTTCTGCCAAACAGCCGCGCCACCATCTCCTGCACCATCGGCATCCGCGTCTGCCCGCCGACGAGGATCACCTCGTCGATGTCCTCGACCGTCATGCCGACGTCGACCAGCACCTGCCGGCACGGCCCGAGCGTGCGCTCGATGAGCGGCTCGACCAGCTCCTCGAGTTGGGCGCGAGAGATCTTGCGCGCGAGGTGCTTGGGCCCGGTGGCGTCGGCGCAGATGAACGGCAGCGTGACGTCGGTGTCGTACGCGGACGAGAGTTCGAGCTTCGCCTTCTCCGCGCCCTCCTTGAGCCGCTGCAGCGCCATCCGGTCGGCGCGCAGGTCGATGCCGTGCTCGCTCTGAAAGCCGTCGGCGAGCCAGTCCACGATCAGGCGGTCGAAGTCCTCGCCCCCGAGGAACGTGTCGCCCGCAGTGCCGCGCACCTGGAACACGCCCCCCTGCAGCTCGAGCACCGAAATATCGAACGTGCCGCCGCCGAGGTCGTACACGGCGACGCGCTCGTTCCGCTGCTCGCCCGCGCCATACGCAAGCGCGGCGGCGGTCGGCTCGTTGACGATCCGGAGCACCTCGAGCCCGGCGATCCGGCCCGCGTCCTTGGTCGCCTGCCGCTGCGCGTCGTCAAAGTAGGCGGGGACCGTGATCACCGCTTCGCTGACGGTGTCGCCGAGATAGTCCTCGGCGATCTTCTTCATTTGGCCAAGGATGATCGCCGAGACCTCGGGCGGCGAGTATTCGCGGCCGCGGGCCTTTACCCGCACGTCACCGTTCTCCGCCGCGACGCCCAGGTAAGCGGTGGCCGACAGGTGGCGCGCGACGTTCGGATCCTCGAACTTGCGACCCATCAGCCGCTTCACGGCATAGATGGTGTCGAGCGGGTTGGTCACCGCTTGCCGCTTGGCGACCTGTCCGACGAGCCGATCGCCGTTCTGTGGGAAGCCGACATACGACGGCGTCGTGCGGCTCCCCTCGGCGTTCGGGATCACGACGACCTGATCACCGTCGAGGACCGCGACGCAGGAGTTGGTGGTTCCAAGGTCGATACCGACGACGCGACTCACGACGCACTCACCTCGTTGTTGTCATTGTCAGTGGTGTCCGGCTCGCCATCCACCGGCGGCAGGAGCGACTCCGACGGCTCCGGCTCCGACGGCTCCGGCTCCGACGGCTCCGACGGCTCCGACACCACCGCGACCGGCGCGCGTGCCACCACGACCATGGCCGGGCGCAGCAGCCGCTCGCCGAGCAGGTAGCCCTTCTGCAGCTCGATATACACGGTGCCCGGAATCCGCTCGGCGGTCTCGGCTTGCGAGATCGCCTCATGCCGCGAGGGGTCGAACGGCTCACCGATGGTGGCGAACCCCTTTACGTCGAACTTCTCCAGCGACACGACGAGCTGCCGCAGCACCAGCTTGACGCCGTCGACGACGCTCCGCCCGCCCTCGCGCAAGTCCGACGCGGCCAGCGCGCGCTCGAGGTTGTCGACCACCGGGAGCATCTCCTTGAGGATCTCCTCGCGGCCACGCGCGCGCGCGTCGTCGTTCTCGCGGCGGGTGCGCTTGCGGTAGTTGTCGAAGTCAGCGGCGGTCCGCTGCAGCTGCCGAAAGGTCTCAGACTTGGCCTTCTCGAGCTCGACAATGATGAGCGCAGCGTCGGGCGCGGCCGTCGCCAGTTCGGCCGGCTCGGGCAGCTCGGTTGGAGCTAGGGCTGGCGCCACGGGAACGACTGTGGCCGCCGCTTGCGCGACCGACGCTGGCCCCGCTGCCTCGAGCACCACCTCAACCGCGATGCCATCGCCAAAGTCTGCGGCATCGAGCTCGGGCACGGACAAGACCTCGGCACCAGCATCGACGCCGTTGGCGACACCGAGGCCGTTGCTGTCATCAGAAGACGAACTATCTATAGGGCGCTGCATATCGGACTCAGGATGTTTACACGAGCTACTTCCCGAGTGCCATGACGTCGGAGAGGAGCTCCGCCGTGAAGTCGACCAGCGGGATCACCCGCGAGTAGTTCATCCGGGTCGGACCGATCACGGCGATCGTGCCGACCGGTCGGTCCTCGGGGCCGTAGCTCGCCGCGACCACCGACAGATCGGCGATCTCGGCGAACGGCGTCGCAGAGCCGAGCCAGACGCGGATGCCGTCGGCGCCGAGCGTGCGATCGAGCAGCTCGACGACCCGCTCGCGCTGTTCGAGCGCCGAGAGCACCGCCCGCAGGGCCTCCTTGGAGAGCGAGTCGCCCGCCTCGTCGTCGAGCAGGTGCGCCGAGCCCGACACGATCACGCCCGGCTCGCGGTCGATCATCAGCGCGAGCTGGCCGAGCCTTAGCGTTCGCTCGGCGAGCAGGTCGTAGCGCGTGCGCTCCTTCGCGAGCTCTTCGCCGATGAAGTGCCGCACCTCCTCGAGCGTCCGCCCGACGATGAGGAGGTTCAGGTAGTTGTGCACGCGCTCGAGCTCGGCCGCATCGGGCATCGGGTCGACGCGGACCAGCTTGTTCTCAACCTGTCCGCCCTCGACGACCAGGATCGCGAGCAACTCCCCCTCACGAAGCCGCACGAACTCGACATGCTCGAGCCGCTGCCGCTCGGCGACCGGGGTGATGACGATCGCCGCCTGGCGCGACAACTCGGAGAGCGCGCGCGAGGTGCGCTGCAGCGCCTCGTCGAGATCGCTCTGCGGCAGGTTGTAGTGCGCACGCAGCTCGTCGCGCTCGCGCGGGCCGAACGCGCGGACCTTGAGCAGCGAGTCGACGAACACGCGCAACCCGTCATGCGTCGGCACGCGCCCAGAGGAGGTGTGCGGCTGCTTGAGCAGCCCCTGCTCCTCGAGGTCGGCCATCACGTTGCGCACCGTCGCCGCCGAGAGGTCGATGCCGTAGCGGCGCGTGACCGTGCGCGAGCCGACCGCGCTGCCCGTGGCGATGTACTCCTGCACGATCGCCGTGAGGATTTTCCGCGCTCGGTGGTTCAGCTCCGACAAGTGCCGATCATCCTAGCAAGAACCCGCCGAGCCCGTCGGCGTGTAGCAGCCCTCGCGCGGTCGGGCGGACGCGCGCGTCGTCGACCGTGACAAAGCCCGCCGCGGCGAGCCGGGCCAGGCGGTCCTCGGCGTGTGCAGCGAGCGCGCGCGGCACGCCGTCGGCGGTGCGCAGGCCGAGCCAGAGCGCGTCCTCTGCGAGCGCGACGGCGTCCTGCTCGATCACCTCCGCGATCAGCGGATCGGCGGCGAGTGCGTCGACGGACGAACCGGGGCGAGCGGCGAGCCAGGTCTTCACCGAGCGGTGACTCGACCACCTCGTGCCCCGCCCTGGCTCCGGCCGCCAGAACGAGTGCGCGCCGCTGCCGAGGCCGAGGTACTCCGCGCCGCGCCAGTAGAGCGAGTTGTGGACCGCGCGAAATCCTGGCTGCGCGAACGAGCTCACCTCGTAGTGCTCCCACCCTGCTGCGGTGAGCCTCGCGTCGACGAGCGTGAGCTGGTCCGCAGCATCGTCGTCGGGGGCGGGCGTGACGCGCCCTGAGCGCACCGCCTCGTGGAGCGGTGTGCCCGGCTCCACGGTGAGCTGGTAGACCGACAGGTGCGGCGGCGCGAGTGCGAGTGCCTCGTCGAGGGTGCGGCCAAGGTCGCGCACGTTGCGACCGGGGAGCGCGACGATGAGATCGAGCGAGAAGGACGAAAAGCCCGCCTCCCGCACCGCGCGGACCGCTGCGCGCGCGCCGCCCGCATCGTGGTCACGGCCGAGCGTGACGAGCTCGCCGTCGTCGAACGACTGCGCGCCCACCGAGAGCCGCGTGACGCCAGCCCGCGCGAGCCGCGCGAGTCGCTCAGGCGTGCAGTCATGCGGGTTGGCCTCGACGGTCACCTCGAGCGCGCCGCTCGCCGCGCCCAGCTCCGACACCACCGCGCGCAGCACGCGACCGAGCTCGTCGGGGTGCCAGAGCGCCGGCGTGCCGCCACCGAAGTAGACCGACCGAAGCCTGCGTCCGGGACGAAACCTTGGCGCGCGCGCTGCAAGCTCGGCGATCACTGCATCCGCATACGCGGCGTGAGGGATGTCGGGAATTGGCGCGACCGCGATCGCAAAATCGCAATAGGGACAGCGCGCGCGGCACCAGGGAAAGTGGACGTAGACGCCGAGCTCCGCGTCGCCAGCGTCGGGCGCCGCGCCCGCACCGGCGCTCACCCGCGGCCTAGCAGGCGCCCGGCTCGCTCGGCGAGGTTCGCCAGCGACGGCAACGCGCGGCGCACCGGCGCGTCGTGGACCGCCCGCCCGACACGGCGCATCCACGCGAGCTCGTCCTCGGACATCGGCCCACGGTCGAGCGCGGTGAGCGCGTCGTCGAGTTCGGCGGCGTTCTTCGGGCCGGCGAGGCAGAGGTTGACCGACGGGTGCGAGAGCGCGAAGCGGTAGCAATCGGAGCCGCGCGGCACCGGCTCGCCCGCCGGCATGAGGCGCGGGTCGCAGAGTGTGCCCCAGCGCGTTGCGGTGTACGCGACCACGCCGGGCGGCGCCGGGCCGAGGCGCGGGAACACCTCCGACTCGGCCCCAGGGTGCGCCGCGTTGTAGCGCACCATCACCGCCGAGAGCGCCGGCTCGGCGGCGAGTGCCGCGAACGACGGCCGGTGGTGGCAGGAGACCATGAGCTGTCGCACCTTCCCCGCCTCGCGCAGCGCGAGCGCCGCGTCGAGGATGCGTCGCGACGGGAGCCGGTTCCACCAGCCGAGCAGCAGCACATCGACGTAGCCCACATCGAGCTTCGCGAGCGCGCTTTCGACCGCGCGCGGCAGGAGCGAAGCGAAGCGCGTGTAGCTCTGGACCACGACCACGAGCTCGTCACGGCGCCGCTGCGCGACCGTGCGCACGCCACGGCCGAACGCCTCGGTGCGGATCGAGCCCCAGTAGAGATAGTTCACGCCACGCTCGCAGGCGCGCTCGACGTCCGCTGCGCCGAGTCCATAGCTCGAGCCGAGCCCGAGCGGGGTTACGACGAGCCCGCTGCGGCCGAGCGGCATCTTGGTCCACGAGCACGCCACGCCTGCTTCATAACACGCGAGTCGTTGCCGCCCCCCCGTCGCTCGCGCTATCTGTAGGCCGTGCGCCCCGTCTACCTCGACAACGCAGCCACGACCCGCGTCGACGATGGCGTCGCTGCGGTCGTGCTCGCCTGCCTGCTCGAGGACTTCGGCAACCCGTCGTCGTCGCACCGCATCGGGCTCGCTGCCACCCGCCGGATCAAGGCTGCGCGCGCACAACTCGGCACCGCGCTCGGTGACGAGGACGGCGCGCTCGGCACGATCATCTGGACCTCGGGCGGCACCGAGGCCGACGCGCTCGGCGTGGCCGGCGCTGCACGCGCGCGCGCCGGTCGTGGCCGCCACATCGTCGTCACCGCATTTGAACACCCCGCAGTCCTCGGCGCAGCGAAGCAGCTCGAGGCCGAGGGCTTCCACACCACGACGGTGCCGATTCGTTCCTCCGGCGTGGTCGCCATCGACGACCTGCTGAGCGCCGTGACCGACGAGACCGTCGTCGTCGCCTGCATGCTGGTGCAGAACGAGCTCGGCACGATTCAGCCGGTGGCCGAGCTCGCACGCGCCGTCAGGTCCCGCGCGCCGCGCGTCCACCTGCACTGCGACGCGGTGCAGGCCCTCGGCAAAATCCCGCTCGACGTGCGCGCACTCGGCTGCCACAGCGTCGCGCTCTCGGCGCACAAGCTCCACGGTCCCAAGGGCGTCGGCGCGCTCTGGCTGAAGCAGGGCGCGCGTGTCACCCCGCTCTGGAGCGGTGGCGGGCAACAAGACGGCGTGCGCTCCGGCACCGAGAACGTGCCCGGCATCGCCGGTTTCGCCGAGGCCGCGCGGCTCGCGCATGCCGCCCTCGTCGAGCGCGCCCCACACGCCGCACGGCTGCGCGACCGCCTCGTCGCGACGATCGTCGGCGCGGGGATCGGCGCGATCGAGAACTGCGTCGGCCAGCCGCGCGTGCCGCAGATCGCCTCGCTCGCCTTCCCGGGCGTGCCCGCCGAGCCGCTACTGCACGCACTCGAGGCGCGCGGCATCTTCGTCTCCGCCGGCTCGGCCTGTGCGAGCCGCGATCGCCACGTCAGTCCCGCGCTCGCCGCGCTCGGCCACGCGCCCGACGTCGGGACCCTCCGCGTCTCGCTGGCGCACAGCACCACGCTCGAGGAGATCGACGTCGCGGCCCGTGCGATTATCGCCGCGGCCGCCGAGCTCGGCGGATCGAGGCGGCGCGCATGAACGAAGTGATCCTGCTCCGCTACGGCGAGCTCTTCCTCAAGGGAAAAAACCGCGGCCAGTTCGAGGCGCGCGTGCTCGAGAACGCGCGCCGCGCCATCGCCGGCCTGCCCGGCGCCAAGGTGCGCCGCGCCCGCCTGCGCGCACTGGTCGAGGTCGCGCCCGGCGAGACTGACCGCGCGCTCGACCGCCTCGCGCGGGTGTTCGGCCTCACCTCGCTGTCGCCCGCACGGGTCGTCGCGCCGGCGCTCGCGGCGATCGAGGACGAGGCCGTGCGTGCAGCGCAAGCTGCCATCGACCGGCGCGGTGGACGCCCGAGCTTCAAGGTCTCGGCGCGCCGCGCCGACAAGAAGTTCCCGCTCACCTCGCCGGAACTCGACCACACCGTCGGCGCCCGCATCGTGCGCGAGCTCGGACTCCCGGTCGACGTTCACAAGCCGGACTTCACCATCGGCATCGAGGTGCACGAGGAGCGCGTGCTGGTCTTTTGCGACACGCGCCCCGGTCCCGGCGGGCTGCCGGTCGGCTGCACCGGCACGGTCAACCTGCTCCTCTCCGGCGGCATCGACTCGCCCGTCGCCGGCTGGCTCGCAATGAAGCGCGGCTGCCGCGTCATCGCGACCTACTTTCACTCGTTCCCCTACACCGGCGACGCGACGCGAGAGAAGGTCACCGACCTCGCACGCAGTCTGGCCCGCTGGCAGGGCGAGCTCACGCTCTTCGTCGTCGGCTTCACCGACGCACAGAAGGCACTGCGCGCGGCCGACAAGGGGCCGATGGCCGTCGTGCTCTACCGCCGCGCGATGATGCGCGCGGCCGCCGCGATCGCCCGACGCGAGCACGCCCAGGCGCTCGTCACCGGCGAGAACCTCGCGCAGGTCGCCTCACAGACCCTCGAGAACCTCGCGGTGATCGAGGAGGCCGCGACGCTCCCGGTGCTGCGACCGCTGCTCACCTACGACAAGCTCGAGACGGTCGCACTCGCACAACGCATCGGCACCTTCGAGCTCTCGATCCAGCCGTACGAAGACTGCTGCTCGCTCTTCGTCCCCTCAAACCCGACGACACGTGCACGGCTCGATCAGGTCGTCGCGGCCGAGCGCGCGCTCGACGTGGACAAGATGGCCGAGGAGCTCGCCGCCGCTGCTGATCGCGTCGTGCTGCGCTCCGGCGGCTAGCGCGATCGGAAGTCCACGGAAATCGCCATCGTGAGGTCGCGCGTGCCGCGAGCGAACGGCAGGCTGAGCAGCTTCTTGCGCACGCACTCGTAGAATGCACCCGAGCGCCCTCCGATGATCACGCTGCGAACGCGCCCGTCAGCGGCGATCGTCAAGGTGATCTCAACCACGCCCGGCTTGAAGTCAGGATCGATCTTGAGCTCGTGCTCGTAGCACTGCTCGATGAGGTTGTTGTTGCGACGAACCGTCTCATGAGCTCGCTCCGGGGTGAGCTCGATAGCGGGCCCAGTCTGCTTGGTGGCACCGAGCAGCTCGTCGTCGCCGCGGCCGAGGCCGATCGGGCCGGCATCGCCGCGCGGGCGGGCCGGGACCGAGATGGTCCGCGGACCGACCACCTTGTCACGGGGCTTCGCTGCCGTGGGATCAGCCGCGGTCGGCGTGGGCCTTACCGCCGACGGTCCGATCTGAATGCCGATCCCGCCGCCACCTTGGTAGTAGTCGTCGGCGTAGTTGCTCTTCTTGTCGCCGGGGCCGGTGCCCGCCGTGTCGTCGCTCGCACGCCCGGTGCCCTGCTTCTTGATGACGAGCAGGAGGAGCGCCGCGACCAACAGCAGCGCCAGGCCACCGCCGACGACGAGCGACCCGACGCGCCGACGGCGCGGTCGCGCGGGCATCGCGAGGTCGGGGTTCGCAGCGGCGAACTCCAAGAGCCGCGCCGCCGCCACGGTGACCGCTGGCCGCGAGCGCGCCTCTGCGATCGGCATCGGCTCTGAGCTCGGCCCCGACCAATCCGCAGCATTAATCTTTCGCGCCGCAAGCAGCACCGAGAGATCGATGACGCGTGAAGCCTCGCCGATGCTGAAATCCATGTCGCCACCGATCGACGTGTCGGCTGCGGCTGGTGCCGGAGCGTCGAGCGCCGCCGCCAGCTGCGCGGGCTGATCGGTGCGCCGCATCGCCGCCGCGGAGAACGCCCCATCATCAGCGCCGGCGCCAGCGCCGACATCGACATCGACATCGACATCGGCATCGG
>SHYZ01000128.1 GCA_009692535.1 Myxococcales bacterium
CCGGCCCGCTCGAAGCCGTGTGCAAGGTCGAGGGCGGACTTGGGGTCCGCCCCCGCAACGATGAGGCGAAGGCGGGCCATCCAGACGGCTCGGGGCAGTATAGTGCGGTCGTCGCCGCGCGTCCGCGAAAGGTGGAGCGCCCGCCACCCGCAGCGCCCCCGAACCCGCGCCCGACCACGCCCCCCGTGCTCACCCTCCAGGTTCTGTCCGGCGACGCGACCGGTCGTGTGTTCGAGTTCGACGAGCCCAAGCTGCTCGCCGGCGCGGGCGCCACCGTCGGTCGCGCTGCCCAGAACACGATCTGCCTCGCCGATTTTCATCTCTCGAGCGAACACGGGCAGCTCTTTCACGAAGGCGCGCACGTCATCTACCGCGACCTCCGCTCGACCAACGGTTCCGCGGTGGAGCGCGACGGTGCGCGCATCCCGGTCGACGGCACGCGCGCCCACGAGCTGGCCCTTCGGGACGGCGACCGACTCTGTCTCGGCGACCCCGAGACCGCGGTGATCCTCGCGGTTAGGCTGGTCACGGCCGCGCCCACCGGACCGTCGGAGCGCGTGCTCGCTTCCCGCGCGATCTCCGACCTGCCCGCAGTCGCGGTGGCCCTCGAGCAAAACCCGCAGGTGGCGTCTGCGCTCTATCGCGCCGCAAAACGCATCGGCACGGCCTCGGACCTCGCCGAGTCGCTCGCAGCCATCGGCGAGTCGGTGCTCGAGCTGCTGCCGCGCGCCACCCACGTCGCGCTCTTCGTCCGCAGCGAGGCCGACGAAGAACGCTTCGTTATCGCCGCGTCGCAAGTGCGCGCGAGCATCGTCGTCTCACCCTCTCCCGCCGCCGGCGCACCGGTCTACGCCAGCCGCGCGGTGCTGCGGCGCGTGCTCGACGAGCGCGCCGCGGTGCTGGTGGCGAACGCCATCGAGGAGCTCGGCGGCACCGAGTCGCTGCTCGCGGGGCGAATCCTCTCCACGCTCGCGGCGCCGATGTGGCGCGGCGACGGCATCCAGGGCGTGATCCAGGTCGACAACCGCGCCTCGGCGGGGATGTTCACCGCAGCCGACCTCGACCTCCTCATGGTGCTCGCCCAACAGGCGGCGCTCGCGCTCGAGAACGCACGGCTCATCGCCCGCCTGCGCGTAGCCGAGGAGCGGCTGCGCGGCGAGAATCGCTACCTCAAGCGCCGAGAGGAGCGGCGGCGGGTGGCCGAGATCATCGGCGACGCGCCCGCGATGCGCGCCGTGCAGCGCCAGCTCGAGAAGGTCACCGACACCCGCGCCACCGTCTGCATCACCGGCGAGACCGGCACCGGCAAGGAGCTCGCCGCGTCGGCGGTCCACTACCAGTCCCGCCGCAAGGACAAGCTCTTCGTCGCGCAGAACTGCGCCGCGCTGCCGGAGAACCTGCTCGAGAGCGAGCTCTTCGGCCACAAGAAGGGCGCGTTCACGGGCGCAGATCAGGACAAGAAGGGGCTCTTCGAGCTCGCCGATGGCGGCTCGCTCTTCCTCGACGAGATCGCCGAAATGTCGATGCCGCTGCAGGCCAAGCTGCTGCGCGTGCTGCAGGAGGGGACCTTCCGCCCCGTCGGCGCGACCACCGAGAAGCAGGTCGACGTGCGGATCATCTGCGCGACCCACCGCAACCTCGCCGAAGAGGTCGACAAGGGGCGCTTCCGCCAGGATCTCTACTACCGGCTGATGGTCTTCCCGATCCGGATCCCGTCGCTGCGCGAGCGGCGTGAGGACGTGCCGCTGCTCGCCGCGCACTTCCTCGCGCGCTACGTCGCCGAGTACCACCGCTCCGTCGCCGGCTTCACGCCCGCCGCGCTCGACGCGCTCGCCGCCTACGCGTGGCCCGGCAACATCCGCGAGCTCGAGAACGAGGTGCAGCGGTTGGTGATCCAGAGCGACCCCGACGCCTTCCTCGACGTGCCCCAGCTCTCGCCGCAGCTTCGGAAGATCGAGGGGACCGTCGCCCGCGTCGCGCCGAAGAAGGGCACGCTCAAGGAGATGACCGACGACGTCGAGCGCTGGCTGCTCATCGAGGCGCTGCGCGACCACGGCGGCAACAAGACGCGCACCGCGGAGACCTTGGGCATCACGCGCGAGGGGCTACACAAGAAACTCACCCGCTTCGGGCTTTAGCGCGGCTACTGGCCGCCCTTGGTCGCGATGGCGAGCCGCGCGAGGCCCGCCTGCTTGGCGCGCTCCATGATGCCGACCACGACGCCGTGCTTTACGCCCTCGTCGGCCTCGATGATCACCTGAGTGCCGGGGTCGCTCGCGAACGCGCTGCGAAACGCACCGTCGAGATCCGCCGCTGCGACCGGCTGCCCCTTCACGAGGATCAAGTTGCCCGAGGTGACCGAGACGACGAGCGACCTCGCGGCAGGGTCGATCTCCTTGTTGGTCCCCTTGGGCAGGTTGACCTTCACGCCTTGGCGCGAGCTGGTCTCCGCGCGCTCGACCGCGACGCTCGACGAGACCATGAAGATCACGAGCAGCACGAGAAAGATGTCGGTGAGCGGCGTGATGTTGATCTCGGCGAAGATGGCCCCTTCGCCGGCGACCTCATCCTCCGGTAGTTTGCCGAGTGCCATCCTCGGAGCCCTTCTCGCGGAGCGCTTCCACGAATTCGTCGCAGAGCATCTTCAGCTCGAGCGCGAGCCGCGCGAACCGCTGGTTGAAGAAGTTGTAGATCACGACCGCCTCGACGGCGACGAGGATGCCGGCGGCGGTCGCGACCAGCGCCTCGGAGATGCCGCGCGACACCACCGAAAATCCGCCGGTCCCCTTTGCGGAGAGATCGTGGAACGCCGCCATGATGCCGACAACGGTGCCGTAGAGGCCCACGAACGGCGCGGTCGCACCGATGGTGCCAAGGATCCAGAGCCGGTTCTTGAGCTCGAGCGTCATGCGCAGACGCGCGCGGTCGACGGCGCCGTCGAGCGCCTCCTTCGAGCCGCGACCATCGCGCTCGAAGCCGGCGAGAAAGACATCCGCCAGCGGCGACCTTGACCGCTCGCAAGCGGCGCGCGCCTCAGCGACGGCACCGCGACGGAGGCAGCGCGTCACGGTCTCGGAGAGTGAGCGCGCACGGTCGAGGAAGGCGTAGAGCGCGAAGGCTCGCTCGAGCGCGACGGCGAGCGCGAGGACCGAGCAAGCAAGAATCACCCACATCGCGAAGCCGCCTTTTTCGATGATCTCCCAGAGCGACTCGTCCATGGGTGCGGGGGCCTCCGGTCGGAGTTATGCGGGCGCGTTGCCGCGATGGCAAGCAGAAGAGAGGACGCGCAGCCTCATGTCAGGGTTGCCTGCGGCGAGGCTGCCGCGTTACGGCGCGAACGGGGCGCGCCAACCGCCGCCGTCGAAGTCGACAAAGATCGGCGCCGTAAACGCCGCGGCGGGAACTCCCTTGCCGACGAGCGCGGCCTCGAGCGCGACGGGGTCGTCGCCGAGGATCGCATCGAGCGTCGCGCCGGTGGTCACGCCGTCGAGCAGCAGCGGGTAGACCGGTCGCTGGCCGCGCGCGCGCACGACGATCCACGCATCGTCCCCCTCGGCACCGGCGCGCGCCGGGATGGCGTCGGCGGCGAGTGAGATCGTCACCGTCGCCTCGTGGCGGCGAAATCCTGCGCCGACCGATCGCGTCTCGACGGTGAACGGACGAGCGCCGCCCGCCGGTGCGAGCGCGCAAGGATCGGTCGCTGCGAGCGTCGCAAGCTCGCGCGTGGTGAAGCAGGCCACCGGAATCAACGCGGTCTTGTTGCCGTCCACCGGATCAAACGTGGAGTTGGCGAAGAGCTCGATGGTGTCGACATCGATGTGCTCGGCGGCCGTCATCTTGATCGTGAGCGTGACCGCCCCGCTCGGCGTGATGGTCGCGCCGATCGCCGAGGTCGCGCCGCCTTGTGCGAAGACCTCCAGCATCGGGCCGTTGGTGACGACGACGTCGACCGCGCGCCCCTCGCCGAGGATGGTCGCGTAGATCTCGTCAGCGACGCCGGCCGCGAGCGCGGCCTCTGAGTCGTCGGCCACGCGGATCAACGTGCGCGGCATTCCTGGCGCATCGCGCACGACGGTGTGCGTGTCGGAGTTGCCGAACGGCGTGGCGAGCTTGCCGAACGAGAGAAAGTTCATCCAGTCGCGCAGCACGAGGTCGAGCGAGGCGATCTCGCGCACGCCGTCGGCGTCGCTGTCCACCGTGGCAAAGCCGTTCCAGACCTCGAGCGCCTCAAACGAGTCGTCGAACACGCGCGCAGCGTCGGACAGCCGCAGCCACTCGGCCGGCACCGGCTGGAGGTCAGCGCGCCCGCTAAAGGTGCGCGCGGCGAAGTCAAAGTCGAGACCGGCGCGATCGAAGTAGGCCTGAAAGTTGGAGAGCGAGCTGAGCGAGCGCGGGTGATTGATCTGCACGACGCGCGCGCCCTTTTGGCGGTAGGCATCGAAGAGCTCGCCGGGGAGCAGCGCGAAGCCGGGCAGCGGGCCGGTGGCCCAGTCGACCGCGCCGCCCGCCGGATCGAGCGGGTCGACCTCGAGCGGGTGCATGATGAAATGGCCGTGCGCGAACGGCGTGGCCTCGACGCCGACGACGGTGTCGATCAGGTGCTCGACGCCGAGGTCCTGCACGATCGGGTCAAAGTCGCGCAGGTAGTCGTGATCGGTCGACGCGACGAACTCGACCCCCTCGGCGATCATTGTCTGGACGCGGAGGTCGTTCGGCACCGGCGAGTCGGGCGAGCCGAGCGCGTGGACGTGGAACTCGCCGGCGATGTAGCCGGTGGTGTCGACGACGCGGCGCAGTCGGAAGGTGAGCGTGAGGTGCTCGCCGGCGGTGGGCGGGACGAGGACCGAGTCAGTCGACCACTCGGTGCCGCGCGTGGCGACGACGCGGTACGGGCCGCCCGCAGCGACCCAGAGCGGCGGGTCGCGCGGATCGCCAGAGGGCGACCCGGCGCTCTCGCCGTAGACGGCGTGCCGCGTGGCGATGATGCCCTCGCGCACGTCGTAGACTTGGTGCAGTCGGAAATCGGGCGCCGCGGGATCGTGACCAAGCACGACGAGGCGCGCGGGGATCGGCTCGCCGGTCGCGTCGTCGAGCACCGTGAAGTCGATCAGCGTTCGCTCGGGGAGCACGACGTCGAGCGTCGCCGCGACCTCGGGTTCGAGGACGACCGCCTGCACCGCGGAGCGCACTACGCCGGGGAGATCGGCGCGCATGAGATAGCGGCCGGCGGGCACCGAGCCGGCGAAGGCACCACTCCCGTTGGCGTCGAGGTACGTGACAACAAGGTCGTCGTCACCGACGGCACCGTCCCCGTCCACGTCGGTGAAGAAGCCGACCCGCACGGCCACGTCAGCAGGGTTCGCTCCGAAGCGGGCGTTGCCGTAGACGGGGGTGAGGCCCACCCCACCGCGGAACGCACTCTCCACATCGGCGGCGTCGTTGCCGACGACGAGATCGGTGCGGAAGGTGGCACCGTCCGCCGGCGCGAGGTGCAGGAAGTACTTTTCTGGATCGAGGATGTCGAAGAACTGCTCGGCCCCGTAGAGGAGCAGTGACACCCCGGCGATGAGGAAGGCGGCGTTCGGTGTCGCAGCGTCGGCGTGACGCGGCACGACGCCGTAGGCGACGCCGGGACCTTGGTAGACCGAGTAGGGGGCCGGCTGCTTGCCGCCGGAGAGGATGGTGTCGACGCCGGCGCGGTTGAAGCCGAGCTTGCCGGGCGAGAACGCCTCGATGGCGCCGCCGGTGTCGGCGAGCGCGCCGAGCGGGCCGAGCACATCGAGGTCGCCGCCGTTCCAGAGCGTCCACGCGACCTCGAGGGTCGGGCTGCCAGGGTGAAGCGTGTAGGTGGTCGCACACTCAACGCTGTCGTCGATGTCGGCCTCGAGCTCGAGCGGAATTGCCAGCAGGCCGACGCCCTTGAGGTTCACGTAGTCGTTGGGGGCCGCGCGGCCGCGCGCGCGCACGACGGCGGGACCGCCGCCCGAGCCGTCGAGCAGCACCTCGACGCTCTCGTGCGCGCAGGTGCGACCGATCACGTAGATGAGGGAGAGCTCACCGAAGTGATCCTCGCCGCCATCGGCCCCGGTGGCGTCAAGCGGGATCGCGTCCACGACGTTGCCGCCCCACGGGACGATGCCGATGGCGCGATCGGCGGCCTGCAGCACGAAGCGGGCGCGACTGTTGCGCATGTAGAAATCACCGACGAGACCCGAGCGCGCGGGGCCGGCGATGAGCTCGGCCTCGTCGCCCTCGCCGATGTGGCCGGCAAAGGCACCCTGCGGCATGCCGTCGGGAACCGGGAGCGCGGGGAGAAAATCGTCGAGCGTCACGACGGTGCGCACGACGACGTCGGGGTCGCAGCCGAAGGCGGCGAGCGCGAGGAATGCGACTGAAGGGAGGCGTAGGGCGAGGCGCATGACGGCATTCTCCGCTCGGCGGCGGAGCGGGTAAAGGGCGCGCAGTCACGGCTCAGGCGGCGCGAACGACGCCGCTGGCGAGGAGCGCGGCGAGGAGGAGCGCGACGAGCACGCGGTAGGCCGCGAATCCGCCGAGACTGCGAGCGCGAAGGTGATGCATGAGCCACGCGATGGCGGCGTAGCCGGTGAGCGCAGCGACCAACGCGCCGACGAGGAGTGCGGGCGCGGCCTCGGGACCGAGGGCGCGCACGGCGTCGGGCAACTTGAAGACGCCGGCGGCGGCGATGGCGGGAATCGAGAGTAGAAAGGAGAGGCGTGCAGCAGCGTCGCGGCGGAGGCCGAGCCAGAGCGCGCAGAGGATGGTCGCGCCGGAGCGAGAGACGCCGGGGACCAGCGCGAGCGCCTGCGCACAGCCGATGAGGAGCGCGTCTGAGGGGCGGAGCGAGTCGAGGTCACGGCGGAGCGAGGCGCGACGGTCGATGAGCCACATGAGAACGCCCACGCCGGCGAGGGTGCCGACGATCACCCAGAGCGAGCGAAGCGCGCCGTCGACGAGCGGCTCGAGTGCAAGGCCGGCGATGCCGATCGGTGCGGTGCCGAGCGCGACCAGCAACGCGAGGCGAGCGTCGGGGCCGCGCGGTTCGCGAGCGAGGCCCGTAGTCATGCGCGCAAGATCGGTGCGGAGGTACCAGACGACGGCGACGAGCGTGCCAAGCTGGATCACGGCGGTGTACGCCGCGCCCGGATCGCGCACGCCGAGCAGCGCGGGGACGATGGTGAGGTGCGCGGTGGAGCTGACCGGAAGGAACTCGGTCAGGCCCTGCACGACGCCGAGCAGCGCGGCGAACCAGAGCTCCATCAGCGCACCACCTGGGTGACCTCGCCGGCGCGCGCTGCGTCGTAGCCACCGAGCGCGGTGGCGGCTGCGCGAAACGCGGGCGAGCGCATCGTGTCGAGCAACGCCACGGCCCACGGCGCGTGGAGGTCCCGCTCGAGGAGCGCGAGGTCGTAGCGCTCCATTTCAACCGGCACGAAGTCGAGCCCGAGCGCGGTGGCGGCGGCGCGAATGGTGAGCGCGCAGTCGCCCACGCCCGACGCGACGGCGACCGCCGCGGCCATGTGCGTGTACTCCTCGCGCTCGTAGCCGAGCACGCGCGCCGGATCGACGCCGGCCTCGGCGAGGCGTGCGTCGCAGAGCACGCGTGTGCCCGCGCCACGCTGCCGGTTCACGAAGCGCACGTCGGGGCGCGCGAGGTCGGCGAAGCTGCGGACGGCGAGCGGATTGCCGGGGAGCACCGTGAAGCCCTGCTCGCGCGTCACGAACGTCACGAGTGCGACCGGCAGCCCGGCGAGGACGCGTCGTACATAGGGCGCGTTGTACTCGCCGCTCGCGGGATCGAGGAGGTGCGTGCCGGCGACATGGCACTCGCCGCGAGCGAGCGACCAGAGGCCGCCGAGCGAGCCGACGTTCGCTGAGGCGAGTGAGCGGCCAGGGTGACGCTGGCGCAGTTCGTCGCCGAGGAGATCGAGCGCGAGGTCGTGCGAGCCGACGTGCACGATGGTGCGCGCGGCCTCGGCGCGCGAGACCAGCAGCTCGACGTCGACCTCCTGCCCCGCGTCGAGTCCCTCGACGAGTGGGGGGATGCGGAGCAGCCCGGTCGCGCGGGAGAGCGAGGTGATAACGCCAGCGCCGCGCGCGAGCGGTGCGGCCACCCACGCACCGTCGACCTCGCCGACCTGCACGCGCAAGACCTCCTCGTGGCCGACCTTGGACGGCACCTTGCGTGCGACCTTTGCGCGCACACGCTCGCGCTCGGGCGGCGCGACGCCGAGGTGAAGCGCGACCAGCGGGCCGAGCAGACGCTCGGCGGCGACGGCGCAGGAGACCGGATAGCCCGGCAGCCCGACCAACGCGCGTCCGTCGGACGTGACGCCGAGTGCGGTCGGCTTGCCGGGCATCACGTTGATGCCGTGCACGAGCAGCTCGCCCACGGCGGCGATCACCTGCGTCGTGTAGTCGTCGCGCCCTGCCGACGAGCCGGCGCAGAGCACGACGACGTCGACGCCGGCGGCGAGCGCGGCGCGGACGGCCGCCTCGAGCAGCGCGCGATCATCGGGCACCGGGGCGTGCCGCTCGGGCGCGCCGCCCCACGACGTGACGAGCGCCGCCAGCACGCGCGTGTTGAACTCGACGACGTGGCCGGGCGCGGGCGGCGTGCCGGGCTCGACCAGCTCGTCGCCGGTCGGCAACAGCGCCACGCGGGGGGGGCGCACGACCGCCACGCGGGTCACGCCGGCAGCGAGCAGCGCACCGAGGTCGTAGGCGGAGAGTCGCTTGCCGCGCGGGACCACGAGCTCGCCGACGACGAGGTCCTCGCCGGTGAGCCGCACATGCTGCCAGGGCGCGACCGCTTGGAGAATCTCGATGGTCTCGGCGCCGGGCTCACCTCCGGGCTCGCCAGCTGGCTCATGCGCGTGCTCCACCATCACGACCGCGTCGAACCCCGGCGGCATCACGTCGCCGGTGTCGATCGGGACCGCGCTGGTGCCGAGCGGTAGGCGCAGCGGGCGCGCATCGGAAGCACCGAACGTCTCCCGCGCACGCACCGCGAAGCCGTCCATCGCCGCGCCGTGGTAGCTGGGCGACGACGTGAGCGCGGTGACCGGGCGCGCACTCACACGCCCCGCGGCCTCCTCGACGGCGATCTGCTCCTCGGCGCGCGGATCGGCCAGCCGCACCCGTGCACGCAGCGCCTCCCACGCCGCGCTCACCTCCATCATGCGCAGGTACGGCGTGCGTCTAGCCATGCAGCAGCACCTCGACCTCGTCCCCCTCGGCGATCCCCTCGACGCCAGCCGGCACGATCACCAGCCCATCGGCGCGCGCCAAGGTCGACATCGCGGAGCTACCGCCGAGCAGCGGCTCAGCCAGCGCGACCTCGCCCGTGGTGACGAGTCGCACCCGAACGTAGTCTTCGCGCCCCGCCAGCGACGGCACGCGCCGCGACAGGCGCGCACGTCGCCGCGCCGGCCACGCCTCGCGCTCACGCTCGCCGCCGAGCGCGAGCAGCATCGGGCGCACGAAGACCTCGAAGATCACCAACGCGGAGACCGGCACGCCCGGCATGCCGAGCAGCGGCTTTGCGCCGGCACGCGCGAGGATCGTCGGCTTGCCGGGCCGCACGCTGATCCCGTGGAAGATGATCTCGCCGCCCGCCGCAACGAGTGCACCCGCGGTGAGATCACGCGCGCCCACCGACGAGCCACCCGAGAGCAGCACGGCATCGCAGCTCGCGGCGAGCGAACGAGTGCGTGCGGCAAGCTCGGCAGCATCATCGGCCGCGACGCCGCCAAGCTCCACGTCACACCCGCACCGACGGCACGCCGCGGCGAGCGCGAGCTGATTGGCATCGCGCACCTGCCCGGGGCGAGGCATCGCGTCGGGCGCCACGAGCTCGTCGCCCGTCGAGAGCACGCCGACGCGCGGCCGACGATGCACCAGTACTTCGGTGATGCCGAGCGCGGCGCACAGCGCGACGTCCTCGGGTCGCAGTCGCCGCCCCGCGCGCCCGAGGACCGCCCCGCACGCGACGTCTTCCCCCGTGCGCAACACGTGGTCCCCCGTCGCCACGCCGCGATGCACCGCGACCGCCCCTGCCCGCTCGTCGGTGAATTCGATCATCACCACCGCATCGGCGCCGTCGGGGATTACGCCCCCCGTCGCGATCGCCGCCGCCTCACCGGGCGCGAGCGCGCGCGGAAACACGCCGCCCATCGGCACCGCGCCGACGCACGAGAGAAATGCCGGCACCGTGTCGGATGCGCCAAACGTGTCGGCCGCGCGCACGGCATAGCCGTCCATTACTGCGCGCGTCCATGCGGGCAGCGCTTCGGTGCCCACGACGTCGGCGGCGAGCACCCGACCGTCGGCCTCGGCGAGCGCGACCCGCTCCGCACCAACTGCCGGGAACGCGGCGAGCAGCCGGCGTGCCTCGTCGGCCGAGCGGAGGACGAGAAACTCAGCCACGGTGGCCGACGAACTTTAGGACCGCCTTCTCCCAGAGGCTCGCCGGCAGCAGCGACTTCAAGAAGGCCTGCCGCCTGGCGTCGTCCCCGACGAGGTACCGGAGGCGCGGGTGCTCAACCGTCGCGGCGTCGGCAATCACCTCCGCGACGTCGGCCGGATCGGCGGTCGACTTCGCGACCATCTTGTCGACCATCTGCTCCATCCGCCGCGTCACCGCGAAGTAGGGCGAAGTCTCGTCGGTCGCCCGCGCCGCCATGCGCCGGTTGCGGTCGAAGATGTCAGTTCGGAACGTGCCCGGCTCGACGAGGACAACCTGCACGCCGTACGGCGCGAGCTCATAGCGCAGCGCCTCGGAGAGCCCCTCGAGCGCAAACTTCGAAGCGCAGTATGCCGACATGCCCGGGATCGCGACGCGCCCTGCGATCGACGAGACCTGGATGATCCGGCCGCGACGACGCTCGCGCATGCCGGCGACCACCGCCTTGGTGAGCGCGAGCGCGCCAAAGAAGTTGGTCTCGAACTGCTCGCGGACCTCGCCGAGCGTGAGGTCCTCGAGGAAACCGCCGATGCCGAAGCCGGCGTTGTTGACCAGCACGTCGATCCGCCCCGCCTTCGCGGTCACCTCGCCGACGGCGGCAGCGACCGAGGCTACAGAGGTGACCTCGAGCGCGACGAACTCGAGCTCCACCTTGGCCTCCGCAGCTGCACGGTCGAGCCGCTCGCGACGGCCCAGATCGCGCATCGACGCAAAGACGCGTAGCCCGCGTCGCGCCAGCTCGACCGAGGTGAGGAGGCCGAACCCGCTCGACGCGCCCGTGACGAGGGCCACCTGTCTGTCGCTCATGGCCGGCGACGTTAGCCGCGTGGTCGGGCGGGCGCAACGACCGGCGGGGACACGACCGGCGGGGACTG